>NZ_CP040244.1:1010000-1311649 GCF_005517195.1 Streptomyces vilmorinianum | reverse complement strand
TGGACGAACCGGCCGAGGAGTTCGCGCAGTTCGCCCACGCCGTCCCCGGTGAGCGCGGAGAGAGCGAGGACGGTGGCGCCGGGCTCCCCGTGTTCGCCGAGAGCCATGCCGTCCTCGTCGAGGAGGCGGCGCAGGTCGTCCAGGACGAGGTCGGCGGCCTCGACGCCCAGCCGGTCGATCTGGTTGAGGACGACGAAGGTGACCTCGGCATGGCCGGCGAGCGGGCGCAGATAGCGCTCGTGGAGCACGGCGTCGGCGTACTTCTCGGGGTCCACGACCCAGATCACGGCGTCGACAAGGCCGAGGACCCGGTCGACCTGGTCGCGGTGGGTGGTGACGGCCGAGTCGTGGTCGGGCAGGTCGATCAGGACGAGCCCCTGCAGGTCCTCGTCGGCGGCGCCGCCGGCGAGCGGGCGGCGCCGGAGCCGGCCGGGGACGGCGAGCCGGTCCAGGAGCCCCGCGGAGCCCTCGGACCAGCTGAGCGCGATGGGCGCGGCGGTGGTGGGGCGGCGCAGTCCCGTCTCGGAGACGGGGACGCCGGCGAGGGCGTTGAAGAGCGTCGACTTGCCGCTGCCGGTGGGGCCGGCGATGGCCACGACGGTGTGGCGGGCCGAGAGCCGCTGCCGGGCCGCGGCCTCGTCGAGTACGCGTCCGGCCTCGGCGAGCGTGTCGTTCTCGAGTCGCGTACGGGAGAGGCCGACGAGCTCGTGGAGGGCGTCGAGCCGGGTGCGCAGAGAGCCACCGTACCGGCCGCCCAGGGGCGGGAGGCTGTCCTCCTCCGTCTGCCCGCCCTCGGGGGCCGGATGCGGGTTCTCGGGCATGGGCCCGGCCGCGCGGCGCGCGATCAGTCCGTCGTCCCAGTGGTCGTCCCAGCGCTCGTCCACCGTGCTGCTGCTCACCGGTCCTCACTTCTCCTTCTGCAGTACGGAGAGCGCGGCGATCAGCTCCGCCTGCGGCTCGGGGGTCACGTCGAGGGCTTCCAGGGGGGCCAGGCGCCGGTCGCGTTCGGTGTGCAGGGCGCGGTCGAGGTACGTCATGACGAGTTCGCCGCCCTTGTCGCGCAGGCGCAGGGCGCCCTGGGCGCCGAGGAGTTCGGCGAGCCGTTCGCCACCGCTGCGGGTGCGGCGGCCGCCGAGGAGAGCGGCGGCGAGCAGGGCGGCGACGGTGTCGGCCTCGGGCGCCGCGGTGCGGGCGCTGCCCGGTCGCTCCGTGCTGCGGAGCTCTTCCTCGGCCAGCTCTTCGAGGACGCGCCGCCAGCGCCGTACGGTCATCTCGATCCGCTCGCTCGCCTCCCGGTCGGGGGCGGCCTGCGGGGCGCCGAGGGCGGCCGCGGCGGGTTCGCGGCGCCAGGAGTCCCGTACGCGTTCGTCGGCGGCGGCGACCGCGCACTGGAGGAGGGCGGCGAGGGACTCGACGAGGGCGTCGAGGAGTTCGCCGGCGGTGCTGTCGCGGGGGTAGCCGCGCCAGCGGGTACGGGCGTCGCCGGCCAGGACGGCGCCGCGGCGCAGCTCCTGCCGGACGCGCTCGCCCTCTTCCTCGTACGCCGCCTCGACGACAGCCCCGAGCCGGACGGCGGCCGCGTACTGGGCGGCGACCGCCCCGGCGAGCTCGGGCATCCGGGTGTCGAGGGAGCCGATGACGCCGGTGGCGGTACGACTGACGGCCTGCTGGCGGGCGGCGGGGTCCTGGGCGCGGTGGGCGAGCCAGGCGCGCAGCGGGGCGACGGCGGTGTCGGGCAGCAGTCCGCTGCCGCCGCCGGCGGACTCGGGC
The DNA here is from genome assembly GCF_005517195.1 of Streptomyces vilmorinianum. Taxonomy (NCBI): domain Bacteria; kingdom Bacillati; phylum Actinomycetota; class Actinomycetes; order Kitasatosporales; family Streptomycetaceae; genus Streptomyces; species Streptomyces vilmorinianum. Next base: position 1,309,879 of record NZ_CP040244.1, on the reverse strand, counting down.
AGCTCGGGGATGGTGAACCGCGGCACGTCCCCGAGACCCGCCTTGTGGAGCAGGGCCTCGTACTGCCGGGAGACCTCGCCGATGATCTGGTGGGGGACGCGGTCGAGGACGGTGACGAGCGTGGCGTCGTACTCCTTGGCGGTACGGAGCAGGTGCCAGGGGATGGCGTCGGCGTACCGCGAGGCGGTCGTGACCATTACCCAGATGTCGGCGGCGCAGATCAACTCGGCGGCGAGCAGCCGGTTCTCGACGACGAGGGAATCGATGTCGGGGGCGTCGAGGAGGGCGAGCCCCTGGGCGAGGGCGGAGGAGGTCTCGACCCGCAGCGCGTTCTCCTCCGGGGGCTCCTCGGGCGGGTGGTCGTCGTCCTGGTGGGGCAGCCAGACGCGGGTGAGCTGGGGCAGGACGCGCATGCCGGCGAACCAGTGGTGGTCGTCGGGGTGGCAGACGAGCACGGGGGTACGCGTGGTGGGCCTGAGCACCCCCGCCTCGCTGACGCGCCGCCCCACAAGGGAGTTGACGAGGGTGGACTTGCCGGCTCCGGTGGAGCCGCCGACGACGGCGAGGAGGGGGGCGTCGGGGTCCTTGAGCCGTGGTACCAGATAGTCGTCGAGCTGGGCGAGGAGCTCGGCCCGGGTCTGGCGGGCGCGTGGAGCTCCTGGGAGGGGGAGGGGTAGACGCACGGCGGCGACACAGTCGCGCAGGGCGGAGAGTGCGTCGATCAGCTGAGGCCGTTCGTCCAAGGTCACCACATGCGAAGAATGCCCAATTTTGGAGCCTTTTTGAAGCGTATAGCGGTCCTACGCGCCGACCGAACAGCTGATGACACGGGCCTCAGGCATAACGAGTGCACAACACCCGAGCCAAGTGGCGTGAAAAGCGCTGCGGGAATCGCACCTGCCTGCGATTATCGTTCCGCTTCACCGAACCTCCACAACGTGCCACGCAGGTGAAGCAACCGGGCCAAGGGGATCGGAGCCCTATCCTTGACCCGACAGGCCACGCCCCACCCACCAGGGGCTCCCGGCCACCAGGCCACCACCCGGCCCCCGTAGCTCAGTGGATAGAGCAGGTGCCTTCTAAGCACTTGGCCGCAGGTTCGAGTCCTGCCGGGGGCGCTTTACCACGGACCCTCCTTCGGGAGGGTCTTTTGCTGGTCAAAGGCGGTTTTCGGACGGCTCGAGCGGGTCGGGAAAGGCGCTCCCGATGACTAGACGTGTCCGGCAGAATCCGGTCAGGGGCGGCCCTTGGCGGCTGGATTTTCCGAAAACGTCCCGACGGTCTCGGGGCCGACCGCTGCCTCGCTTCCCCGCCGCCGGGTTCCCCGGGTGGATGACAGTGAGCTGCCCCGACCGGCACGGGGCGCGGCGATGCGAGCGAAGAAGCGAAGATCGCGACCAGGTCGTGCGGCGTGCTCCCGCGGAGGGCCGCACACCACAGATACGGATCGCCGACGGCAGGCTCAGCCCACGCTGCCGGCCGAGCCTCCTGGGGTGCGCCGGGGCGGGGCCATCACGGCCCCGCCCCGGCGAGAGGACCGGGTGTCTCTACTCGTTGTGCAGGACCTTGGCGATGGTCAGCCGTGCCGCCGAACGGGCAGGGAGCAGCGCGCCGAGGACGGCGATCACCACGCCTGCCAGGGCCAACGCCACCAACTGCGGCAGGTGGTAGACGTCCTTCATGGACTCGGGGAAGGCGATGAAGCCCACGTGGTCCACCAGCAGCCGGTGGGCGGCCACCCCGAGCGGGATGCCGGCCAGCCCGGCGACCAGGCCGGGACCGGCCACCGAGGTCACCGTCATCAGTACGACCTGGCGGGGAGTCATCCCGATCGACTTGAGCATGCCGAGATCGCGTCGACGCTCCCGGGTGTTCAGCAGCACGGTGTTGAAGACGCCGAGCGCGGCCACGACCGACAGCAGCACGGTGAACACGGTGGAGAACCCGACCACGGTGGTGGTGGCGGCGTTGCCCGGTTCCTTCAGCTGCGGGTGCAGGCCCGGATCGATCCCGGCGACGGCCTCCTGAGCAGCTTGCGCATCGGCACCGGGAGCGAGGCGAACCAGGTACTCGATCACCTCCGCCTGCGGGGCGAGTACGCCCCTGGCCTGCCAGGTGGCCTCCATCGCCTGGGCATTGCCCTGGGCCAGCATGCCGACGAAGGCGACCTGCAACTGCCGGCCCTCCAAGTGGAGCGTGGTCCGGTCACCGACCGCGAAACCGTGCTGAGCCAGGAAGGCCGGCCCGGCCGCCACCTCGCCCAGCCCGGTCGGCCGGCGTCCCTGGACGATCGGTTCGGCGGAGTCGAGGCGGTCCCCGCGGTAGAAGTCGACGAAGACCGTGCCGCCCGCACCGGCCAGGCTCACTTTGGTGAACGCGCGCGCGGTCACCGTCGCCACCCCCGGCACCGCCCTCAGGCGCCGCTCGATCTCGCCGTCGCCGAGCACCGGCGGCGTCTGGCGGCCGGCTTCGGAACCCACCTGCACATGGATGGTGCCGCCCTCTCCCTTGCCGCTCTCGCCGTACGCGAGCATGGTGCCGGTCAGACCGGTGGTCAGGGTGACCGTGGTGACGCCGAGGGCGATGGCCGCCATGGTCAGCAGGGCGCGGCCCGGCCGGGCGAACGGCTGGCCCATGCCCAAACTGAGAGCCCGCGGCAGCCGGGAGCCGCTGAGACGGCGCTGCACCCGCAGGCCGCGCCTGGTGCTCGGCGCGCTGCCGGCGGAGATCGCCCGGGCCGCGGGCAGCCGGTGCGCGCGCAGGGCGGGGACCAGCGCGGTGAGCAGGACCAGCGTCGGCAAGCCGAGCAGGCAGACCACGGAGAGCCACGGACTGGCGTTGATCGACGCGGTGCCGGTCTCGATTCCGGAGAAGGCGATGCGCAGGACCGGCTCGGCGATCAGCGTGCCGACGAGGGTGCCGAGCACCGTGCCGAGCACGGTCGGCACGGAGAGCATCGTCAGGTAGACCGCGACCACCTGGTTCGGGGTGTAGCCGATGGCCTTGAGCACCCCGATGTGCCGGTAGCCGGAGACGACCGCGCCGCTGACCACGTTGCCGACGATCAGCACCGAGACCAGCAGGCCGAGCACGCCGAACAGCGTCATGAAGGGCAGATAGCCCTCGGCCTGTGCGGAGAATGCCTGCTTGAGCGTGAGATGGGACTGCGTGCCGATCACCGCTTCGGCGGGCAGACCGGCCGTGACCCGGTCCAGGTCGTCTTGCAGCTGTGCCTCGGAGCCGGGTGCGGTGAACCGATACAGCATCTGGAACGAGGCTGGGTGAAGGGCCTTGACCTGCTCGGGGGTGACCCAGGCGTTCGCCGACTTGCTCATGGAGACGGCGAAGCCGACCACCGTGAGCGTCGGCGCACCCGGGGACCGCAGCTTCTGGCCCAGCCACTTCGGGTTCGGGCTGCCGCCGACCGGCCAGTTCAGGACGAGTTCGCCCGGGGCGGAGGCCCAACGGCCTGCCAGCAGGTCCAGCCGGTCCACCGGGCCCGCCGAGTCTGCACGGCCCACCACGGTGAGGGCTCCGGGCCCCATCCAGAGCCAGTCCTCGGGGACCGTCACCACGGCCTGGCCGAACGGCCCGGCGGCGGCCTCGACGCCGGGCCGGCGGACGGTCGCGACGAGCCGCTCGTCCGAGACCCTCGCGGAGTCGAAGGCGACCACCGCGTGCGCACCGCGCTGCTGGGCGAAGGCCCGGTCGAAGGGGCCGGAGGCGGCGCTCAGCAGGGACAGTGCGAGCAGCACCGTCACCGAGGAGCAGAGGACGACCAGCCCGATCACGAAGGTCTGCACCCGCCGGCGTTTCACCGCGGCACGCGAGGCGCTCCACACCGCGCTCATGCGAGCCGCTCCAGGGTGCTCTCGCGGGCCACCCGGCCGTCGGCGACCTCGACCAGGCGGCTCGCGCAGCGGGTGGCCAGCTGCGGGTCGTGGGTGACGATCAGCAGGGTCTGGCCGATCTGGTTGAGGTCGATCAGCAGGTCCATCACCTGCTCGCCCGATCGACTGTCCAGCGCGCCGGTCGGCTCGTCGGCCAGCAGGAGCGCCGGCCGGTTCATCAAGGCCCGTGCCACCGCCACCCGTTGACGCTCGCCACCGCTGAGTGCGGCCGGGTAGGTGTTCCTGCGGTCCGCGACGCCGAGCTCGTCCAGGAGCTCCAGCGCGCGGCGGCGGGCCTGCCGGGCGGAGGTGCCGGTCAGCTGGGCGGCCAGCGCGACGTTGTCCAGGGCCGGAAGGTCGTCGATCAGGTTGAAGAACTGGAAGATCATGCCGACCTGCCGGCGCCGGAACAGCGCGAGCCCGGTCTCGTTCAGCCGGCCGAGGTCCTCGCCGTTGACCCGCACGGTGCCCGCGGTCGGACGGTCGAGGCCGGCCACCATGTTGAGCAGGGTGGACTTCCCGCAGCCGGACGGGCCCATCACCGCGACCGCCTCACCGGCGCGGACCTCCAGGTCAAGGCCGGCCAGTGCCTTGGTGTCGCCGTACTCCTTGTGCACGTCGTCCAGTTGGACGACGACCTGCCCCGCTCGGTCGTGATCTGTGGTCATGGCCCGAATGTAGGAGCGGCCGGGCGGCCGGATCGTCCCCCAGCGGATGTAACTGCCGGACGCGGCGTCAGGCAGGTCATCCCGCAGATGTACGGCAGCCGTCCTGGAGAAGGAGGTGGCCGTACACGTCGGATGGAATGCTGGCGACGTGGGGGATTCCGGGATGGGCTGGCCGACTGTCGTCCTGGCCGCGGCGCTTGCCGCGGTCGCGGTACTCACCGGTGCGCTCGTCAGGACGCGACGCCGGCATCGTACGGCCCTGGAGGAACGCGGCTGGCTGCTGGAACGGGAACGGGAGAGCGCTGCCGCCGCAGCGGTCGACGCGGAACGGGCCAGGATCGCGGCCGAACTGCACGACATCGTCAGTCACAACGTGAGCCTGATGGTCGTCCAGGCGAGCGCGGCCCGCGAGGTGCTGGCCACCCTGCCCGACGAGGCGGCGGCCGCGATGGGCGCCGTCGAGGCTGCCGGCCGGAACGCGATGACCGAACTGCGCCATCTGCTCGGCCTGCTCGCCCCCGCCCAGAACGGCGAGGACGGACCGTACGCCAGGGATGCCGGCCTCGCCCCGCAACCGAGCCTCAGCCGGCTCAGCGCGCTGATCGACCGGATCTCCTTCGCCGGCCTGCCGGTCGAGGCTCGGATCTCCGGGGAGCCGCGCCCGCTGCCGACCGGGATCGACGTCACGGCGTACCGGATCATCCAGGAGGCGCTGACCAACGCGCTCAAACACGGCGACGGAGCGAAAGCCGAGGTGACGGTGAGGTACTCGGAACACTGGCTGCGGGTCGAGGTGCTGAACAGCGGGCCGAGCGTCCTGCTGGAGGACCGGCCTGCGGCGGGCGACCGGCCGGCGCGGGCGGACGGCGCCGGCCGCGGACTGATCGGTTTGCGTGAGCGCCTCGCCGTCTACGGCGGCGACCTGGACGCCCGGCGACGGCTCGGCGGCGGGTACCGCGTCCGTGCCCGGATCCCACTGGACCGGCCATGACGGACTCCACCGCGCCGTACCCCGACGAGCCTGCCCCGAGGGTGGTCATCGCCGACGACCAGGAGCTGGTCCGCACGGGTTTCCGGCTGATCCTGACCGCCCGTGGCATCGGTGTGGTCGGCGAGGCGTCCGACGGCGCCGAGGCGGTCGAACTGGTCGACAGACTGCGGCCGGACGTCGCCCTGCTGGACATCCGGATGCCCGGCATGGACGGCCTTGAGGCCGCCCGACGCATCCTCGACCGGTCCCCGGAGTGCCGGGTGATCATGCTGACCACCTTCGACCTCGATCAGTACGTCTACGCCGCCCTCGCCGCAGGCGCCAGCGGCTTCCTGCTCAAAGACGTCACGGCGGCCCACCTGGCCGCCGCGGTACGCCTGGTGGACACCGGCGACGCGCTGCTCGCCCCGTCGATCACCCGACGGCTGGTCGAGCGCTTCGTCTCGGGCGAAGACCCCGCCCCGACAAGGCCCGGCGGCCGGGCCCCCTCACCCCCCGCCGTTCACCGCGACCTCACCCCGCTGACCCCGCGCGAACTCGAGGTGCTGACGCTCATGGGCCGTGGCCTCTCCAACTCCGAGCTGGCGCGGGAACTGACCCTGAGCGAGGCCACCGTGAAGACCCACGTGGCTCGGATCTTCGCCAAGCTCTCGCTGCGCGACCGGGCCCAGGCCGTCGTGCTCGCCTACGAAACAGCCCTCGTGCTGCCAGGGGAGCCCAGCAGCTGAAGTCCCTGCCACGGAAGCCTTCCGCCACCCGCCCGGCCCCGTGCGGCGCCCCGGTCGTCTCGGGCCCACCTGTGCGCAGGTCCAGACGGCGCCCCTCGGGGAACGCGTCCCACAGCTCACGCTCCGGTGGAGTCAACTCGTCGTGTGAGAGCGCGCATGCAGCGTAGTGATCTTCCGTCGTACTCGCTTGCCCGGGTATGCGAAAGCACACAGTGAAGATGGCCGATCCCTCGTTGATAGCTTTGCTCCCCTGTCTTCTTCGCTCAACGGGGGATCAATGAGCCAGCCTCAGTTCCAGTCGCCGCACCACAACCCGTACAACCAGCAGCCCGGCCTGCCGTACGCCCCGCACCCCGCGTACCCCGCGCCCTTCGGGCAGCAGCCGAGGCGCGGTCATCCCGTCGGCGCCTTCTTCCTCGGGTTCCTCGCCTCGGTCGTCGTCTCGGTGATCTACACCGGCATCACGGTGGCCACCTACAAGGAGCAGTCGGCCGACACGGCGCAGACCCTCTACGTGCTCCACGGCCTCCTCAACGGAGCGGCCGTGGGCGCGGTGATCGGCCTGGTGGGCCGCCGTAGCGCCGGCGCCCAGATCAGCGGGGCCGTCATCGCCCCGCTCGGTGTCTTCTTCGGCTACACCAACGCCGTTCCGCTCATCATCGCCGACGGCCAAGGGGTCCCCGCCATCGGGGACATGATGGAGGTCGACCCCTTCATTCCGGCCAAGGCCTGGTGGGGCAGTCAGAGCGACACCGAGTGGCTCTCCCTTCTCGGGCTCGCGGTCGCCGCCGGAGCGGCCTGGGGCCTCGCCTTCGTGATCGGGAAGCGTCGCTGAGGAGTTGGGCGCTCGCTGCAGCAACGCTCCCCCGTTTAGAGAGTGGCGATCGGTTGCTATAGCGTGCTCGCGTCAAAAGCACGCACGCACATCACACGCGCTCACGGGGGCTCCCACATGACCTTTCCGCCGCAGCAGGGCCCTGGCCCGTACGCACAGCAGCCGCCGCAGGGATACCCGCCCCAGCCGGGGTACGGGTACCCGCAGCAGCAGCAGCAGCAGCCGTACCCGCCCCAGCAGCACATGCAGATGCAGCCGCCGCCTCAGCAGCACCAGCAGCACCAGCAGCACCAGCAGCACCAGCAGTGGACCGCACCGCCGCAGCAGCCCGCGCCGCCGTCCCGGAGCGGGGGCATAGGCATCATGAAGATCCTCAAGGGCATCGGCATCGTGGTCGCCCTCATCGTGATCGCGGTGGGCTACTTCCTGAGCCAGGACGACGCCGACCACGCGGAGGCCGGAGACTGCCTCAAGAACACCGGGTCCACGGTGACTCCCGACCTGCAGGTGGTGGACTGCGGTGGCGCCGAGGCCGCGTACAAGGTGGTCGAGGTGATCCCCGACACGCTGGACACGAGCCGGTGCGAGGGCAAGTCGGACGTCGGCTACCGCGAGGAGACCCGCGGTGGGCGGCGCAGCTCGGGCAAGCAGTTCGTGCTCTGCCTCGACGAGCTCAAGAAGTAGCCGAGGACGCGAACGCCCCGGGCCGCAGCGGCCCGGGGCGAACTGCTGCCGACGCGCGTGCGGCCGGCGGTCCGGCCTCGTGACGCACCCTGGCCGCCCGAGCATTCATCGACTATCGTCGATTGACGATGAATACTCCTGACGGCGGCGGCGCGCCGCTGAGCCCCGAGGACTCCGCCCTGTGCGCCGGGTGGTTCAAGGCGCTGGCCGACCCCATGCGCGTACGCCTGCTGAACCTGCTCGCCACCGAGCGGCGGCCGATGGCCGTCGGGGAGATCGTCGAGCGGCTGCCGATCGGGCAGTCGACCGTCTCCCACCACCTGAAGGTCCTGGCCGGCGTGCGCTTCGTCGTTCCCGAGCGGGTCGGGACCTCCAGCCGGTATCAGGTCAACAGCACGTGCCTGGAGTGCTTCCCCGCCGCCGTACGCGCGATCATGGGTCAGTCGTGATCATCGCGCCGCTCACCGCCGAACACGCCGCGCAGGTGCTGCACATCTACCAGCGGGGCATCGACGAGGGTGACGCCACCTTCGAGACCGAGGCCCCCGGCTGGGACGCGTTCGACACCGCCAAGCCGGCCGGGCACCGGTTCGTCGCCCTCGACGCGCGCGGGGTGGTGCTCGGATGGATCGCGGCCACCCGGGTGTCCGACCGGTGTGCCTACGCCGGCGTGGTCGAGCACTCGGTGTACGTCCACCCCGACGCCCGCGGCCGAGGCGTCGCCTCCGCGCTCCTGGAGGCGCTCGTCGACTCCACGGAGGCGGCCGGCATCTGGACCATCCAGTCCGGGATCTTCCCCGAGAACGCCGCCAGCCTCGCGGTGCACCGGCGCGCGGGATTCCGGGTCATCGGCACCCGCGAGCGCATCGGCCGCCACCGCGGCCGGTGGCGTGATGTCCTCCTCGTCGAGCGGCGCAGCCCGCGCATCGGCTGACCGCCCGCCTCACCCCGCCGCTTCCGTCAGGTCGTCCCTCGTCAGGGTCGCCGGGGTCGCGTGGCCCGACAGGGCCAGCGTGAGGTCGAGTTCGGCGAGCAGGCAGCGGATCACGTGGTCCACGCCCGGCTGGCCGTCGAGCGCGAGCCCGTAGGCGTACGGGCGGCCGACCAGGACCCCGTCCGCGCCCAGCGCCAGTGCCTTGGCGATGTCGTCGCCCGTGCGCACCCCGCTGTCGAAGAGGACCGTCAGACGGTCACCGACCGCGTCCGCCACGCCCGGCAGCGCGTCGGCGGCGGCGATCGAGCCGGCGACCTGGCGGCCTCCGTGGTTCGAGACGACGACCCCGTCCATGCCGGCCTCGGCGGCGGCGCGGGCGTCGTCGGGGTGGAGGATGCCCTTCAGGACGATCGGGCCGTCCCAGTTCTCGCGCAGGAACGCCAGGTCGGGCCAGGTCTTGCCCGGGTCGGCGAACATCGAGACGAAGTGCGTCACGGCCGCGTTCGGGTCCTCCTCGACCGGCTTGGCCAGGCCCGCCCGGAACGCCGGGTCGGAGAAGTAGTTGGCGGTTCCGACCCCGTGCAGGAACGGCAGGTACGCCTGGTCGAGGTCGCGCGGCCGCCAGGAGAGCAGCGGGGTGTCGAGGGTGACGACGAGCGCGGTGTAGCCGGCCGCCCGCGCCCTGCTCAGGAAGGAGCGGGCGACCTCGACGTCCTTCGGCCAGTACAGCTGGAACCACCGCTCCCCCTCCCCGATCTCCCCCATCGCCTCCGCGACCCGCTCCATCGGCGTGCTGGAGGCCGAGGAGAGGATGTACGGGATGCCGCGCGCCGCCGCGGCCCTCGCGGCCGCCGGCTCGGCGTCGGGGTGCAGGATCGACAGCACGCCGACCGGCGCGAGGGCGACCGGGGCGGGCAGCGGGCGGCCGAGCAGGGTGACGGACAGGTCCCGTTCCCGCACGTCGCGGAGCATGCGCGGGACGATCCGGCGGCGGTCGAGGGCGGCCCGGTTGGCGCGGGCGGTGGAGCCGTTGCCCGCGCTGCCTGCGACATAGCCGACGGGCCCCGGGCCGAGGCGGTGGGCGGCCAGCTCCTCCAGGCGCGTCAGGTCCGTGGGCAGCCGGGGGACGGCTCCGGTCAGTCCGTTCAGATAGATCTCGTACTGGAAGTCCGCCCAGCTCATGCGCGCGTACCCCTCTCGGAAGCCCGAATCGTGACGGCTCACCAGGCCTGTGCGGCCTCCACCCCCAGCCATACGGCTCCGAGGCCCGCGGCCACGCTACCGGCCACGTTCGCCGCCGCGTAGCCCTTCGCCCCGCCCTCGTACAGCTTCAGCGTCTCGTACGAGAAGGTCGAGTACGTCGTCAGCGCCCCGCACAGGCCGGTGCCGAGCAGCAGGAACGCCTGGGCGGAGGAGACGCCGGTGAGCAGGCCGAGGACGAAGGAGCCGATGACGTTGACCGTGAACGTGCCCCAGGGGAAGACGGAGTCGTGGCGCGACTGGACGGCGCGGTCGGTGAGGTAGCGCAGGGGCGCGCCGACGGCCGCGCCCGCGAGGACGAGGAGCCAGTTCACGCGCCCGCGTCCCTCTTCCCGCTCTCCCGGCCTGCGTATCTGATGACCTCGCAGTCGTCGAGGATCACCAGACCCTCCGTCACCAGCGCGTCGAGCTGCGGCAGGAAGTCGCGGACCCGGTCCTCGGTGTCCACGATCAGGATCGCGACCGGCAGGTCCTCGCTGAGCGAGAGCAGCCGCGAGGTGTGGACGAGCGAGGACGCTCCGAAGCCCTCGATGCCCCGGAAGACCGAGGCCCCGGCGAGACCCGCCTCGTGTGCCCGGTGCACGATCTCCGAGTACAGCGGCCGGTGGTGCCAGGTGTCGCTCTCCCCGACGAGGATCGTCACCCGCAGGGCCCTGCCCGCCAGTCTCGTCATCGTGTTCTCCTCACCAGAGCGCCGCGGGTCGCGGTGGTCGCGGCCCAGACGGCGGCCAGTGCCGCCGCCACCGTCGCTCCCATGTATGCCACGCCGCGGGCGGCGTCCCCCGCCGCGAGCAGTCGCTGCGTGTCGAGGGCGTACGCCGAGAAGGTGGTGAAGCCCCCGAGGACGCCCGTGCCGAGAAAGGGGCGGACGAGCGGGTGGGGCGCGGCGGCCACCTCGGTGACCAGGACCATCAGGACGCCGATCGCGGCGCAGCCGGAGGCGTTCACGGCGAGGGTGGTCCAGGGGAACGCGCCGGCCGGGGTGGCCCAGGCGAGCGACGCGCCGTAGCGGGCGGCCGCGCCGAGGGCGCCGCCGACGGCGACGACACCGACCACCGGCAACTGTCCGCGCACATCCATACGTCCAGGCTATGCCGTTGGGGCCCGGCCGGCGGAAGCGGAAGCGTCAGCGGGGAGGCGCGCCCCCGCGAAGTGAGCGAGGCGGACAGGCGCGGTCCCTGGCCTGGGGCATTAACCAGGGGCCGGCCCGTGCCGCCTCACTCTGCGATGGTCGGCCCGGCCCGCACCCCGGTCAAAGCCGGCTCCCCGAGTCTGTCAGATCCCCCGGCGGAGGGAGCCGGGCCGGCGACCCGGCCGGTGGCCGGGCCCCCAACCCCTGGTGATCCGGCCACACCTGAACCCCCGTCCGGTACGCACCCGGCCCCCTTCACCCCCTGTCCGGAGCCGCCGGCGGTGGTCCGGCCACCATCCGGCGGCCCAGACGGGTGCCGGGTCCACCTCGTGTCACGGGCGCCGAGGCGCCACGGTGGAAGGGCAGCTGGAGCGAGCTGTGAAAACCGTAGGCAGGAGTGTCGTGAGTACATCCGTCGCAGCGAACCGCAGGACCGTTGTCGATTCACGGGGTGTCCAGTACCGCACCGGATCCGGCCCCCACTCCGCGCCGTACCGGAACGCGGCGGCGGACGATGTCTACGCCGAGCTCTGTGCCGCGCTCTTCTCCGGGCTGCCCCGCCGGGACCAGCGTCTGAAGGCCGAGCAGTACCTGTACGGGCTGCTGACCGCGCAGGGCCGCAAGTCCATCCGTAACATCGCGGCTCAGATCGGCGGTCCGGCGGCCGCCGCCGAGCAGAGTCTGCACCACTTCGTCTCCAGCTCCACCTGGGACTGGCGGCCCATGCGCGCCGCGCTCGCCGGTTTCCTGGAGCAGAACGGCTGCCCGCAGGCGTGGGTGGTCCGGCCGATGCCGATACCGAAGGCCGGCGAGCACTCGGTGGGCGTGGACCGCCGGTTCGACCCCGAGCGGGGGCAGGTGTTCCGGGGCCAGCAGGCGTTCGGGGTGTGGTTCGCCTCCGAGGAGCTGAGCGTCCCGGTCAACTGGCGGCTGTTCCTGCCCGATCCGTGGGTGAAGGACCGGACGCGGCGCGACCGCGCGGAGGTTCCGGAGGAGGCGGTCGAGGAGACCCTGGAGGAGTGCGCGGTGGCGGCCGCCCTCGACACGGCGAGTCTGCCGGGCGTCACGCGCAAGCCGCTGCTGCTCGACATCCGCGGCGGCGCGGGGCGGGCGGCGCTGAACCGGCTGGCCGGTGCGGGTGTTCCGGTCGTCGCCCGGATCGACGCGGCCCGGCGGTTCGCGGTCGCGGACCGGGCCTTGCCGGGCTTCGGCGCCGGGCCGCTGCCGGCCCAGCAGATCCTGGAGTCGCTCAAGGGCCTGCGCCGGCCGGTGAGCTGGCTGGACTCCGCGTCCGGCGTGCGAACCTCGCGTACGTCGCTGGCGGCGGCGGTACGGGTCACCCTGCCGGTGCCCGTGGGGGAACGGATGCGTCCGCTGCTGCTGCTCGGCGAGTGGGACGACCCGAGGCGGCCCCCGGCCCGGCTGTGGATCACCGATCTGACGGGCGCGAGCGTCGGCTCGCTGCTGCGGCTGACGAAGCTGGCCCGGCGTGTGGAGCGCGACTTCACCCAGGTCGGCGAGGGGGCGGGGCTACGGGACTTCGTGGGCCGCTCGTTCCGCGGCTGGCACCGTCACATCACCCTGGCCTCGGCCGCGCACGCGGCGACCGTCCTGGCGACGGACTGGGACGCGGCCTACGGCTCGACGGCCTGAGAGCGAGCCGGGCGGGCCGCAAGGGGATCAGGACCGGGATCGGGACCGGGACCGGGACCGGAACCGGGCGGCCTTCGAACCCGGAGCCCGGGCCCGGAAACTAGCCCGCGACCGGCCCCTGGCCCGCCCCCTGCCCCGAGCCCGGGTCCGTGCCGCGCTGCTGGGCCAGGACGTCGCGGGTGCGCCGCAGGCGCAGGGCCAGCTGGACCTCCAGGACCTGGCCCGGCTTCTGCCACTGCGGGCCGAGGAGTTCGCCGATCCGCTCCAGCCGGCGCGAGACCGTGTTGGGGTGGACGTGCAGCACCTCCGCCGCGTTCGTGGGGCTGCCGCCCGACGCGAAGTACGCCTCCATCGTGCGCGTCAGCTCGGTGAACCGCTCCGCGTCGTAGGCCAGTACCGGACCGATCGCCGACTCGATGAAGCCGTCCACGTCGTGGTCGTCGGAGAGCAGCAGCCCCAGGAACCCCAGATCCCGCACGGACGCGGCGGACCCGGCCCCGCCCAGCGCGCTCATCGCGTCCAGGCAGCGCGTGGCCTCCAGATACATCCGGCCGACGCCGTCCGGGCGCCGGCCAGGACCGGCCGCGCCGACCGAGACCGGGTGGCCGAGCAGCGGGGACAGCTCCCCGGAGACGGCCTTCGCGGCCGCCGACGCGTCGGTGCCGGGCAGCAGGAGCACGATGCAGCCGCCCTGCACCGTCTTCAGGCCGGACATCCGGTACGCGTACGAGGACGCCCACACGACCGCCCGCCCCTGCTCCCCGCCCTCCGGCCGGGCGACCACGAGGACGTGCGGCGTGCGCAGGTCGATGCCGAGGCGGCGGGCGCGCTGCACCATCTGCTGCGGAGGGACGTGCTGCGGGTCGGCGAGCAGGTCGTCGAGGAGCTCGTCGCGGACGGGTCCCTCGGCGACGGCCGTGGAGCGCTGCATCAGGAGCAGGAAGGCGACGGACTGGGCGGCCAGTTCGAGCAGCCGCTCGTCCTCGCCGGTCAGTCCTGTCGCCGTCCGTATCACCAGTACGCCGAGGTCCTCGGAGCCCGCGATGATGGGCGCCACCCAGGTGTTGTCGCCGGTCACGACGGGCCGGCGGCCGGCGTGCGCGTCCAGCGAGGCCTTCGCCACCGACTCCTCGTCGAGGTCCGGGATGTCACCGCCGGAGGCGAGGCTGCGGCCGCCCGGGTCCCGGATCACGACCGTGCCGTCGAGCGCGTCCCCCGCCGCCTTGGCCACGTTGCGCAGGTCCCCGCCCGCCAGGACGAGGTTCATGATCCGGCTGTGCGCCTCGCTGACGTGCCGCATCCGGGTCAGGCTGGTACGGGCCCGGGAGCTGTCCAGCTCCAGCTCGGTGACCTCGGCCCGGGTCTGGTCGAGGAGTCCGGCCTTCTCGATGGCGATGGCGGCGAGGTCGGCCAGCGAGGTCATCAGCCCGATCTCGTCGGGGGTGTAGCGGCGGACCCTGCGGTCGGCGCCGTAGAGCGCGCCGACGGTCGTCTCTCCGCTGCGCAGCGGTACGGCCATGACGGCGCGCAGGCCCTCGGCCCGGACCACGCCGTCGACGGCCTGCGCGTGCGGGAAGCGGTCGTCCGCCAAGTAGTCGGCGGTCCAGGCCGGTTCGCCGTGGGCGTGTGCCTCGCCGCCGAGGCCGTGGCCGTCGAGGACCCGCAGGCCGGTGGTGAGTCCGGTGTGGGAGCCCTCGCTGGTGCGGACGAAGGAGGAGCCGTTCGTGTCGCGCACGCTGACGTAGGTCATGTCGAAGCCGAGGAGCCGTTTGGCGCGGCGGGTGATGACCCGCAGCAGGCTGTCGACGTCGTACGGGAGGGTCAGGTCGCGGGCGGTGTCGACGAGGGCGGTGAGTCCGGCCTCGCGCTGGGCGGAACGGTCATAGGAGGAGGCGAGTCCGGTGGCGAGGTGGACGGCCCGTTCGAGCCGGGCCAGTTCGCCGGCCGGCGTGCCCGCGCGACGGGCCTCGTCGAGCAGTGTCTCGTAACTGCCGGGCGCGGCCTGCCGGGCCAGCAGCTCCAGAACCGCGAGCGCGTCGACGCCCCCGCCCCTGTCCGCGCTCCCGTCCCCGTCCCCGTCCGCGTCCGCGCCTCGCTCGGACATGCCCCAACTCCCGTTGCTTGTCAGCCCCATACCGTCGGCCGAAGGTGATTCGGCCCCGGGACACGCTCAACGGCGATCCCGGCCACTTGGTTCCCGGCATATGACAGACCCTGGGGCCCGCGCCTCAGACGAGTGAGCCGGCCGGTACGCGCGCGGGAGGCAGGGCGGACGTCCGCTCACCGAACGCCGGTTGGCCGAACGCCGGATCGCCGAACCCCGGCCGGCCGAAGGAGGTCTGCGCGAACGCCGGGCGGGGCACGTCCCGTACGGTCAGGATCGAGCGCTGCAGCCTGCGCAGCCGCGCCGAGGGCTCCGTCCCCGTCGCCTTCTTCAGGCCGATGCTCAGCCGCTGGTAGACCTCCAGGGCCTCGTCCTGCCGTCCGCAGCGCAGCAGCGCGACCATGAACTGGCCGTGCAGCGGCTCGTTGGTGCGGTATCGCGCGACGAGTTCGGAGAGCTCCGAGATCATCTCGAAGTGGCGGCCGAGCCTCAGCTGGGCCTCGACCCACTGGTCGAGGGCGCTCAGCCGGGAGACCTCCAGGCGCTCGATCTCCATACGCAGATGGGGACCGGCCGCGACCCCCGCGTACGGCTCGCCGCGCCACAGGGCCAGCGCGTCGGAGAGCCGGTGCGCCGCACGCGGCAGGTCGCCCGCCTCCATGGCCCGGTACCCCGCGCCGGCGGCCCGCTCGAACTGCCAGGCGTCGTTGGAGCCGCCACCGGTGTCGAGCCGGTAGCCGCCGGGCAGGGAGACGAGCACGGCCTCGGCGGTACGGCGCTCCAGCCAGGCGGCGGTGGGGTCCGAGGGCTCGGCGCCACGCAGGGCCGTGGTGATCAGCGCCCGCAGATCGAGGATGTGGGCCTGGAGTTCGGCGCGGGCGCCGCGCGGCGGCCCGGACGGCCACAGCTCCTCCATCAGCACGGTCACGGGCACGACCTGGTCCGCGTTGGCCGCGAGCAGCGCGAGGAGCTGGCGCGGCGCGGCCGCCGTCGGAGTGATCGACACCCCGTTCTCACGAACCGACAGGCCCCCCAGAATGCGGACGTCCACGTTTGCCCCCTCGCGTCTGTGCACGGCTTGGCCCGGAACGATTAGAAAAGAGACCGGGAGGCATGTCAATAAGAAACCGCACGGTACGGATTCTCTCGGCGTGGCAGGCATCAAATCGCCCCACTTCAGGGCGTTTTGCCGCCTCCAGTGATCCGCGAGGGTCGGAATCCACACACCGGCATGCCTGAGATTCAGCCAGTCCGGTACACTCAAACCGGCAGAACGGTTTGCTTTTGAACGGCCGTGCCTGCCCCGTCCGGCATTCCTCAGCTCAGGGACGCGGCGATCAGCAGCCCGAACGCGGCGGTGATCAGGACCGTACGGATCAGATGGAGGCCGTTCCAGCGCTTCTCGAAGGCCGCCCGTACGGCGGAGGGGTCCTCGCCGGTGCTTTCCGAGGCGGCCAGCGCGTTGTTGAGCGGGATGTTGCCGCCGATGGTGACCAGATGATTGAGGACCGCGCACACGAGGCCGGCCAGGACCAGCCACTTCTGCGTGTCGCTACGCCCGTCGACGGGCGCGAAGAAGGCGGCGACGGGGAAGGCCACGACGCCCAGGAACACGACCAGGAACACGGGCTTGGGCACATACTCGTTGATCCGCCGCATGGCGTCGACGAACTCCCTGTCGCCGAGCCGGGCCAGGGCGGGCATGATCCCGGTCAGGAAGATCAGCATGAACCCGGCGTAGAGGCCGGTGGACGCGACGGCGAGTGCGAGCAGCAGGGTGGCCATGGGCCCATCATGACGGGCCCATGGCCGGCGCGCAGGGGGTTACGGAGGAACCCCCTGCGCGCCGCGCCACCGCCGCACGGATCAGCCGCTGTACGGATCACCCGATCCGCTGCCCCCCGACTTACCGCCCTCCGCGTCGCCCTCCGCGTCGCCCTGCGCGTCGCTCTCCGGACCCATCAGCCGGTCCGCCTGCAAGATCGCCTCGGTCAGCTCCCGCACCACCTTCGAGCCCGAGCGCTCGGCGATCGCGCCGGAACGCTCCGCGAGCACCGAGAGCCGCGGCGCGCCCGGCAGATCGCCGCCCCGCAGCCTGTCGGCGAAGTAGGCGGTGACGGCGGTCAGCTGCAGGCTGTCGTGGCCCGGCGCCCAGAGCGAGGAGGCGAGCGCGGTCGTCCCGACGCTCCCGGAACGCTCGTACGGGGCACGGGTCTTCGGGTCCAGCCAGCGGACCGTGGCCGTGGCCAGCTTGCCGGTGCGGCCGGGGCGGGTCTTCACCGCGTACAGCGCGGTGACGGTGTGGCCCGCGCCGACCTCGCCGCCGTCGACCCGGTCGTCGCGGAAGTCCTCGTCGGCGACCTCCCGGTTCTCGTAGCCGATCAGCCGGAACCGCTCGACGGTCTGCGGGTCGAAGGCGACCTGCGCCTTGGCGTCCCGGGCGCGCAGCTCGACGTGGGCGGGCAGCTGCTCCACGAAGACCTTGCGGGCCTGCTCGGTGGTGGAGACGTACGTGGTGTGCCCGTCGCCCTTGTCGGCGAGCTGCTCCATGAACGCGTCGCCGTAGTCGCTGCCGACGCCGACCCCGAAGAGGGTGATCCCGTACTCCCTGCGCTCCTCCTCGATCCGGTTGAGGATCGACTGCGCCTCGGTGTCACCGGTGTTGGCGAGCGCGTCGGAGAGCAGCACGACGCGGTTGACCGCGCCCTTGCGGTGGCCCTCGACGGCGACGTCGTACCCGGTGCGGACCCCCGCCTCGACGTTGGTGGAGGAGGTGGTCGCCAGCTCGTCGACGATGCCGTGGATCCGCTCGCGCTGCCCCTTGACCCGCGTCATGGGCAGCCGGGTCTCGGCCTCGTCGCTGAAGGTCACCAGGGCGACCGAGTCGTCGTCGCGGAGCTCGTCGGTGAGGATGCCGAGGGACTCCTTGACCAGGTCGAGCCGGCCGGTCTCGGCCATCGAGCCGGAGATGTCGACGACGAAGGTGAGGGCGGCGGGCGGGCGTTCGCCCTGCCGGTCCGCCGCGCGCGTGGCGAGTCCGACCCGGACGAGGGACCAGCCGTCCTCCGCGGTCCGCGCGCCGTCGATGGTCACGCTGAACCCGTCGCCCTCGGGGCGCGGGTAGTCCGGGCGGAAGCTGTTGACGAACTCCTCGGGCCGTACGCTCACCGGGTCCGGCAGCCGGCCCTCGGAGAGGGTGCGGCGGGCGTAGCCGTACGAGGCGGTGTCCACGTCCAGGGCGAAGGTGGAGAGGTAGTCGGCGGCGGGCTGGCGGGAGCGCTGTTCGCCCTCGGGGGCTTCGACGTCGGCCCCGCCCCTTCCGTCGGGGGCGGCCGACGGGCGGTTGCCCCCTCGCTTGTCCGCCGCCCGGTCCGCGTTTCCCCCGGCCGCGCACCCCGTCAACATCAGCCCTGCGGCCAGGATCCCGGCGGCGAGCCGCCCCCTGTGTCGTCGCTTCACGTCATCTCCCCCTCATTGCTCGGCACTTGTGAATGTGACGCCCGAGAAGGCCGGAAGGAGCCGACGAAGGAGTTGCGGATGGATCTCAATGCGGCAACGGCGGCCGGCCCGGCCTGCCGTGGCATGGACTCGCCATCCTTTTCAACAGGGGTTGTCACCGTGTGCAGTCACATGCGTACATGGAGTGGCACACCGATCGGGCGGGGGTGGTCAGCGGTGGCAGAGACTGCGGGCTCCGTGATGCTCGCGCGATCGGCGATGAACCGGGCCGCGCCCGAGGCGCAGCGGCCGCCGGGGCGCCCCGTCCGTGGCGCGCGGCGGATCAGCGCGGCCCTGGCCGGGCTCGCCGCCTCGACCCGGCACGAGTTGCTGACCTTCGACGACCCGGCCGCCTCCGCGGGCCGTGCGATCCCCGAGCCGTTCCTGGAGTTGGCGGGAGCGTGCATGCGGGCCGCGGCGGAGCGGGCCCTGGAGGTCAGACGGATCGTGCCCCGCCACGCCCTCCCCCGACTGGCGGGCACGGTCCGGCTCCCGGGGCGGGCCCGGCTGACGGAGTCCATCCCGTTCAAGATGATCGTCATCGACCGTACGGTGGCGGCGGTCCCGCTCGATCTGGAGCTGCTCTACAACGGGCTGCTGCTGATCCGCGACCCGGTCGTCGTGCAGGCCCTGGTCCGCGCCCATCACACCAGTTGGGACGCGGGCGAGGAGCTGACCGCCGCCACCGCACCGCCGTCCGACCTCCCCCCACAGCTCCGTCCCGTCCTCGAGGCGCTCCTGGCGGGGCTCACGGACGAGACGGCCGCGGCCCGCCTCGGCATGTCGGGCCGCACGTACAGCCGGCGGGTCGGCGAGCTGATGCACGCCCTGGGCACGACGAGCCGCTTCCGCGCGGGCGCGGAAGCGGCTCGAAGGGGGTGGCTGTGACCGGCCTCAGGACACGATGTCCTTGCGGGCGAAGCCCCGGAAGGCGAGAGCGAAGAGGATCAGCGCGTACGTCACCGAGACCGCCGCCCCCTTCACCATCCCGCCCCACTCCAACTGCGGCTGGAGCGCGTCCGCCCAGGCGAACTGCCAGTGCGCGGGCAGGAAGTCGCGCCAGGAGCCGAGCGCCGTGACCGCGTCCAGGACGTTGCCGATGATCGTCAGACCGACCGCGCCGCCGACCGCGCCGAGCGGCGCGTCGGTCCGGGTGGAGAGCCAGAACGCGAGCCCGGCGGTGACCAGTTGGGAGACGAAGATGAACGCGACGGCCAGGGCGAGCCGGGGCAGGGTGTCCGCGGCGGGCAGGGAGCCGCCCGTCGGGAGCTTCAGCGGCCCCCACCCGTAGGCGACCGCGCCCGCGGCGAGCGCCACCAGCGGCAGCAGCACCATCGCGGCCGCGCTGAAGCCGAGCGCCACGGCCAGCTTGGACCAGAGCAGCCGGGCCCGGGGGACGGGTGCGGCGAGCAGATAGCGCAGGGAGGACCAGCTCGCCTCGGAGGCCACGGTGTCCCCGCAGAACAGGGCGACGGGCACCACGAGGAGGAAGCCGGCCGAGACGAAGAGACAGGTCGCGGCGAAGTTCGCCGCCGACGCCGTCGCCGTGTCCATCAGCGTGATCCGGCCGTTGTCCCTGCCGTCCGGGGACCCACCGATCGCGAAGGCGATGATCAGGACGAACGGCAGGGCGGCGAGCACCGCTCCCATGACCAGGGTGCGGCGCCGCTTGAACTGCCGTACGGCCTCGACGCGCAGCGGCAGGGTGTGCCGGGCCCGGTAGCCGGGCGCGGTCTCCGTCAGTGTCGCGGTCGAGCTCATGCCGCTCCTCCTCCGATCAGGGTGAGGAACGCGTCCTCCAGGCGCCGGTGCGGGCCCACACCGGTCACGGGCACGTCCAGGCGGACGAGTTCGGCGATCAGCCGGCTCGCCTCGGCGCCGTCCAGACGGATCAGCAGGCCGCCGTCCGTTCGGGTCGCCGAGCCGATCCCGGGCAGTGCGCCGATCTTGTCGATGAGCGGGTCCGGGACGGAGTCGCCGAGCGTCACGAGCAGGGTGTCCCCCGCGCCGGTGATCTCGCCGACCGGTCCGGCCTGCACGAGTTGCCCGCGGTCCATGACCACGAGATGGGTGCAGGACTGCTCGACCTCCGAGAGGAGGTGGCTGGAGACGATGACGGTCCTGCCCTCGGCCGCGTACCGGATCATCACGTCCCTCATCTCACGGATCTGCGGCGGGTCGAGTCCGTTGGTCGGCTCGTCGAGGATCAGCAGGTCCGGCAGGCCGAGCATGGCCTGGGCGATGGCGAGCCGCTGCCGCATGCCCTGCGAGTACGTCCGCACGGCGCGGGCGAGCGCGTCGCCGAGTCCTGCGATCTCCAGGGCCTCCTCGATGTGCGCGTCCTCGGCGGGGCGGCCGGTGGCCTTCCAGTACAGCTCCAGGTTGTCCCGCCCCGACAGATGCGGCAGGAAGCCCGCGCCCTCGACGAAGGCGCCCACCCGGGACAGGACCGGGGCGCCCGGGCGGATGGCCTGCCCGAAGACCCGGATCTCGCCGTCGTCGGGGGCGATCAGACCCATGAGCATGCGCAGGGTGGTGGTCTTTCCGGCGCCGTTGGGGCCGAGGAGACCGAGGACCTGCCCCTGCTCGACACGGAAGGAGAGATCCCGTACGGCATACCGGTCCGAGGACTTGGCGTACTTCTTCGTCAGCCCGGTGATCTGCAGGGGTACGGCGGCGAGTCCGGGGTCCGGGGCGGGCGCCGCGGTCCGGCGCCGCGAGGAGAACAGCAGCGCGGCGGCGATCAGCAGTCCGGCGAGCGGCAGGCCCCACACCCACCAGGGCGTTCCGGCCGCCTGGGTGGTGACGCCGGGCGCCGTCGGCACGGTCAGCGGGCTCTCGACGGCGACGGTGTACGTGGCCGGTGCGGCCGGGGAGGCGTAGCCGAGGTCGGTGGCGGAGACCACGAGCCGCAGCCGGTGGCCGGCCTCGACCTCGTGGTCGATCGCGGGCAGCGTCAGCTGGACCGAGGTCCCGGCCTTGGCGCCCTCGACGCGGACGGGGGCGACGAGTTGGGCGGGCAGGACCTGTTGGCGGCCGTCCGGGCCGACGTCGTAGACCTTGCCGAAGAGCACGGCGGAGCCGTCGGGGCTGTCGGAGACGACCTTGACGCGGACGGTCGGCGAGCCGGTGATCCGTACCGGCTGGGCCTGCGGCTTCGCGTCGAACCGGGCGTACTGGCCGGGGAAGTCGAGGGAGAGGCCGACCCCGAGGGAGGAGAGCTGGGAGAGCCCGCCGCCGATGCCGGGGACGGCGGAGATGGCGGGCGGGTTGGCCCCTGCGGGGTTGGCGAAGGACTGCGGGCGGCCACCGTCGAGAGCGAGGGAGAGCGGGTCGCCCGAGAGCCCGGGGTAGCGGTCGGAGGTCGCGCCGCGCAGCAGCGCCTGCCCGTCGGTGGAGTCGACGCCGCCGGCGCGGCTGACCCGGAACGCGGGGCCGGTGTCGGCGCCCTTGTCCTGCTTGAGGTAGCGGTCGAACCAGCGGCCGATCCGGGCCTCGACCCGGTCGGTCTCGCGGTTGCCGCCGTCGTGTCCGCCCGCGATCCAGTCGACGGCGACGGGTGCGCCGTTGGCCTCGATCGCCTTCGCCATGGCGTCGGCGTGGCCGAGCGGGAAGAGGGAGTCGGTCTGCCCCTGGACGATCAGGGCGGGGACCTTGATGCGGTCGCCGACGGCGGAGGGGCTGCGGGCCTCGAGGAGCGTACGGGCGGCGGCGTCGGGCTTTCCGGAGACGGCGACGCGCTGGTAGAGGGAACAGAGTTCGGGTGTGAAGCGGCCGCAGCCGTCCGCCGCTCCGGGACCCGTTGTCCGCCCGGGTGCCGGGCCCGTTCCGGTGGAGAAGAAGATGCCGGCCCAGAGCTTCTTGAAGACGCCGTCGGGGAAGAGTGCGTCGGCGAGGTTCCAGTAGGTGATCTGGGGCGCGATGGCGTCGACCCGGGGGTCGTACCCGGCGGCGAGCAGGGAGACCGCGCCGCCGTAGGAGGCGCCGGTGACGCCGACCCGCGGGTCGCCGGCCTTGTCGAGCTCGACCTCGGGGCGCGTGGCGAGCCAGTCGACGAGCCGCTGGACGTCCTTGACCTCGTGGTCGGGATCGTTGAGGCCGATCTGGCCGGTGGAGGCGCCGAATCCGCGCGCCGACCAGGTCAGGACGGCGTATCCGTCGCGGGCGAGCTTCTCGGCCTGGGCGCGGACGTCGTCCTTGGAGCCGCCGAAGCCGTGCCCGAGGAGGACCGCCGGCCTGCGGCCGGTGGAGCCGGGGGCGGTGAACCAGGAGGTGTCGAGCCGTGCCCCGGGCACGTCGAGCATCTGGTCCGCGCGGTCCACGGGTGGTGGTTCGTCCGAGGCGACGGCGGTCCAGGTGCCGGCGCCCGCGAGGACGGCGAGGGCGGCGGTGACCGCGGCCCACCGGGGGAGTCGGAGCTGCATGGTGTCGAGCGTAGGCGGGCCGCCTGTGAGGCGCGGCTGCCCCCGGGTGGAAATCGGCGGCCTCCCCGAGGCGTACGCCGTACCGTCCCGTACACCAGGCGCGGTATGCGCGACACCGAGCGGAAGGACCGGCATGGAGATCAGGCGGGCGACGACGCCGGCCGAACTGCTGGCCGCGGAGCACCTCTACGACGGTCCGGCGCGGGAGGAGTGGGCGGCGCGGTTCCTGGCCGCCCCGGGGCATCTGATGCTGATCGCGTACGCGGAGGACGGTTTCCCGGCGGGCATGGTGTCCGGGATCGAGATGCTCCACCCGGACAAGGGGGTGGAGATGTGCCTGTACGAGCTGTCGGTGGACGAGGGGTACCGGCGGCGGGGGATCGGGCGGGCGCTGACGGAGGCGCTGGCGGCCGAAGCGCGGGCGCGGGGCTGTTACGACCTGTGGGTCGGGGTGGACACGGACAACGAGGCCGCGTTGCGGACGTACCGGTCGGCGGGGGCGCGGGACGAAAGTGCATTCGCCATGCTGACGTGGGAGTTCGACGTGAAGGACCGGTGAGGGGACCCGACGCGCTCTTGTACGACACATGCCGGCACGAGACCCTGTGGCGCACCACACAAGCCCTACTTGCCGGTAACTCCCCGGACAACGAAAGGTTCAGGTGCCCCACCACATGACCCGAATATCCCGCCGCGCCGCGGCGCTCGTCCCCGTCCTCGCGCTCGCGGCAGGCCTCCAGTTCGCCGTCTCCCCCACCGCGCAGGGCTCCTCCCCCCTCGGAGACCTGCGGCTCGCCCCGGCCTCGCTCGCCGTCGAGAACAGCTGGATCGTCGTCCTCAAGGACGGTTCGACGCGCGCCGCCGATCTGGGCGTCACCCCGACGCATGTCTACCGCTCCGCCCTCAAGGGCTTCTCGACGACGATGTCCCAGGCCAGGGCGGCGTCGCTCGCCGCCGACCCGCGGGTGGCGTACGTCGAGCAGAACGCGACCGTCACGATGGCCGACACGCAGACGGGCGCGACCTGGGGCCTGGACCGGGTCGACCAGCGGAACCTGCCGCTGTCGACGACGTACACGTACAACACGACCGCGTCGAACGTCACCGCGTACATCATCGACACCGGGATCCGCACCTCGCACAGCGAGTTCGGCGGCCGGGCGCGGGTCGGCACGGACACGGTCGGCGACGGCCAGAACGGCCAGGACTGCCAGGGCCACGGCACGCATGTGGCGGGCACGGTCGGCGGCGCGAAGTACGGCGTGGCCAAGGGCGCGAAGCTGGTGGCGGTACGGGTCCTGAACTGCACCGGGTCCGGTACGACGGCCGGGGTCATCGCGGGCGTGGACTGGGTGACCGCGAACGCGGTCAAGCCGGCGGTCGCCAACATGAGCCTGGGCGGCGGGGCGAACACCTCGCTGGACGCCGCGGTGAAGCGGTCCATCGCCTCCGGTGTCAGCTACGCGGTCGCCGCGGGCAACGGCATCCTCGGGGGACTCCTGCCGGCGAACGCGTGCAACTACTCCCCGGCGCGCGTCCCCGAGGCGATCACGGTCAGCGCCACGGACTCCGCCGACAAGCGCGCGTCCTTCGCCAACTACGGTACGTGCGTGGACCTGTTCGCCCCCGGCGTCTCCATCGCCTCGGCGTGGAAGGACAACGACACGGCGACGAACACCATCTCGGGCACGTCGATGGCGACCCCGCACACGGCGGGCGTGGCGGCCCTCTACCTGGCCGGCCACCCGACGGCGACCCCGTCCCAGGTGAGCACCGCCCTGACGAACAACGCCACGACCGGCAAGGTCCAGGACCCGCGGACGGGCTCCCCGAACAAGCTGCTGTACTCGATCTTCTAAGCCACGAGATGCCCGAGGAGCTCCGGCCCCGCCGGGTACGGGCGCTCTTCGGGCATCCGCGTGCGCGCCTCGTCCAGCCGTCCCTCACGCACGAGGGCGTGGATCTCGTGGGCGAGCGGCGTGACGTCCCGTACGGACACGGTCCACTCGTCCGCGTAGAGCCGTGACGCCTCCCCCGCGAGGCCCAGCTGGAGCGAGCGGTACGGAAGCGCGTTCAGCCGCGGATCCCGCTCGGGGTCCCACTGCACGCGAGCCGGGGACTGCCTCAACTCCCGCTTCCAGGCGGCCTGATCGTCATGAAAGCCCCGCACGTAGTGCGAGAGGCAGGCGTTCCGCAGCGCCCACTCGAAGCCCTCGCGGGTGATCTCGACGGCGAGGACGGTCTGCTGGCCCTCCTTCAGACCCCAGCCGCAGCGGTACATCATCCACAGGAACGAGGGCTTGATCCACGTCATCCGGTCCCGCTTCCACGCGGGCGGAAACCGGCCCTCGCGGGCCGCCGGGAGGCCGATGGACGGGTCGTACGCCTGGTAGACGGTCACCGTCGACTCGGTGTGCAGGGCGCGGATCTGGTACTTCGGTGGAACAACGGACATGGCCCCAGGGTGCGCCGTCGCGCACCCCGGGGGCCACTCGTTTTGCGGGGCGGATCAGCGGTCGCCCTACGCGCCACGCTCCTCAGCCACACGTCACAGCACTACTCAGGCCCGTACGGATTGCCGTACGGGCCTGAGACAGCAGGAGCGCTCCGGCGCCGGGCCGGCGTCAGTGGTTGCGCGGGAAGCCCAGGTCCACGCCCGCCGGGGCCTCGGACGGGTCCGGCCAGCGGGTCGTGACGACCTTGCCGCGGGTGTAGAAGTGGACGCCGTCGTTGCCGTAGATGTGGTGGTCGCCGAAGAGCGAGTCCTTCCAGCCACCGAAGGAGTGGTAGCCCACCGGCACCGGGATCGGCACGTTCACGCCGACCATGCCCGCCTCGATCTCCATCTGGAAGCGGCGGGCCGCGCCGCCGTCGCGGGTGAAGATCGCGGTGCCGTTGCCGAACGGCGAGGCGTTGATGAGGGCGACACCCTCCTCGTACGTCTCCGTGCGCAGCACGCACAGCACCGGGCCGAAGATCTCGTCCTGGTACGCCTTCGCCGTCGTCGGCACCCGGTCCAGGAGCGACAGGCCGATCCAGTGGCCGTCCTCGTACCCCTCGACCGTGTAGCCGGTGCCGTCGAGCACGACCTCGCAGCCCTCGTCCGCCGCGCCCTTCACGTACGAGGCGACCTTGTCGCGGTGCACGGCCGTGATCAGCGGGCCCATCTCGGACGTCGGGTCGTTGCCGGGGCCGATCTTGATCTTCTCGGCGCGCTCGCGGATCTTCTCCACCAGCTCGTCGCCGATCGCGCCGACCGCGACGACCGCCGAGATCGCCATGCAGCGCTCACCGGCCGAGCCGTACGCCGCCGAGACCGCCGCGTCCGCCGCCGCGTCCAGGTCGGCGTCCGGCAGCACCAGCATGTGGTTCTTCGCGCCGCCGAGCGCCTGCACGCGCTTGCCCTTGGCAGAGGCCGTGGTGTGGATGTACCGCGCGATCGGCGTCGAGCCGACGAAGGAGATCGCCGAGACGTCCGGGTGCTCCAGGAGCCGGTCCACGGCCACCTTGTCGCCGTGGACGACGTTGAAGACACCGTCCGGCAGACCCGCCTCGGCGAGCAGCTCCGCGATCTTCAGGGACGGCGAGGGGTCCTTCTCGCTCGGCTTGAGGATGAAGGTGTTGCCGCACGCGATGGCGATCGGGAACATCCACATCGGCACCATGGCCGGGAAGTTGAACGGCGTGATGCCCGCCACCACACCCACCGGCTGGCGGATCGCGGCCACGTCCACCCGGTTCGACACCTGGGTGGACAGCTCGCCCTTGAGCTGGGTGGTGATGCCGCAGGCCAGGTCGACGATCTCCAGGCCACGGGCGACCTCGCCCAGCGCGTCCGAGTGCACCTTGCCGTGCTCGGCGGTGATCAGCTCGGCGATCGCGTCGCGGTTGGCGTCGAGCAGCGCGCGGAACTTGAACAGGATCGTGGTGCGCTGCGCCAGCGACGCCGTGCCCCAGGTCAGATACGCGGTCTTCGCCGCGGCCACGGCCGCGTCGACCTCGTCGACCGAGGCGAGCGCCACCCGCGTGGTCACGGCACCGGTGGCCGGGTCGGTGACCGGGCCCCAGTTGCCCGACGTGCCCTCGGCCCGCTCGTAGGGCTTGCCACCGATCCAGTGGTTGACGGTCCTGACGGTCTGCGTCATGACGAACTACTCCTTCAGAGATGGCGGCGTCGGGCGGTGACGTGCCGGTCGTACTCCTCCCGGGCCTCGACCGCCGACGAACGGGTCGAGGTCTCGGCCACGGGCACATCCCACCATGCCTGGGCAGGGGGCGCGCCCGACACTGTGTCTGCCGTTTCGGTCTCGGCATAGACACATGTGGGGACGGTCGACGTCCGCGCCTCGGCGAGGGCTTCTCGCAGGTCACGTACGGTGCGGGCGGTCAGCACCCGCATCCCGAGGGAGGCGGCGTTGGCGGCCAGGTCCACGGGGAGCGGCGCGCCGGTGAACCCCCCGTCCGGCGCCCGGAAGCGGTACGCGGTCCCGTACCGCTCGGCGCCGACGGACTCGGAGAGCCCTCCGATGGAGGCGTACCCGTGGTTCTGCAGGATGACCACCTTGATGGGCAGCCCCTCCTGCACGGCGGTGACGATCTCGGTGGGATTCATCAGATACGTACCGTCGCCGACGAGCGCCCAGACCGGCCGCCCGGGCGCGGCGAGCGCGACGCCGATCGATGCCGGGATCTCGTAGCCCATGCAGGAGTACCCGTATTCGACGTGGTACTGGTCCGAGGACCGGGCCCGCCAGAGCTTGTGCAGATCACCTGGGAGCGAGCCGGCCGCGTTGATCAGGATGTCGCTGGCGTCGACCAGGGTGTCGAGCACACCGAGGACCTGCGGCTGGGTGGGCCGGGCGTCCTCGTCCGGTACGGCGTAGGCGGCGTCGACCTCCTCCTGCCACAGGCCCTTGGAGATGGCCCAGGTCGCCTGCGACCGGTAGCCGTCGAGGGCCTCGGTCAGGGCCGTGACGCCCTCGCGGGCGTCGGCGACGAGCGGCAGCGCGCCCTGCTTGTGGGCGTCGAAGCCGGCGATGTTGAGGTTGACGAACCGGACCTCGGGGCAGGCGAACAGGGTCTGCGAGGCGGTGGTGAAGTCGGTGTAGCGGGTACCGATGCCGATCACGAGATCGGTGCTCCCCGCGAGGGCGTCCGCGGTGGAGGTGCCCGTGTGGCCGACGCCCCCGACGTCGTGGCTGTGGTCGTACGGCAGGACTCCCTTGCCGGCCTGGGTGGAGGCGACCGGGATGCGGGTCCGCTCGGCGAGGGTGCGCAGCGCGTCCTCGGCGCCGCTGTACTTCACCCCGCCGCCCGCGATGATCAGCGGCCGTGCGGAGGCCCGGATCGCCCCTACCGCCGCGTCGAGTTCCGCCTCGTCGGGCCGCGGCCGGCGGACCCGCCAGACCCGCTCGGCGAAGAACTCCTCCGGCCAGTCGTACGCCTCCGCCTGCACGTCCTGCGGCAGCGCGAGCGTGACCGCCCCGGTGTCGACGGGGTCGGTGAGGACCCGCGCGGCGGCGAGGGCGGCCGGGATCAGCGCCTCGGGGCGGGTGATCCGGTCGAAGTACTTCGAAACCGGCCGCAGGCAGTCGTTGACCGACACATCGCCCGCGTACGGCACTTCGAGCTGCTGGAGGACGGGGTCGGCGGGGCGGGTCGCGAAGGTGTCGCCGGGCAGGAGGAGGACGGGGAGGTGGTTGATGGTCGCGAGCGCCGCACCGGTGACGAGGTTGGTGGCGCCGGGGCCGATGGAGGTGGTGACGGCGTGGGCGGAGAGCCGGTTCGACTGACGGGCGTAGCCGACGGCCGCGTGCACCATGGCCTGTTCGTTGCGCCCCTGGTGGTACGGCATCTCCTTGGCGTACTCGACGAGGGCCTGGCCGATCCCGGCGACGTTGCCGTGCCCGAAGATGCCCCAGGTGGCGGCGATGAGCCGTCGGCGCTCGCCGTCGCGTTCGGTGTACTGGGCGGCGAGGAAGCGCACCAGCGCCTGGGCCACGGTCAGCCGCGTCACTTGTATCCCTCCGTGTGGTCGGGGTGGAAGCAGATCTTCCACTCCCGTTCGGGTCCTGGTCCCGCCATGACGTTGAGGTAGTACATGGCGTGGTCCGGCTGGGCGATGGACGGGCCGTGCCAGCCGTCGGGCACGAGGACGGCGTCGCCGGTGCGGACCTCGGCGAGGAGGTCGGCACCGCCGGGCCGGGAGGGGGAGATCCGCTGGTAGCCCAGGCCGCCTCCGGCGATCTCGTAGTAGTAGATCTCCTCCAGCTCGGCCTCGGCGCCGGGGCGGTTCTCGTCGTGCTTGTGGGGCGGGTAGGAGGACCAGTTCCCGCCGGGCGTGACAACCTCGACGGCGATCAGCCGGTCCGCCTCGAAGACGTCCGCCGCGGCGAAGTTCCGTACCTGCCGGGCCTGGTTGCCGCTGCCGCGGGCCTCGACGGGTACCTCCGGCGCGGGGCCGTAGCGAGCGGGGAGTCGTCGCTCGCACTTCGCTCCTGCCAAAGCGAAGCGGCCTCCCGCACCGGAGGCGATCTGGGCTCGGGCGTCGCGGGGCACGTAGGCGAAGTCGGATGCTCCGCCGAACACGCCCTCGCGGCCCAGGAGTTGAAGATTCTCGCCGTCGACGTGCACCGTACAGCCGCCGGTGAGCGGAAGCACGATCCACTCGCTGTCCCCGGTGTCCAGGAGGTGGGTGGCTCCCGGGCCGAGTTCGAGGACGCGCAGTGCGGAGTATCTCCAGCCGGCCCGGTCGGGGTCGACGTGGAGGGCGTACGGCCCGTGGGAGGCGGTCCCGGCGGGCAGGTGCAGGGAGTTGACTGGTTTCACGGTCGGTGCGTACCCCTTCCTACAGCACTCACAGCAGACTCGCCGCCGTATCGACGGCTCCGGCCACATCCCCGTCCGGCGGGTAGAGCAGCGAGCGGCCGACGACCAGGCCGCGGACGGTGGGCAGGCGCAGCGCGCCGCGCCACTTCTCGTACGCGCTCTCCTGGGCGTCGGGGCCGGGGCCGGGGTCTCCGCCGAGCACGACGGCGGGGAGGGTGGTGGTCTCCATGACGCGGGCCATGTCGTCGGGGTGTTCGGTGACCGGGACCTTGAGCCAGGTGTAGGCGGAGGTGCCGCCGAGGCCGGAGGCGACGGCGAGGGAGGTGGTGACGGCCTCGGCGGAGAGGTCGTTGTGGAGCCGCCCCTCGTGGTCGCGGCGGCAGAGGAAGGGCTCGATGAAGACGGGCAGCCGCAGGCCGGCCATCTCGTCGACGGCGCGGGCGGCGGAGTGGAGGGTGGAGAGGGAACCGGGGTCGTCGCGATCGATCCGCAGGAGGAGCTTGCCGGCGTCGAAGCCGAGCCGGGCGAGGTCCTGGGGACGGTGGCCGGTGAAGCGGTCGTCGAGCTCGAACGCGGCTCCGGCGAGGCCGCCGCGGTTCATGGAGCCGACGGCGAGCCGGTCCTCCAGGGCGCCGAGGAGCAGCAGGTCGTCGAGGATGTCGGCGGAGGCGAGGACGCCGTCGACGCCGGGCCGGGACAGGGCGAGGCGGAGCCGGCCGAGCAGGTCGGCGCGGTCGGCCATGGCGTACGGGCGCTCGCCGACGGCCAGCGCGCCACGGGCGGGATGGTCGGCGGCGACGATCAGCAGCCGGTCCCGCTCCTGGAACAACGGCCGCGTCCGCCGCCGGGCCGCGGCCTCGGCGACGGCCTCGGGATGATGCGCCCGCAGCGTGACGAGCCGCTCGACGTCGACGGCCGCGAGGGGCGACGGAGGCGTGACGGCCACGGCCCGCCCGAACCGCCTGCGCGGCGCGGGGTGCGCGACGCGTCGCAGGAGGTCCGCGTCGGCGGAGGACGCGGGGCCGGCGGACTCCGGGCCGGCCTCCGATCCGGCGGCCCGTGACGCCCCGGCAGGGGGCACCGGGACGTTCGACCTGGCGGACGACACCGGGGGCGAGGCCTCCGGGCCACCGGCCGCCGCCGGGCCGCCGGGCTCCGGTCCGGTGGGCGGCGCACCGGTCGGTGCCGGACCACCGGCCGGCACTCGGGCCACGGCTTCTGGCACACCGGCCGGCTCCGGTCCACCGGACGGCACCGGGGCCACGGCCTCCGCCGGGCCAGCGGGCTCCGGGCCGGTGGGCGGCACACCGGCCGGCTCCGGTCCACCGGACGGCACACCGGCCGGCTCCGGTCCACCGGACGGCACACCGGCCGGCTCCGGGCCACCGGACGGCACCGGGGCCACGGCCTCCGCCGGGCCGGTGGGCTCCGGGCCGGTGAGCGGTAGTCGGGATGCTTCGCCGCGCTTCGGCGACGGGGCGGGGGTGTCCGGGGTGGGTGCGGGTCCGGGGTCGGCGGCCCGGTCGGCGGGGCCCGTGGCCGAGGGGGGCGGCGCTGTTCGGTCGTGGACCCTCGGGCCGCCCGCGCGGCGGTGGGCGGCGCGGGTGCGCCAGGTGTCTCCGGGGCGGGCGGCGGTCATGGGGTGCGCTCCGGGATCGTGCCGGTGCCGGCCGCGAGGGCCTGCTCGATCTCGTCGGCGTACGGCATCGCCGGGGAGCAGGCGAGGCGGCCGGCGACGAGGGCGCCCGCCGCGTTGGCCCAGCGGATCGTACGGTCCAGGTCCCAGCCGGCGAGCAGGCCGTGCGCGAGCGCCCCGCCGAACGCGTCGCCCGCGCCGAGGCCGTTGACCACCTCGACCGGCAGCGGCTCGACCTCCGCGCTCTCCCCGTCCGCCGTCATCGCGAGGACCCCCTTGGGGCCCTGCTTGACGACCGCGAGCCGGACCCCGGCGTCCAGGAGCGCGCGGGCCGCCGCGTACGGTTCGCGCTCCCCCGTCGCCACCTCGCACTCCTCCAGGTTCCCGACCGCGACGGTCACATGGCGCAGGGCCTCCCGGTAGAGCGGGCCCGCCTCGGCCGGATCGGGCCAGAGCACCGGCCGCCAGTCCAGGTCGAGGACGGTGAGCCCACCGCTCCTCGCCCCGAGCGCCGCCAGCGTCGCCGCGCGGCTCGGCTCGGCGCTCAGGCCCGTCCCCGTGACCCAGAACGCCCGCGCCGCGCCGATCGCCCCCAGGTCCAGTTCGTGCGGATGGATCTCCAGGTCCGGCGCCTTGGGCTGCCGGTAGAAGTGGATCGGGAAGTCGTCGGGCGGAAAGATCTCGCAGAAGGTGACCGGCGTCGGATACGCCCCGACCTCCGTCACCCACCGGTCGTCGACCCCGAACTCCCTGAGCTCCTCGTGCAGGTACTCCCCGAAGGAGTCCGCCCCGGTCCGGCTCACGAGCGCCGTACGCCGGCCGAGCCGCGCCGCCGCCACGGCCACGTTCGCGGGCGAGCCGCCCAGGAACTTCCCGAAGGTCTCCACCCGGGCGAGCGGTACCCCCACCTGGAGCGGATAGAGGTCCACGCCGAGGCGCCCCATCGTGATCAGGTCGTACGGCTCCGACTCCATACGCGTTACCTCTCGCCCCGGCTCGCCTCGGCCCCGCACCCAGGTCTATCCGCCCGTCCTGAGCCCTGTCAACGCTATGTCCTTACATTCGGACGAGCGTCTTGACGGGCCCTTCCGGGCGCGGCCAAGGTGGCCTTCATGACGAAGCCGTCGCCTCTGTCCCGTATCCGTATCGGCTCCGCCCCCGACTCCTGGGGCGTCTGGTTCGCCGACGATCCCCGGCAGGTCCCCTGGCAGCGCTTCCTCGACGAGGTCGCCGGGGCCGGATACGAGTGGATCGAGCTCGGCCCGTACGGCTACCTGCCCACCGATCCCGCGATCCTGGCCGAGGAGACCGGGCGCCGGGGCCTGCGGGTCTCGGCCGGAACGGTCTTCACCGGCCTGCACCACGGCCCCGCCGTCTGGGACAGGACCTGGGCGCATGTCGCCGACAACGCCGCTCTGGCCCAGGCGATGGGCGCGGAGCACCTGGTGGTCATCCCCTCCTTCTGGCGGGACGACAAGACGGGGGTGGTCCTGGAGGACCGCACGCTCACGGCCGGGCAGTGGCGGCAGCTGACCACCCTGACCGAACGCCTGGGTCACGAGGTCCGGGAGCGCTACGGTCTGCGGATCGTCGTCCATCCGCACGCGGACACCCATGTCGACACCGAGGAGAACGTGGCCCGGTTCCTGGACGCCACGGATCCCGACCTGGTCTCGCTCTGCCTGGACACCGGGCACTACGCCTACTGCGGGGGCGACAGCGTCAAGCTGATCGAGACCTACGGCGAGCGGATCGACTATCTCCATCTCAAGCAGGTCGACCCCGAGATCCTGGCCGGTGTCGTCGCCGACGAGGTGCCGTTCGGGCCGGCCGTGGCACGGGGCGTGATGTGCGAACCGCCCGCCGGGGTGCCGGCCCTGGAGCCGGTCCTGGCGGCGGCGCAGGGCCTGGGGGTGGAGCTCTTCGCCATCGTCGAGCAGGACATGTACCCGTGCGAGCCGGACACGCCGTATCCGATCGCGGTACGCACCCGCCGCTTCCTGCGCTCCTGCGGAGCATAGAGGCGCGGGAGACCCCACCGAGGCGCGCCGATGTGACGATGCGCCACTTAGGTCACATCCGTCCCCCTGTCGTCACACATATCTCCATTACGCGGGCTTTCCGTCACAGCCGATCGACAGCCGCTCTCCTCCCGTCGGGAGGTGTCGTTGCATCGGGCACAGGCTCAGTGATCGCCAGCGCCCGCTCCGCAGCTCCCCCGAACGGCACCCCCGCCGCCGCTGTGAGGCGGGCAGGGAGGTGCCACGCATGACGGACAGAAGGCTCTGGTCGTACAAGGACATTGCCGCTCACATCAGGGTGCAGCCGGACACCGTCCGCTCCTACCGGAAGCACGGACTCCTGCCGCCGCCCGACCACGTCGAGTCGGGGAAGCCCTTCTGGTACTCGGACACGATCCGCGCCTGGGTGGCCAACCGCCCGGGCAACCGGAGCCGCCGGGACTGATCTCCGACCCGGACGCGAAGGAGTGGAATTCATACCCCCTAGGGGTATAACCTGTGCTTCAGTACGACTCTGAACCAGCTCCACCTCTCGAAAGAGGAGACCGTCATGACCGCCGAGACGAAGACCGAACTCACGACCGTGTACCAGGTCAAGGGAATGACCTGCGGCCACTGCGAGGGCGCGGTCTCCAGCGAGATCTCCGAGATCGCCGGGGTCTCCTCGGTCACGGCCGTGGCGGCCACCGGCCACGTCACCGTCGTCTCCGAGGCCCCGCTCGACGAGGAGGCCGTCCGCGCCGCCGTCGACGAGGCCGGCTACGAGCTCGTCGGCCTGGCCGCCTGAGCTCCGCACCGCCCGCCCCACGGCATACCCCCGCAGGGTCGTACCGTTACGACGGTACGGCCCTGCTCCCTTTTGGAACGGCACATGACGAGCACCCCCACCCTCACGGTGACCGAGCTGACGATCGGCGGGATGACCTGCGCCTCCTGCGCGGCCCGCGTCGAGAAGAAGCTCAACCGCATGGACGGCGTGACAGCGACCGTCAACTACGCCACCGCGAAGGCGCGGGTCGAGCACCCGCCGGGCGTCGAGGTCGCCGATCTGATCGCGACGGTCGTCAAGACCGGCTACACGGCCGAGGAACCCCCGCCGCCGGAGCCGGAGCCCGCAGCGGAGGAAGTCCTCGCGGGCGACCCCGAGCTCGCCGCCCTCCGTCAGCGCCTGGCCGTCTCCGCGCTCCTCGCCGCGCCCGTCGTCCTGCTCGCGATGGTCCCGTCCCTCCAGTTCGACGACTGGCAGTGGCTCTCCCTGACCCTCGCCGCCCCGGTCGTCGTCTGGGGCGGACTTCCGTTCCACCGCGCCGCCTGGACGAACCTGCGGCACGGCGCCGCCACCATGGACACGCTCGTCTCGGTCGGCACGCTCGCCGCCTTCGGCTGGTCTCTGTGGGCCCTGTTCCTCGGGGATGCCGCCATGCCCGGCATGCGCCACGGCTTCGATCTCACCGTCTCCCGCGGCGCGGGCGCCTCCGCCATCTATCTGGAGGTCGCGGCCGGCGTCATCACCTTCATCCTCCTCGGCCGCTATCTGGAGGCCCGCGCCAAGCGGAAGGCCGGCGCGGCGCTGCACGCGCTGATGGAGCTGGGCGCCAAGGACGTGGCCGTTCTCCGGGGAGGAACGGAGGTACGGATCGCGGTGGCCGCCCTGCGGGCCGGCGACCTCTTCGTCGTACGCCCCGGGGAGAAGATCGCCACCGACGGCACGGTCGTCGAGGGCGCCTCCGCCGTCGACGCCTCCCTCCTCACCGGCGAGTCCGTCCCGGTCGACGTGACGACCGGCGATCCGGTCAGCGGCGGCTGCGTCAACACGTCCGGCCGGCTGGTCGTCGAGGCGACCCGGGTCGGCGCGGACACCCAGCTGGCCCGGATGGCGAAGCTGGTCGAGGACGCGCAGAACGGCAAGGCCCAGGTGCAGCGCCTCGCCGACCGGATCTCGGCCGTCTTCGTGCCCGTGGTGCTGCTCATCGCGCTCGGCACTCTCGCCGGCTGGCTGCTCGTGACCGGCGACACGACGGCCGCGTTCACCGCCGCCGTCGCCGTCCTGATCATCGCCTGCCCCTGCGCCCTGGGCCTGGCCACCCCGACCGCGCTCATGGTCGGCACCGGCCGCGGCGCGCAGCTCGGCATCCTGATCAAGGGCCCGGAGGTCCTGGAGTCCACCCGCCGCGTCGACACCGTCGTGCTCGACAAGACCGGCACCGTCACCACCGGCCGGATGCGGCTGCAGAAGGTGTACGCGTACGAGGGCGAGGACGAGACCGAGCTGCTGCGCCTCGCGGGCGCCCTGGAACACGCCTCCGAGCACCCGGTCGCCCGGGCGGTCGCGGCGGGCGCCACCGAGAGGGCGGGCGAACTCCCCGTACCGACGTCCTTCGAGAACGTGCCCGGCCTCGGCGTGCGCGGCTCGGTGGACGGCCACCGGGTCCTGGTGGGCCGCGCGGCCCTCCTGGAGGCCGAGGGGATCGAGGTGCCCGGGGTGCCGGAGCCCGGGGCCGTGCAGGTCGCCTGGGACGGGCGGGCCCGCGGGGCGCTCACGGTCGCCGACGCGGTGAAGGAGACCAGCGCGGAGGCGGTCGCCCGGCTGCGCGCCCTCGGTCTGACGCCGGTCCTGCTGACCGGGGACGGCAGCGCGGTGGCGGAGACGGTGGCGGCCGAGGTGGGCATCGACGCGGACAAGGTCTTCGCCGAGGTGCTGCCGCAGGAGAAGGTCGACGTGGTCAGGCGCCTCCAGGCGGAGGGCCGGACGGTGGCGATGGTCGGCGACGGCGTGAACGACGCCGCCGCGCTCGCCACCGCCGACCTGGGGCTCGCGATGGGCACCGGCACGGATGCCGCGATCGAGGCGAGCGATCTGACGCTGGTCCGCGGGGACCTCCGGGTCGCGGCGGACGCCATCCGCCTCTCCCGCCGGACGCTCGCGACGATCAAGGGGAACCTGGGTTGGGCCTTCGGTTACAACTGCGCCGCTCTGCCGCTGGCGGCGGCCGGCCTCCTCAACCCCATGATCGCCGGACTGGCCATGGCATTTTCGTCCGTATTTGTCGTGACAAACAGCCTGCGACTTCGTCGGTTCACGTGAATTCACCTACACGTGACGCACAGGACCTTCACAAAGAGATCTAGATCACAGATATTTGGGGGTAACCATTCGGGCTGTTGGCGAGTCTAAGTGGGCGATGCCGAGAACGTCTTGGGGGACGTTCATGGGATGTCTTGGGGGACGTCCCAGGCAAGCGTTGCGCCGGGGCACGTGCACCGGGGAGCTTTGAGCGGCCCTCCCGTACGTACCCCGGCAGACCGCGCTGACCCGCGTAGCTTCTGCTGAACCCGGCAGACGCCCGGCCCGGATCCCGTGGGGGGAATCCGCACCGGGGATATGGGAAGCGCCCCGCTAGCCGACCCGTGGGGGGATCGGAAGCGGGGCGCTTTTCGTTCGGTGCGGCGGCGACCCGGAAGGCCGGTGACCCTCGGGTCAGCGGGCCTCGACCGGGACGAAGTCGCGCAGGATCTCGCCCGTGTAGATCTGGCGCGGGCGGCCGATGCGGGAGCCCGGCTCCTTGATCATCTCGTGCCACTGGGCGATCCAGCCCGGAAGGCGGCCGAGCGCGAAGAGCACGGTGAACATCTCGGTCGGGAAGCCCATCGCGCGGTAGATAAGACCCGTGTAGAAGTCCACGTTCGGGTACAGGTTGCGCGAGACGAAGTAGTCGTCGGAGAGCGCGTGCTCCTCCAGCTTGAGCGCGATGTCCAGCAGCTCGTCGGACTTGCCGAGGGCCGAGAGGACGTCGTGCGCGGCAGCCTTGATGATCTTCGCGCGCGGGTCGAAGGACTTGTACACCCGGTGGCCGAAGCCCATCAGGCGGACGCCGTCCTCCTTGTTCTTCACCTTGCGGATGAAGGAGTCGACATCGCCGCCGTTGGCCTGGATGCCCTCGAGCATCTCCAGGACCGACTGGTTGGCGCCACCGTGCAGGGGGCCCCACAGGGCGGAGATGCCGGCGGAGATCGAGGCGAACATGTTCGCCTGGCTCGAACCGACCAGACGCACGGTGGACGTCGAGCAGTTCTGCTCGTGGTCCGCGTGCAGGATCAGCAGCTTGTCGAGCGCGGAGACCACGACCGGGTCCAGCTCGTACTCCTGGGCCGGGACCGAGAAGGTCATGCGCAGGAAGTTCTCGACGTACCCGAGGTCGTTGCGCGGGTAGACGAAGGGGTGGCCGATCGACTTCTTGTACGCGTACGCCGCGATCGTCGGCAGCTTGGCGAGCAGCCGGATCGTGGAGAGGTGGCGCTGCTTCTCGTCGAACGGGTTGTGGCTGTCCTGGTAGAAGGTGGACAGCGCCGAGACCACGGAAGACAGCATCGCCATCGGGTGGGCGTCGCGCGGGAAGCCCTGGAAGAAGCGCTTGACGTCCTCGTGCAGCAGCGTGTGCTGGGTGATCTCATTCTGGAAGGCCGCCAGCTCGTCGGCCTTGGGAAGCTCACCGTTGATCAGCAGGGAGGCCACCTCAAGGAAGGTGGACTGCTCCGCCAGCTGCTCGATGGGGTAGCCGCGGTACCGCAGAATGCCCTGCTCACCGTCGAGGTAGGTGATCGCGGATTTATAGGCGGCGGTGTTGCCGTATCCGCTGTCCAGGGTGACCAGACCGGTCTGGGCTCGGAGCTTCCCGATGTCGAAGCCCTTGTCACCGACGGTGCTCTCAACCACCGGGTAGGTGTATTCACCGTCCGCGTACCGCAGTACTACAGAGTTGTCGCTCACGTCATCCCTCACCGACGTAGTGCCTCTTCTTCGAGGTGCCCTGACTGTCTCTACCATCCCCCATTTGGCTCAGGAGAGTGCACTCGGGGTCGACCATTGGGCCATTTGGCGGCACTCAGTGCCGCCAACCTGCTCATCTTGCCCCCTTCGCCCCGCTTGGGGAAGTCGGGGGTGCTCTTTCACACGACTGCCGACAGCCGGTGGGCCAGCGCGGTGAAGCGTCTGCCCGCGGAAACCGTGCGGACGGCCTGGCCGATCGCCTTCCGCGAACCGACCAGGACGACCAGCTTCTTCGCCCGGGTGACGGCCGTGTAGAGCAGATTCCGCTGGAGCATCATCCAGGCGCTGGTGGTGACGGGGATCACGACCGCCGGGTACTCGCTGCCCTGGGAACGGTGGATGGTCACAGCGTAGGCATGGGCCAGCTCGTCCAGCTCGTCGAAGTCGTACGGCACCTCCTCGTCCTCGTCGGTCCGCACGGTCAGCCGCTGCTCGACGGTGTCGAGCGAGGTCACGACGCCGACCGTGCCGTTGAAGACGCCGTTGGCGCCCTTCTCGTAGTTGTTGCGGATCTGGGTGACCTTGTCGCCGACGCGGAAGACGCGGCCGCCGAACCTCTTCTCGGGGAGGTCGGGGCGGGCGGGGGTGACGGCCTGCTGGAGGAGCCCGTTGAGCACGCCGGCGCCTGCCGGGCCCCGGTGCATGGGCGCCAGGACCTGCACGTCCCTGCGCGGATCGAGGCCGAACCTGGCGGGGATCCGCCGCGCCGCGACCTCGACGGCGACCCGGGCGGCGTCCTCCGTCTCGTCCTGCGCGAAGAGGAAGAAGTCAGGCAGGCCGGTCGTGACGGGCGGCAGCCCGGCGTTGATGCGGTGGGCGTTGGTGACCACCCCGGACTGCTGCGCCTGGCGGAAGATCCGGGTCAGCCGGACGGCCGGCACCGGGCTGTCCGGGGCCAGCAGATCGCCGAGCACCTCGCCCGCGCCGACCGAGGGCAGCTGGTCCACGTCCCCCACGAGGAGGAGGTGGGCACCGGGTGCCACCGCCTTGACCAGCTTGTTGGCGAGCAGCAGATCGAGCATGGACGCCTCGTCCACGACGACCAGGTCGGCGTCGAGCGGCCGGTCCCGGTCGTAGGCCGCGTCCCCGCCGGGCTTGAGCTCCAGGAGCCGGTGGACGGTCGACGCCTCGGCACCCGTCAGCTCGGCGAGACGCTTGGCGGCCCGGCCCGTGGGCGCGGCGAGGACGACCTTGGCCCGCTTGGCCCGGGCCAGCTCGACGATCGAGCGGACGGTGAAGGACTTCCCGCACCCCGGCCCGCCGGTCAGCACGGCGACCTTGCGCGTGAGCGCGAGCCGCACGGCCTCCTCCTGCTCGGGGGCGAGGGAGGCCCCGGTGCGCTCGGCGAGCCAGGCAAGGGCCTTGTCCCAGGCGACGTCCTGGAAGGCCGGCAAGCGGTCCTCGGGGGTGCGCAGGAGTCTGCCGACCTGCCCGGCGAGGGAGAGCTCGGCGCGGTGGAACGGCACCAGGTAGACGGCCGTGACCGGCTGTCCCTCGGGCCCGGGCACCGACTCCCGTACGACCCCTTCGGGATCCTCGGCCAGCGCGGCGAGACAGTCGATGACCAGGCCCGTGTCGACCTGGAGCAGCTTGACGGCGTCGGCGATCAGCTTCTCCTCGGGCAGGAAGCAGTGCCCCTGGTCGGTGGACTGCGACAGGGCGTACTGCAGCCCCGCCTTGACCCGGTCGGGGCTGTCGTGCGGGATGCCGACGGCCTGCGCGATCCTGTCGGCGGTGAGGAAGCCGATGCCCCAGACGTCGGCGGCCAGCCGGTAGGGCTGGTTCCTGACGACGGAGATGGAGGCGTCGCCGTACTTCTTGTAGATCCGCACGGCGATGGAGGTGGAGACGCCGACGCCCTGGAGGAAGACCATCACCTCCTTGATCGCCTTCTGCTCCTCCCAGGCGGTCCCGATCAGCCTCGTCCGCTTGGGCCCGAGCCCGGGGACCTCGATGAGCCGCTTGGGCTCCTGCTCGATGACGTCGAGGGTGTCGGTCCCGAAGTGCTCGACGATCCGCTCGGCGATCTTCGGGCCGATGCCCTTGATGAGCCCGGAGCCGAGGTAGCGGCGTATGCCCTGGATCGTGGCCGGCAGGACGGTCGTGTAGTTCTCGACCGTGAACTGCTTTCCGTACTGCGGATGGGAGCCCCAACGCCCCTCCATCCGCAGCGACTCGCCCGGCTGGGCACCGAGCAGCGCCCCGACGACCGTGAGGAGATCACCGGCACCGCGCCCGGTGTCGACGCGCGCGACGGTGTAGCCGCTCTCCTCGTTGGCGTACGTGATCCGCTCGAGCACCCCTTCGACCACCGCCTGCCGCGGCGCCCCCTGCCCCTGTGCCTGTGCCTGACCCTGGTTGGACATGGCCCGAAGGTAGCGAAGGCCTCGGACAACGCGCGGAGCCTGTGGACAACCCCTCACGGCAGGGGGCGTGGACGCGCTGCCTCGCATCCGGTCAGCGAGGCGATCGTGTCCGGTGCCGCTTCGCGTACGACCAGGTCACCACGGTCATCAGGGCAGGGATGGCGAACAGCGGGGCGAAGACGACGGCCCAGACGGTCTGTGCCGTACCGCTCGACATGTACGACTGACTCTCGACGGTGAAGGCGACCACGACCTGCCACAGCGCCACCAGGACCAGGACGCCCGAGGCGGTCCAGGAAAGCGCGGCGAGGGCCCGGGGCCGCAGCGGGCGCCACCGGTCGCTGACGAGCAGCAGCGGGAACAGGGCGGCCGACTCGGCGAGGACGGACAGGCCGACGACGTATGCGATGCCCCAGCCCGGGATGTCGAAGACGTCACGCAGCACCTGGTCGCTGTAGCCCACGTAGACACCGGATGCCATCGCGATGCGCCACAGGCCGGACGGGACCGCGCACAGCGCGATGGCGTGGGCGGCGCGGCGAGCCCAGACGGGCGCGGATGCCGCGGAGGGGAGAGGAGCGTTCGCTGTCGTCATGACGTACATGCTGGTCCTGGGCACGGCGGCCGCGCGTCGCCTGCCAGGACGGGCCGCCTCCGCCGTGCGGGGGAGGGCGCACGCTCCGCGGGAGGACCCGAACAGGCCAGGTTGTGCGACGACGGCCGGCGGGCCCGGCCGGCGAGGCCGGGCGGCGAGGCCGGGCGGCGAGGCCGGGCGGCCTCGGTTCGATAACGGCTTCTCAGCGGTGGTCGTTCACATGAAGTGAACCGTTGCATAGTCTCCATGTGCATGTGAGGGTCCGTCTGTCCGACCGGCTTCTCGGCGCCTCCCCGCGCGAGGGCAACCGTCCGCTGTGGCTGGTGACCGAGGCCCTCGTCGTGTCCTGCGTGGGCACGGCGATCGTCGTCTGCGCGGGCCTCCTCGCCGTTCTCTCCGGGTTCTCCGCGTACCTGTCGACCGCCGCCGTCACCGTCGGCGTGGCCGCCGTGGTCCTGTACCTGCTGATCACCCGCGCCGGTCACCTCCTGGTCGCCGGGGTCGCGGTGCTCGGGGCCCTGCTCGCCTCCTACGGTCCGGGAGCCGCGACGGAGGTGTGGCTCAGCGGTGTGGGGCGGACCCAGGACGTGGTGGTGACGCTCGTGGCGTACGAGCCCGTGCCGAGCGGCGCGCGCGGCGGTCCGGCGTACTACTGCTCGGTGCGGCGCCAGGACGGCTCGCCCGTCGAGACCCGTCTGTGGCGGGGCTGCGGGCCCTCGGTGGCGCCGGGCGACATGCTCGGCATGCTCTACGACCCGGCGGGACGCGTGCCGCCACGCGGTGTGGAGGGGCATCAGGAGCTGCTCCGGAGCGTGGGCCGCACGGTGCCGCTGCTGCTGGCGTTCGCCGTGCTCTGCTTCGTCGCCGTCGTACGTTCCTACCGCGTACCTTCCGCCCTGTCCTCCGGATGAGGCAGCTCGACCGAGACCCGCCAGACTGTCGGCATGGAGTTCTTCTGCTACCACCGCGACCGGCCCGGCTCCCTGGCGCTGCGTGACGAACTGCTGGAGGAGCACTGGTCCTACATGGACCGGTACGCGAAGGAGATGATCGCCCGCGGCCCGACGCTCACCGGCGACCGCGAAACGCCCACGGGCAGCGTGCACATCCTCGACCTGCCGGATCCCGCCACCGCCCACGCGTTCGCCTTCGGCGAGCCGGGCTACCAGGCAGGCGTGTACCGCGACGTGATGCTGCGCCGGTGGCGCAACACGCTGGGCCGCACGATGTGGGACTTCCCCGGCGGCCGCACCGGCGGCAACCGCTACCTGGTGCTGGGCCTCGGCGCGGGGCAGGCCGCCGACCTGGCCCCGCCGCCCGCCCAGGACGAGTTGATCGCGTACGGCCCCCTGCTGTCCGACGACGGCGCCACCTGGCTGGGCACGGCGGCGCTGCTGCGGGCACCGGACCCGGAGACCGCCCGTGCCGTCCTGGCCCCGGACCGGTACGCCGGCATCGAGGTTCACGACTGGCAGTTCGGCGGGCGGGGGTAAGGCGGGGCCGGACCGGTCCTCCCGGGAGCGCAGCAAGTCGTCCAGCCCGCCTCCCGCGTCGAGCAGGCCCGCCAGGCCGGCGGCCGCCGCCGTCGTCGTCGTGAAGAAGACGGGGTGGCCGCCGGCGACAGTGGGCCGTGGGCCCCCGGCCTCACACCGCCAGGTACCTCCGCAGGGTCTCCTCCAGGACCTCCACGCCGTCCCGCGCCCACAGTTCGTCGTTGAAGAGCTCCACCTCGATCGGGCCCGTGTACCCCGCCTCCGCGACGCGCTCGCACCAGGCCCGCAGGTCGATCGAGCCGTCGCCCAACTGGCCCCGGCCGTTGAGGACTCCGGCCGGCAGGGGTGTGGTCCAGTCCGCCAGCTGGAAGGAGTGGATACGGTCCGTGGCCCCCGCACGCGCCACCGCCGCGGGTGCCCGGTCGTCCCACCAGAGGTGGTACGTGTCGACGACCACGCCGACCTGCGAGGACGGGAAGTGCTCGGCGATCTCCAGCGCCTGGTCCAGGGTGGAGACCGCGCAGCGGTCCGCCGCGTACATCGGGTGCAGCGGCTCGATCGCCAGGCGGACGCCCCGCTCCCCCGCGTACGGGGCGAGTTCGGCGATCGAGTCGGTGATCCGGGCGCGGGCGGCCGTCAGGTCCTTGCCGCCGGGAGGCAGGCCTCCGGAGACCAGGACCAGGGTGTCGGTGCCGAGGGTGGCCGCCTCGTCGATCGCCGCGCGGTTGGAGCCGAGCCAGGAGTCCGTGGTGAAGAAGCCGCCCCGGCACAGCGTCGTGACGGCAAGACCCGCGTCCCGTACGAGCTTGGCGGCGGCCTCGACCCCGTACTCCCGCACCGGTTCGCGCCACAGGCCGATGCCCGGGACGCCGAGCCGTACGCACTGCTCCACCAGGTCGGGCAGGGGCAGCTGCTTCACCGTCATCTGGTTGATGCTGAAGCGCGAGAGAGGGCTCATTGCGGGACTCCGTGGACCGTCAGCAGGGATTTCATCCGGGACTCCGCCAGCTCCGGGTCCGGGAACAGGCCCAGCCCGTCGGCCAGTTCGTACGCCCGCGCGAGGTGCGGGAGCGAGCGCGCCGACTGCAGGCCGCCGACCATCGTGAAGTGGTCCTGGTGGCCCGCCAGCCAGGCGAGGAGGACGACGCCCGTCTTGTAGAAGCGCGTCGGCGCCTGGAAGAGGTGGCG
Source organism: Streptomyces vilmorinianum (assembly GCF_005517195.1). NCBI lineage: Bacteria > Bacillati > Actinomycetota > Actinomycetes > Kitasatosporales > Streptomycetaceae > Streptomyces > Streptomyces vilmorinianum. Next base: position 1,266,123 of record NZ_CP040244.1, on the reverse strand, counting down.
GGACAGCTCCACCGTCGGGTCGAGGACCTTGCGGAAGCCCTCGGTGTCGCCCGTGTCGAGGGTGCGGACCGCCTCCGCCGCCAGCGGAGCCAGCGGGTCGAAGATGCCGAGCAGCGCGTGGCTGAAGCCCTGCTCGTCGCCCGCGATCAGCTCGGGGTAGTGGAAGTCGTCGCCCGTGTAGCAGCGCACGCCCTCCGGCAGGCGGCGGCGCAGGTCGATCTCGCGCTGGGCGTCGAGGAGGGAGATCTTGATGCCGTCGACCTTGTCCGGGTGGGTCGCGATGACCTCCAGGAAGGTGTCGGTCGCGAGGTCGAGATCGGCCGAGCCCCAGTAGCCCTCCAGCGCCGGGTCGAACATCGGGCCCAGCCAGTGCAGGATCACCGGCTCGGACGCCTGCCGCAGCAGATGCGTGTACGTGTCCAGGTAGTCCTCCGGGTCCTCGGCGGCGGCCGCGAGCGCGCGCGAGGCCATGAGGATGGCCTGGGAGCCCGTCTCCTCGACGAGGGCGAGCTGCTCCTCGTACGCCTCGCGGACCGTCACGAGATCGGCGGGGCCCGTGAGTTGGTCGGTGCCGACGCCGCAGGCGATCAGGCCGCCGACGGACTTGGCCTCGGCCGCCGAGCGGCGGATCAGCTCGGCCGCGCCCGCCCAGTCGAGGCCCATCCCGCGCTGGGCGGTGTCCATGGCCTCCGCGACGCCGAGGCCGTGGGACCACAGGTGGCGGCGGAAGGCGAGGGTGGCGTCCCAGTCGACGGCGGCCGGCGAATCGGGGGTGGTGTCGGCGTACGGGTCGGCGACGACGTGGGCGGCGGAGAAGACCGTACGGGAGGTAAGGCCGGCGTTCTCGAAGACGCCGCGGACCTGGGCGGGGCGCGGGGTGTACTCCCGTACGCCGCCGCCGGGGCCGTCGGGAAGGGTGAGGGTCACAGCGTGATCTCCGGGACCTCCAGGCGGCGGCCCTCCGCCGACGACCTCAGGCCCAGCTCGGCGAGCTGCACACCGCGCGCGCCCGCCAGCAGGTCCCACTGGTACGGCTCGTCGAGCACCACATGCTTCAGGAAGAGCTCCCACTGCGCCTTGAAGCCGTTGTCGAACGCGGCGTTGTCCGGGACGTCCTGCCACTGCTCGCGGAAGGGCTCGGTGGCCGGGATGTCCGGGTTCCAGACGGGCTTGGGGGTGGCCGAGCGGTGCTGGACGCGGCAGTCGCGCAGGCCCGCGACGGCGGAGCCGTGGGTGCCGTCGACCTGGAACTCCACCAGTTCGCCGCGGTTGACGCGGACCGCCCAGGAGGAGTTGATCTGGGCGACCGCGCCGCCCTCCAGCTGGAAGATGCCGTACGCGGCGTCGTCGGCGGTCGCCTCGTAGGGCTTGCCGTGCTCGTCCCAGCGCTGCGGGATGTGCGTGGCGACCTGCGCGGTGACGGACGTGACCCGGCCGAAGAGCTCGTGGAGCACGTACTCCCAGTGCGGGAACATGTCGACGACGATGCCGCCGCCGTCCTCGGAGCGGTAGTTCCAGCTGGGGCGCTGGGCGTCCTGCCAGTCGCCCTCGAAGACCCAGTAGCCGAACTCCCCTCGTACGGAGAGGATCCGGCCGAAGAAGCCGCCGTCGATCAGGCGCTTCAGCTTGAGCAGGCCCGGCAGGAAGATCTTGTCCTGGACGACGCCGTGCTTGACGCCCGCGTCCCGGGCGAGCCGGGCGAGGCCGAGGGCGCCTTCGAGATCGGCCGCCGTCGGCTTCTCGGTGTAGATGTGCTTGCCGGCGGCGACGGCCTTGCGGATCGCCTCGACGCGGGCGGAGGTGACCTGGGCGTCGAAGTAGATGTCGACGGTCTCGTCCGCGAGGACGGCGTCGAGATCGGTGGACCACTCGGTGAGACCGTGGCGCTCGGCGAGGGCGCGCAGGGCGTGCTCGCGGCGACCGACGAGGACGGGCTCGGGCCAGAGCGTCTCGCCGTTGCCGAGGTCGAGTCCGCCCTGCTCGCGCAGGGCGAGGATCGAGCGGACGAGGTGCTGCCGGTGGCCCATGCGTCCGGTGACGCCGTTCATGGCGATACGCACTGTCCTGCGTGTCACGAAGGTCCTCCACATTCACGGGAAGAAAGCGCTTTCTACGACGAGAGACGCTAGCCTGCCGACAACGCGCCGGACAAGGGGTCCGGCAGACTCTCCCCGACTCTCCCCGGAGGTACGCGATGACCGTCACGCTGGCGGATGTGGCCGCGCGTGCCCAGGTCTCCCCCGCCACCGTCTCGCGCGTCCTGAACGGCAACTACCCGGTCGCCGCCTCGACCCGGGAGCGGGTGCTGCGGGCGGTGGACGAGCTGGACTACGTACTGAACGGGCCCGCGAGCTCGCTCGCCGCGGCCACCTCCGACCTGGTCGGCATCCTCGTCAACGACATCGCCGACCCCTTCTTCGGGATCATGGCGGGTGCGGCGCAGAGCGCCATCGGGGAGGGCGCGTCGGGGCGGGCGGGCGGCGAGAAGCTGGCCGTCGTCTGCAACACGGGCGGCTCACCGGAGCGCGAGCTCACCTACCTCACCCTGCTCCAGCGCCAGCGGGCCGCGGCCGTCATCCTGACCGGCGGATCGCTCGAGGACCCCGAGCACATGGCGGCGGTGGCGGCGAAGCTGGCGAAACTGTCGGACGCCGGGACGCGGGTCGTGCTGTGCGGGCGGCCGCCGGTGGCGGGCGACGCGAGCGTCGCGGCGCTCACCTTCGACAACCGCTCGGGGGCGCGGCGGCTCACCGAGCACCTGCTGGAGCTCGGGCACCGGCGGATCGGTTACGTGGCGGGGCCGGCGGACCGGACGACGACCCGGCACCGCCTGGAGGGCCACCGGGAGGCGATGGCGGCGGCGGGGCTGCCCGAGGGGCCGACGGTCCACGGGACGTACGACCGGGCCTCCGGCTACGACGCGACGCTCGAACTCCTGCGCCGGGAGCCGTCGTTGACGGCGATCGTGGCGTCGAACGACACGGTCGCGCTGGGCGCGTGCGCGGCGCTGCGCGAGCGGGGGCTGAGCATCCCAGGGGACGTCTCGGTGGCGGGCTTCGACGACCTGCCGTTCTCGGTCGACGCGGTGCCGGCGCTGACGACCGTACGTCTGCCGCTGCAGGAGGCGGGGGCGCGGGCCGGCCGGCTCGCGATGGGGACGGAGGAGGCGCCCGCGGGGGGCGTGTCGACGATCCCGGCGGAGCTGCTGGTACGGGACTCGACGGCACGGCCGCGGGGGTGAGTGACCGCTATCGCAGGAAGTAACGGGATACGGAGGAGCGCATGACGACCATAGTGATGGACGTTGAGAGTGCCTGGGACGCGCTGGACGGCGTCAACCTGCCCGGCGGATACCGCGTCGAGATCACGGACGGAAAGATCATCATGACGCCCCGGGGCGAGAGCCAGTGGAAGGTCATCCTCAGGGCTGCGCCCCAGATCGAGCAGCAGCTCGCCGGTCATGGCGACATCCTCTCGGACGTCATGATCGACTTCCCGTCGAGCCTGTACGGATACGCGCCCGACATGGCGATCGTCGCACCCGGCTCCGAGCGCAATGTTCGCGGCCGCTTCGAGTGGCACAGCTTGGAGGTCGTCCTGGAGGTCGCCTCGAAGAGCACGCAGGACAACGACTTCACCAAGAAGTTCCGGATGTACGCCGAGTGCAGCATCCCGGTCTACGTGATCATCGACCCCTCCGACAACACCTGCACCATCCACAGCCGCCCCACCCGCACCGGGACCTACGAAGAGCAGGAGCAGATCCCCTTCGGTGAGGACCTGGTCCTGCCGCTCGAAGGGCGCGAGATCGTCGTCAAGACGGACGGCTTCCCGCGCTCCTAGACCTCCAGCCCCGTCGCGCCCAGTACCGCGTCCACCGTTTCCTCCACCGACAGCTCCGCGTTGTCGATCCAGATGCCGTCGGCAGACAGTTCCTCCCGCATCGCCGTGTCCAGCGGCGCCCAGTTCGTCGTCAGGCGCTTGTCGCGGGCGTTGTTGCGCTCCCATGCCTTGTCCGGGCCGGGGGCCAGGAAGACGGTGTGGAAGGGGCGGGCCTTGAGGGACGTGCGGTAGAAGTCGAGGTGGCTGCGGCGGACCACCACGTCGTCGATCACCGGCAGGAACCCGGCCGAGGTGAAGCTGTCCGCCAGCAGGCACGCGTTGCGGGCGCGCAGGAAGATCTGGCGGTCGGCCTCGGGGTCGCCGTCCGGGGTCGGCCAGTGGCAGCCGCTGACGATCAGTGACTGGAGACCGTCGACCTCGATGTGCGCGGAGCTCGCGAACCGGGCCGCGAGGGCCGCCGCGACGGTCGACTTCCCGCTGCCGGGGATGCCGCTGAGGAGGACGACCCCGGGCGCGGGGTCACGGTCGACGGGAACCAGTTCCATGATCCAGAACCCTAACCCGCCCCACCCGGACCTCAGTAGTCCCGCCCGGCGGGCGGGCCGGGGCGAAGGAGGCCAGGGCCACTCCCCCGACGAGCAGCGCCGCCGCGCACCAGCGCGGGCCGCTGACGCCCTCGCCGAGGAAGAGGGCCGCCGCGGACATCCCGAAGACCGGGACGAGGAGCGAGAACGGGGCCACCGAGGACGCCGGGTGGCGGCGCAGCAGCCAGCCCCAGGCGCCGAAGCCGAAGACGGTGGTGATCCAGGCGACGTAGACGATGACGCCGACGCCGGTCCAGTCGAGTCCGCGCAGCGCTTCGAGGTCCCGCTCGGGCCCTTCCAGGACGAGCGAGAGGGCGAGCAGCGGCAGTACGGGCACGGCGCTCACCCACACCATGAAGTTGAGCGCGTCGGGCGGGGACGCCTTGCGGGTCAGGACGTTGGAGACACCCCAGCAGGCCGCGGCGGCGATCAGGAGGGCGAAGCCGGCCAGGGGGCCCGACGCACCCTCGTCGACCGCCGCGACCCCGATGCCCGCGAGGGCGACCGCCATGCCCAGGAGCTTCACGCGGCCCGGCCGTTCCCCGAGCGCGAGGTAGGCGAACAGGGCCGTGAAGACCGCCTGGACCTGCAGGACCAACGAGGAGAGCCCGGCAGGCGCGCCCAGGTCCATCCCCGTGAAGAGCAGCCCGAACTTCGCGACGCCCAGCACGAGCCCCACCCCCACGATCGCCTTCCAGGCGACCTTGGGGCGGCCGACGAGGAAGACGGCGGGGAGGGCGGCGGCGAGGAAGCGGAGGGCGGAGAAGAGCAGCGGCGGGAAGTGGTCGAGGCCGATCTCGATGACGACGAAGTTGACTCCCCATACGGCGGCGACGAGCACGGCCAGGGCGATGTGGGACGGGCGCATATGAGAGAGCGTCACCCACCACAACCGTGTAGCACCAGCACGGATTCCTTCATGGTTGGATGAAGCAACGCTTCATCCAACCGCCCACAGGAGCCTCCCATGCTCGATCTCGGACGCCTGCGGGCCCTGCACGCCGTCGCCGTCCACGGCACGGTGGGCGCCGCGGCCGCCGCGCTCGGCTACACCCCGTCCGCCGTCTCCCAGCAGATCGCCAAGCTGGAGCGGGAGACCCGCACGACCCTGCTCGAACGCCAGGGCCGCGGGGTGCGGCTCACCGACGAGGCCCGGCAACTGGCCGACACCGCCGAGAAGTTGCTGTCGATCGTCGAGGAGGCGGAGGTACGTCTCGAAGAGCGGCGCGGGGTGCCCGCCGGGCGCCTGTCGATCGGCTGCTTCGCCAGCGCCGCGCGCGGTCTCATGCCGCGGGTCCTCGCCGAACTGGCGGTCCGCCACCCCTCCCTCGACGCCCGCCTCACGGAGGTCGACCCGCACCTCTCGATCGACCTCGTCTCGCGCGGCGTGATCGACCTCGCCGTGGCCCACGACTGGGACATCGCGCCGATGCCGGCCCCGCCGGGCGTGGAGCAGGCCGTGATCGGCGACGACCTGTGCGACGTACTCGTACCGCGCGGCCATCCGCTGGCGGCGCGGGCGTCGGTGCGGCGCGAGGAGCTGGCGGACGAGCGGTGGATCACGCAGCCGCCGGGGACCGTGTGCCACGACTGGCTGATGCGGACCCTGCGGGCCACCGGGTACGAGCCGCGGATCGTCCACCTGGCGGAGGAGAACCACACGCAGGTCGCCCTGGTCGCGGCGGGTCTCGGGATCGCGATGGTGCCGCGGCTCGGGCGCGGGGCCCTGCCGCCCGAGGTGACCCCGGTCCGGCTGGACCCGATGCCGATGCGCCGGCTGCACGCCCTGTGGCGTACGGGCGCCGCCCGCCGCCCCGCGATCAGGGAGGCGGTCCGCACGCTCCAGGAGCTGTGGCCCTCGGTGTCGGCGACGTGAGCGACTGATTCCTGTTCAGGTTCTTGACCTGGCAGTTACTTTCGGGCTATCCGTGACACCTTGGAAGTTTCCTTCAACCTTGCACGGCCGGAAGGAGCATCAGTGCACCACCGCGCCCCCTCGAGACGCACTCTTCTCACGGTGACCGCCGCCGCGGCGGCCGCCGCCGTCACCGGTGTGACCGCCCCGATCGCCCACGCCGAATCCGACGACGACCGGGACAAGAGCCTCCGGCGGCTCATCTCCGGGATGTCACTGGAGGAGAAGGTCGGCCAGCTCTTCGTCATGCGGGTGTACGGCCACTCCGCCACCGCCCCCGACCAGGCCGACATCGACTCCAACCTCAAGGAGATCGGCGTCCGGACCGCCGCCGAACTCGTCGAGAAGTACCACGTCGGCGGCGTCATCTACTTCGCCTGGGCGCACAACACCCGCGACCCGCACCAGATCGCCGAGCTCTCCAACGGCATCCAGCGGGCCGGCCTCGCCCAGCCGACGCCCCTCCCCCTGCTCATCTCCACCGACCAGGAGCACGGCATCGTCTGCCGGGTCGGCAAGCCCGCCACCCTGCTCCCCGGCGCCATGGCGCTCGGCGCCGGCGGATCGCACTCCGACGCCCGCGAGGCCGCGCAGATCGCGGGCGCCGAGCTGGCCGCCGTCGGCATCCGGCAGAACTACGCGCCCGTCGCGGACGTCAACGTCAACCCCGCCAACCCCGTCATCGGCGTCCGCTCCTACGGCTCCGACCCGCAGGCCGTCGCCGCCCTGGTCGCGGCCCAGGTCAAGGGCTACCAGCAGGCCGGGATCGCGGCGACGTCCAAGCACTTCCCCGGGCACGGCGACACCGCCGTCGACAGCCACTACGGCCTGCCGACCATCACCCACACCCGCGCGCAGTGGTCCGAGCTCGACGCCCCGCCGTTCCGGTCGGCGATCCGCGCCGGCATCGACTCGATCATGACCGCGCACATCGTCGTGCCCGCGCTCGACCCGAGCGAGGACCCGGCGACCCTCTCCCGGCCGATCCTGACCGGCATCCTGCGCGAGGAACTCGGTTACGACGGTGTGGTGGTGACGGACTCCCTCGGCATGGAGGGCGTACGGACGAAGTACGGCGACGACCGCGTGCCCGTCCTCGCGCTCAAGGCCGGTGTCGACCAGCTGCTGAACCCGCCGAAGCTGGACGTCGCCTGGAACGCGGTCCTCAAGGCCGTCCAGGACGGCGAGCTGACCGAGGCCCGGCTCGATGAATCGATCCTGCGGATTCTGCGCCTCAAGGCGAAGCTGGGGCTGTTCCGCCGGCCGTACGTCACCGCCGCCGGAGTGGACCGTACGGTCGGCACGGCGGCCCACCTCGCCCACGCCGACCGGATCGCCGAGGAGACCACGACCCTGCTCCTCAACGAGGGCGGGTTCCTGCCGATCAGCCGTCTCGCCCACGGCAACGTCCTGGTCGTCGGCGCCGATCCGGCCTCGCCGTCCGGCACCACCGGCCCGCCGACCACCACCCTGACCCAGGCCCTCACCGAACTCGGCTTCACCGCCACGGCGTTGTCCACCGGGATCACCCCGACCGCGGCGAGGATCGACGAGGCGGTGGCCGCGGCGGCCGGCAAGGACGTCGTCGTCGTGGGCACATACAACGTCTCGGCGACCAGCCCGCAGCGCACCCTCGTCGCGCGGCTCGCCGCGACCGGCGTGCCCGTCGTGACGATCGCGATCCGCAACCCGTACGACATCGCCCAACTCAGCGGCCAGCGGGCGACCCTCGCCGCGTACTCCTGGACCGATGTCGAACTGCGGGCCGCGGTCCGGGTCCTCGCGGGCCACGCCCGGCCGCAGGGCCGTCTGCCCGTCCCCGTACAGCGGGCGGACGATCCGGCGCAGGTGCTGTACCCGGTCGGCCACGGCCTGTCGTACGCGTGACGTAACCAACGACGCAGACCCCCCGTTCTCCCTGGCGTCCGCCGGCCCCGGCGGGCCACGCTGGACGAAGGGATCGGGGGGCTTTCATGCGCCGGTACGCGGGGGTGGTCGTCGCCGTCGTCCTCGCGGTGACGGGGTGCCAGGGGCCCGTCGGCGGCGAAGCGCCGGGGCCCGTCACGTACACGAGCGGCCCGCCCTTCGACCACGGGGCGATGTTCCTGGGGCCCGGGGACTGTTCCACCCGCGGGAAGGTGTTCCGCGAGGTCCCTTGTACGAGTGAGAAGGCCGTCGCGCGGGTGACGACACGGTACGAGGGCTCCACCGCCGGCGGCCGGGTGTGCCCGGCCACCACCGACTTCGTGCTCCACGTCGCGGAGAGCCGGCCGGCGGTCGACGAGGACGGCGACGGCACGGTCCCGCGGGGATACGCCTGCATGCGCAATCTGGAGCCGCCGCATCCGGGTGACCCGGGCGGCGGCGGGGGCCCGCACACGATCGTCGGGGACTGCGTGTCCGCCTCCCGCGCGGGCCAGGTCAGGGAGACGGCCTGCGACGGCTCCGGCGAACACCCGCCCGCGTACCGGGTCGGCTCGGCGGTCACGAGCCGGGACCGCTGCCCGCCGTCGACGGCGCTGTTCGTCGCGCTGGGCGGGGAAAGGCCGGTGGGCTGCGCCCGGCGGCTGTGACACCGCCGGGCGCAGCCCACTCACTCGGAACTCGGAACCCGGAACTCGGACCGAACTCGGAACGCCGGTGCGTGCTACGGGCGCACGCCGTGCTCCCGGGTCAGCTCCTCGTCGGCCGTGTTGTCGAGACCGGCGTCGAAGCGGGCCAGCGGCTGCGCGGCCGCCGCCGTCGGGGCGTCGACCCCGGCCCAGGCGAGGATGCGGGCCGTGGCCTTGGTGCGCTCGGCCTCGACGAGACCGGCGACGTTGGCACCGTGGTTGGCGCCCGGGGCCGTGAAGACGTAGCTGTCACGGGCGCCCTTGCCGAGGCGGAACGGCTCGGCTCCCCACGGGTCGTTGCCGCCGTACACGAACAGCATCTGGTTCGCGTTCTTGCGGACCCACTCGTCGACGTCCCGCATGGCCCACGGCTGGAACGTCATCGGGATCTCGCGCGGCACGAAGTTCCGCGCGGGCTGGTAGCCGTAGCGGGTCAGGCCGTCCAGGTGCGGCAGCTTGATGCTGGGCGAGCCGAGCTGGGTCGCCGCCTGGTAGTAGTACGGGGTGTACGGCGCAAGGCCCTGGTCGGTGTAGAAGGACCAGCCGGAGATGGCGTCGATCGTCTCGTACACGGTGTCGTCGGTCGCCGTGGCGGCCTCCGGGATCGAGGCGCAGTCGGCCTCGTTGGAGTACTGCCAGAAGCCCCAGACGAAGTCGAGGACGACGGCCTCGTACGCCTTGTCGAGCGAGCCGACGGTGTTGAAGGTGGCGCCCTCGGACTCGGCCCACTCCTTGTACTTCTTCTGGAGCGGCTCGCGGCGGACCAGCGCCTCGCGCTGCATCGCGTTGAGGCGGTCGCGGCACTCCTTCGTCCCGACCTTCTCGAAGAACCGGTCGTACGCCGAGTCCTCCTTGTTGACCACGTCGTTGGGCGCGACGTACGCGACGACGCCGTCCATGTCACGCGGGTAGAAGCGCTCGTAGTACGTCGCCGTCATACCGCCCTTGGAGGCGCCGGTGGAGAGCCACTTCTGCCCGTAGATCGTCTTCAGGGCGGTGAAGATGCGGTGCTGGTCGCTCGCGGCCTGCCAGATGTCCAGCTTGGACCAGTCGGCGGGCTGGGGCCGGGACGGCGTGAAGAACCGGTACTCCATGGAGACCTGGTTGCCGTCGATGATCCGGGTGGGCTCGCGGCGGCTGGGGTTGGTGCTCAGCGAGTAGCCGCTGGTGTGGAAGACGGTCGGCCGGTCCGTGTCCTTGTGGAGGACGGAGAGCCGCTGCTTGAACGTGCCCGCCCACGGGCGCCGGTGGTCGACCGGCTGGGTGTACTCGAGGATGAAGAAGCGGTAACCGGCGTACGGCTTCTCCTCGATGAGGCTCATCCCGGGGATCGCCAGGATGCGGTCCTTGATGTCCGTGCTGTTGGTGCTGTCGGTGCTGCCGGTGCTGTCCGCGGTGGCAGACGTGCTGCCGGTGGCCGGCTCCGCGGCGGTGGCCGCACCACTCGCCCCGATGGTGCCTATGAGCACCGTGAGCGACGCCAGCCATGTCAGCGACTTGCGCATTCACCCTCCCCTTGATTCACAACGGTGTCGCGAACCTAGCGGGGGCAACGTGCGTGTCGCCAGACCCAGTTGGTCCTCACCTCCGCATCAGCACAGGATCCAGCCCGTCGAGACGTTCCGGCCGGCGACCGAACCGGAGGCGCGTACGCAGCGGTTGAGGGCGTGCACGGTGACGGGGCCCGCCTGGCGGGTGAAGGGGCCGCTGTCGACGGCGGGGCGGCCGCCGCGCGGCTGGAGGGAGACGGACATCGGGCGGCGGGGCCCGGGGGTCTTGGCCACGGTGAGGGCGCAGACGTACTGGCGGCTGCGGTAGAGGCGCAGCTCGCCGGTGGCGAAGCTGACGGTCTTGCTGGGACGGCCGCTGCACAGGGAGGCCGCGTCGGCGGTCGCGGTGCCGGGCCCGGCCAGGGTGAGGGCGCCGGTGGTGAGCAGCACCGCCAGCAGATGCCCGAGCAGCCGCGCGCCGCGCGCCTTCACGCCAGTCCTATCGAACACCTGGATCCCCTCCCGCCTCTGTGCCGTACGTGCGTACGACGCAGGGGAGCCCTGAGCGGTTGCCTCCGCTATCCCAGCGCGGTGACGACCAGGAGCAGGAACACGCACTCGGCGCCGATCAGTGTCCAGAACGCGACGGTGCGGGAGGGGGCGGGTGCGGAGTCGTCCGGGGTGCAGAGCGCGTGGATCCAGGCGGCGGCCGCCACGGCGAGGGCGGCGAGGTAGAGCCAGCCCGGGGCGGAGCCACAGCCCTCGCCGTAGCCGACGCAGCGGCCGGCGTTCTCCGAGGTCAGGGCCAGGATTCCGGCAAGGATCGTCGCGGGCACCAGCAGCAGCCCGGCCCACAGCGCGCGGGTGCGCAGACGACGGGCGGCCGCGTCCGGACGGGCCGGACCGCCGGAGGCAGACGCGGCGCGGGCGTGCGCGGGGAGGGCGGGGCCGCCGACGAGGGGGTGCTCGTTGTCCATGCTCCCGATTGAACCGGGCGGCGGGCGGCTCCCGGATGGGCCGCCCTACTCATCTCGGCGGGGGCGGATACTCACACCCGCTCCAACGCTGATCCTCCCGACGCCGCCCTCGCGTTGCCCGGCCCCAGGGGGCCGCGCGGGCTTCGGGACGGCTGCGCCGGACTCCGTCCGCCGGAGCCGGGTACTCACACCCGTTCCGGCTCCTCCTCGCCGATGAAGGTCCGCCACAGCTCCGCGTACGGGCCGCCCCGTGCCAGCAGTTCGTCGTGTGTGCCGTCCTCCGCGACCCGGCCGTGGGCCATCAGGATCACGCGGTCCGCGCGGGCGGCCGTGGTGAGGCGGTGGGCCACGACGAGGGTGGTGCGGCGGCCGGCGAGGCGGTCGGTGGCCTGGTTGACCTGGGCCTCGGTGGCGAGGTCGAGCGCGGCCGTGGCCTCGTCGAGGAGCAGGACGTCCGGGTCGACGAGCTCGGCGCGGGCCAGCGCGATCAGCTGGCGCTGGCCGGCGGAGAGGTTGCGGCCGCGCTCGGCGACCTCGTGGAGGTAGCCGCCGTCCAGGGTCGCGATCATGTCGTGCGCACCGACCGCGCGGGCCGCGGCCTCCACCTCGGCGTCGGTCGCCTCGGGGCGCCCGTACGCGATGGCGTCGCGGACCGTCCCCGCGAAGAGGTACGCCTCCTGGGGCACGACCCCGAGCCGGTGGCGGTACGCGGTGAGGTCCAGGTCCCTGAGGTCCGTGCCGTCGGCCGTGACCCGGCCGGCGGTCGGGTCGTAGAACCGGGCCACCAGCTTGACCAGGGTGGACTTTCCGGCGCCGGTCTCGCCGACGAAGGCGACGGTCTGCCCGGCGGGGATGCGCAGGTCGATGCCGGTCAGGGCCTCCTCCTCCCCGTCGGCGGCCCCGTACGCGAAGGACACGTCCTCGAAAGCGATGTCGCCGCGCAGCGAGCGGACCTCCAGGGGCTTGTCGGCGGTGGCCGTCGACGTCGGCTCCTGGAGCAGTTCCTGCATCCGCCTCAGCGAGACGGTGGCCTGCTGGTAGCCGTCGAAGACCTGCGAGAGCTGCTGCACGGGGGCGAAGAACAGGTCGATGTAGAGGAGGTAGGCGACCAGGGCGCCCGTCGTCAGCGTGCCCGCCTCGATGCGGTTCGCGCCGACGATCATGACGGCCGCGGCGGCCACGGACGACAGGAGCGTGACGAACGGGAAGTAGATCGAGATCAGCCACTGTCCGCGGACGCGGGCCTCGCGGTACTCGTCGCTGCGTGCCGCGAACCGCGCGGCGCCCGAGCGCTCGCGGCGGAAGGCCTGCACGATGCGGAGCCCGGAGACCGACTCCTGGAGGTCGGCGTTGACGACACTGATCCGCTCACGCGCCAGCTCGTACGCCTTCACGCTGGAGCGGCGGAAGAAGTACGTGGCGAGGGCGAGGACCGGGAGCGTCGCGAAGACGACCAGGGCGAGCTGGAGGTCGAGCACGAGCAGCGCGACCATGATCCCGAAGAAGGTCACGACGGAGACGAACGCGGTGACCAGGCCGGTCTGGAGGAACGTGGACAGGGCGTCCACGTCCGTGGTCATCCGGGTCATGATCCGGCCGGTGAGCTCGCGCTCGTAGTAGTCGAGTCCGAGCCGCTGGAGCTGGGCGAAGATCTTCAGCCGCAGGGCGTAGAGGACCCGCTCGCCGGTGCGGCCGGTCATCCGGGTCTCGGCGGTCTGGGCGACCCACTGCACGAAGACGGTCAGCAGGGCGAGGGCGGAGGCGGCCCAGACGGCGCCCACGGCGAGCTTGTTGACGCCGTCGTCGATGCCGTGCCGGATCAGGATCGGCAGCAGCAGGCCCATGCCGGCGTCGACGGCGACGAGGCCGAGGCTGATGAGCAGCGGGATGCCGAAGCCGCGCAGCAGCCGGCGCAGTCCGTAGGACTTCTCGGGCGTGACGGCCCGCGCCTCGTCGATGTCGGGGGTGTCGGTGGCGGGCGGGAGCGCCTCGACGGCGGCGAGGAGTTCGGGGGTGGCCCCGGCGGCCGAGGTGTCCGCGGCGGCCTCGTCCTCCTCCCGTACCCACAGGGTGGGGGTGATGCCGCGCTCGGCGTCGAACTCGGCGTCGAGTTCGGCGCGCAGGGTGCGGTCCTCGGGCACCTCGTCGTCGGCGACCGTCACGGTGTGGCCGGGCGAGACCCCGCCCAGCTCGTCGGGGTCGGTGAGGAGCTGCCGGTAGAGGGCGGAGCGCTCCTGAAGCTCCTCGTGTGTGCCGATGTCGGAGAGCCGGCCGTCGTCGAGGACGGCGATCCGGTCGGCGAGGCCGAGGGTGGAGCGGCGGTGGGCGATGAGGAGGGTCGTACGGCCGGCCATCACGGAGGCCAGGGCCTCGTGGATCTCGTGCTCCACGCGTGCGTCGACGGCGGAGGTGGCGTCGTCGAGGAGGAGCAGCCTGGGGTCGGTGAGGATGGCGCGGGCGAGCGCGATGCGCTGGCGCTGGCCGCCGGAGAGGGTGAGGCCGTGCTCGCCGACCTTGGTGTCGTAGCCGTCGGGGAGCTCGGCGATGAAACGGTCCGCCTGGGCGGCGCGCGCGGCGGTCTCGATCTGCTCCTGGGTGGCGTCCGGGTGCCCGTACGCGATGTTGGCGCGGACGGTGTCGGAGAACAGGAAGCTGTCCTCGGGGACCAGCCCGATGGCGGCGCGCAGCGAGTCGAGGGTCAGTTCGCGGACGTCGTGGCCGCCGACGAGGACGGCGCCGTGGGTGACGTCGTAGAAGCGGGGCAGGAGAAGCGAGACGGTGGACTTGCCGGAGCCGGAGGCGCCGACGACGGCGACGGTCTCGCCGGAGCGGATCTCCAGGGAGAAGCCGTCCAGGACGGGTCGTGTCGTGCCGGAGGCGCCCTCGTACGCGAAGCTCACGTCGTCGAACTCGACGGTGGCCTCGGCGTCGGCCGGCAGCTCCTTCGTACCGTCCTTGATCACCGGCTCGGTGTCGATGAGCTCCAGGACGCGCTCGACGCCGGCGCGGGCCTGCTGGCCGACGGTGAGGACCATGGCGAGCATGCGGACGGGGCCGACGAGCGAGGCGAGGTAGGCGGAGAACGCGACGAAGGTGCCCAGGGTGATCTGCCCGCGCGTGGCGAGCCAGCCGCCGAGCGCCAGGACGGCGACCTGGCCGAGGGCGGGGACGGCCTGCAGGGCGGGGGTGTACCGCGAGTTGAGCCGGATGGTGCGCAGGCGGCCGGCGAAGAGCTTGCGGCTGGCCTCGCGGATCTTGCCGGTCTCCTGCTCCTCCTGACCGAAGCCCTTGACGACGCGGACGCCGGTGACGGACCCGTCGACGACCCCGGCGACGGCGGCGGCCTGCGCCTGGGCGTACCAGGTGGCGGGGTGGAGGCGGGTGCGGCTGCGCTTGGCGATGAACCAGAGGGCGGGGGCGACGGCGAGGGCGACGAGGGTGAGCGGGAGGGAGAGCGCCGCCATCACGCCGAGCGAGATCCCGAAGAGCAGGATGTTCCCGATCGTCATCGGGAGCATGAAGAGCAGGCCCTGGATGAGCTGGAGGTCGCTCGTCGCCCGCCCGACGACCTGCCCGGTGGACAGCTCGTCCTGCCGCCGCCCGTCGAGCCGGGTGATGGTGCCGTACATCTCGGTACGGAGATCGTGCTGGACGTCGAGGGCGAGGCGGCCGCCGTAGTAGCGGCGGACATAGGTGAGGGCGTAGACGACGACGGCCGACGCGATGAGGAGGCCGGTCCAGACGGCGAGGGACCGGGTGCCCTTGCCGATCACGTCGTCGATGATCACCTTGGTGATGAGCGGCACGAGGGCCATGACGGCCATACCGGCCAGGGAGGACCCGAGCGCGAGCACCACGTTCGTCCGGTACCGCCACGCGTAACCGGACAGCCTGCGCGCCCAGCCCTGCTGTTTCTGCTCAGGATCCTGCTGTTTCTGCCCCACCGCCGCCACGAGGCGCCTCCCGTTCGTCCTGCTCTACCGGAAGGCACCAACGCGGCTGGGCTGGGATTTCATCCCCCGAGATCGAACGGGATCGAATCAGAAGGGACCGGGCAGGGTCACGAAGATGCCGTTACCGGTGTCGGTGACGACGACATTGCTCCAGACCAGGGTCATCGGCGGGCTGCACTTCGGCTGGAAGTCAGCCGTGACCGTCACGGAGAAGTTGGCCTTGCCGTTCTGGACGGGGAACTGTCCGCCCCCGCCGAAGGCCTGCTTGTTCTCGGCCGCCGGCTTGTTGCCGCCCTTGTTGACGCACTGGGCGTCGGCGGTGACCGTGATGTCGACCAGCTGCTGGTTTCCGAGGCCGGCTTCCTTGCCCTTGACCGTCAGGCTACTACCGGAGGTGGTGACACTCGGCGTGCCGACGAAGTGCGGGCTGACGGCTTCGGCCGAGGGGGCCAGGAAGCCCACGAGGGCGATGGCCACGCCCGCGGGCAGAAGAAATGCTGAGTGACGACGCATGAGGCTTCACCTCATAGGGAACATGCGCTGCGCCGATTACCGTACGTAACCGGCGAGGACCGTACGGATGGGTTAAATCACGCACTTGCCAACAGAATATGCCTACTTGGGAGTACGTACAAGGATCACCCAAACCACGCACAGTCACGTCAGAGGTGCGTCGGCTCGAACATCCTCAGCAGCGCCGGGAGCACCACCACCGACGGTCCCGGGGTCGCCAGGGCCTTCGCCAGGTCGGCCGACAGGGACTCCGGGGTCGTACGGACCCCCGGGACGCCGAAGGACTCCGCCAGGGCGACGAAGTCGGGGCGGGCGAGTTCGGTGCCCGTGGTCTCGCCGAAGGCGTCCGTCATGTACTCGCGCAGGATCCCGTAGCCGCCGTCGTCGACGATGAGCCACGTGACGTCGGAGCCGTACTGCTTCGCCGTCGCCAGCTCCGCGATCGAGTACATCGCGCCGCCGTCGCCCGAGACCGCGAGGACCGGGCGGGTCGGGTCGGCCACCGTCGCGCCGAGGGCGGCGGGGAAGGCGTAGCCGAGGCCGCCCGCGCCCTGGGCGGAGTGCATGGTGTTGGGGTGGCGGGCGTCGAAGGCCGACCACGCCCAGTAGGCGAGGATCGTCATGTCCCAGAAGCTGGGGGACGTGTCCGGGAGCGCCTCGCGGACCGAGGCCACGATCCGCTGCTCCAGGCCGAGGTCCTGGGCGGCGATACGGTCGCGCACCTTGGCCAGGACCGCCCGCACCCGCTCGGGGGCGCCGGCGTCCTCGCGTACCGGGACCGTCTCCAGGAGCGCCGACAGCGCGAGGCGCGCGTCCGCGTGGATGCCGAGGGCGGGGTGGTTGGACTCCAGCTTGCCCGCGTCCGCCTCGATCTGGATCACCCGGCCGCGCGGGGCGAACGTGTGGTAGTTCGAGGACAGTTCGCCGAGCCCGGAGCCGACGACCAGAAGGACGTCCGCGTCCTCCAGGAAGGCGGTGGTGTGCCGGTCCTCCAGCCAGGACTGCAGCGAGAGCGGGTGCTCCCAGGGGAAGGCGCCCTTGCCGCCGAAGGTGGTGACCACGGCCGCGCCGACCCGCTCGGCGAGCGCGCGCAGCTTGCCGGAGGCGTCGGAGCGGACGACTCCGCCGCCCGCGATGATCGCGGGGCGCTCGGCGTTGGCGAGGAGGTGCGCGGCGAGGGCCGTCAGCTCGGGGCGCGGGGCGATGTCCTCCGGGGTCGCGTCCATCGCCGTGACGACGGGGATCGTCGTCTCGGCCATGAGCACATCCTGCGGGATCTCCACCCACACCGGTCCGTGCGGCGCGGTGAGCGCCGACTCCCAGGCCGCGGCGATGGCGGAGGGGATCTGCGACGGGGTACGGACGGTGTGCACGGACTTCACGATGTCCCGGAAGGACGCCTGCTGGTCGCGGAGTTCGTGCAGGTAGCCGTGGCGGCCGCCGCCGAGGCCGGCCACCGGGATCTGGCTGCCGATCGCGAGGACGGGTGCGGAGGCCGCCGCCGCCTCCTGGAGCGCGGCGAGCGACATCAGCGCGCCGGGGCCGGTGGAGAGCAGCAGCGGGGCCGCCTCGCCCGTCATCCGGCCGTAGGCGTCGGCCGCGAAGCCCGCGTTGTTCTCGACGCGCAGTCCAACGTACGTCAGCGAGGAGCGGCGCAGCGCGTCGAACATGCCGAGGGCGTGCTGGCCGGGCAGCCCGAAGACCGTGGTCGCGCCGAGCCCGGAGAGGGTCTCGACGACGAGGTCGCCGCCGTTCCGCCCGGGGGGCGGGTTGAGGGCGGCGGCGGTCTGCGCCTCCGTGGGGCGGAGCACCAGGTCGTGGTCGTGGGTCATGGACGGGTCCCCTTGGGCGTGGCGTGTGGGTCGGGTGCGGCCCGGTGGTCGGGTTGTGCCCACCCGTGCCGCCCCAGCGGCGCGAATGCCCACCACCCGACAGCGACGAGTGTCGCGCGCGGCCGGCTCGGTGTCGCACGCGGGGCCCGGCGTGCGGCGCGCAGGCCGGTCACGGCCGGTCACGGCTGCTGGACCGGCCGCAGGCCGTGGAGCCGGCCGCCGCCGTGGACCGCCGCGGCGCGCGCCGCCGGGCCGCCGGGCCGCCCCGGCAGAGGCCGCCCCGGCGGGGCGGAGGGAGCTGGGCGGGGCGCGGCGGGCCCGCGCGCCAGGTCCTACTTCGTGCCGGAGGCGCGCCCCGCCGCGATCTGGCGGGACATGATCGTCGTCAGCTCGTACGCCGTGTGCGAGGCGGCGACCGCGGTGATCTCGGCGTGGTCGTAGGCCGGGGCGACCTCGACGACGTCGGCGGAGACCAGGTTGCAGGACGACAGGCCGCGCAGGATCTCCAGGAGCTCGCGGGAGGTCATGCCGCCCGCCTCCGGGGTGCCGGTGCCGGGCGCGTGGGCCGGGTCGAGGCAGTCGATGTCGATGGAGATGTACAGCGGGCGGTCGCCGATGCGCTGGCGCAGCTGGTCGGCGACCTCGTCGGCGCCGCGGCGGTAGATGTCGGCCGAGGTGACGATGCCGAAGCCCATCTTCTCGTCGTCGGTGAGGTCCTGCTTGCCGTACAGCGGGCCGCGGGTGCCGACGTGGGAGAGCGCCTCGGTGTCGAGGATGCCCTCCTCGACGGCCCGGCGGAACGGGGTGCCGTGGGTGTACTCGGCGCCGAAGTACGTGTCCCAGGTGTCCAGGTGCGCGTCGAAGTGGAGCAGCGCGACCGGGCCGTGCTTCTTGGCGACCGAGCGCAGCAGCGGCAGCGCGATGGTGTGGTCGCCGCCCAGGGTCATCATCCGCGCGCCGGTGGCGAGGAGCTCGTCGGCGGCGGCCTCGACGGTCTCGACGGCCTCGTTGATGTTGAACGGGTTGGCGGCGATGTCACCGGCGTCGGCGACCTGCGCGAGGGCGAACGGGGAGGCGTCCTGCGCCGGGTTGTACGGGCGCAGGAGGCGGGAGGCCTCGCGGATCGCGTTGCCGCCGAAGCGGGCGCCGGGGCGGTAGGAGACGCCGCTGTCGAAGGGGACGCCGACCACGGCGATGTCGGCGGTGCCGACCTCGTCGAGTCGCGGCAGCCGGGCGAACGTCGCGGGACCGGCGTACCGCGGGATGCGGGAGGAGTCGATCGGGCCGCGGGGGGTGTTCTGGTCGCTGCTGCTCATGGTCGGGGTCCTCCTGAGGTGGATCGGTTGTCACGACAGTAGGTGGCCGGTGGACAACGTTGAAGTGTACGTTTCCTCCACTGCTCATGCACGGGATGTACGAAGGGTCCACGGACATGTCCCCACAGGACGCACAGGAACCGACATCCACCCCACCAGCCCCACCCACCCCACCCGCCCCGCCCGTCTCCCTGGCCGCGCTGCTCGGCCGCCGGGACCTGGGCCTGCGGCTGCTCGCCGGGCCGGAGGACACGGCCATCCACTGGGTGCACACCTCCGAGATGGCCGACCCGTATCCGTATCTGCTCGGCGGCGAGCTGCTGATGACGGCGGGCGTCCAGCTCACCGATCCGGCGCGCTATGTCGAACGGGTGGTGGAGGCGGGGGCGGCGGCGCTCGGGTTCGGTGTGACGCCGGTGTACGACACGGTCCCGGCGGAGCTCGTCTCGGCCTGTGCGCGCCAGGGGCTGCCGCTCCTCGAAGTGCCGCCGCGGACGCCGTTCACGGCGGTGGCCCGCGCGGTGTGGCGGCTGATGGCGGAGGCCCGCCACCGCGAGCTGCGGCGGGTGACCGAGGCGCAGCAGTCGCTGGCGACGGCGGCCGCGCGGCCCGCGCCGGTGCCGGCGGTGCTCGGCGCGCTGGCCTCCCGGCTCGGGGGGCGCGCGGTGCTGTACGCGGCGGACGGTACGGCGTACGCGGCGGCGGGCCGGGAGGTCGGGGCGGAGGCGGAGGCGGCGCTGCGGGACCTGGCGGCGGTGGTGGGCCGGCGTCCCGGCGGCCCGGCGTCCGCGAGCGGCGACGGCGGCGGGATGCGGCTGGCGGCGTACGCGCTGGGCGGCGGCGAGGGGCTGGCGCTGGGCGTGGCGGCCGAGCGGCGGGAGTCGGCGGACCACACGATCGCCGGGGTGGCGGTCGTGCTGCTCTCCCTCCTGACCGCCCCGCACCGGGGCGCCGACGTGTCGGCGCGGGACGCGGCCCTGGTCCGTCTGCTCCTCGGCGCTCCCCCGGCCGAGGCGGCGTCCACCCTGGGCCCCGGCCCGTGGACGGTGGTCCACGCCCGTGGCGGTGACGGCACCCCCTTCGCGGCGGTGAGCCTGGCGGCGGCGCTCGGCACCCCCTTGGTGGACGCGGGCGGGACGCCGGAGGCGGGCGGCGTCCGGCTCCTGGTGCCCGCCGGCTCCCCGGTCACGGCGCAGCAGGGGTGGACGCTCGGGGTCAGTTCCCCCGTCGACGCCCGGGACCTCGCCGCCGCCGACGCACAGGCCGCGCGGGCGCTGCGCCGGGCGGAGGCCGCGCGGACACCGCTGGCCCGCCACCGCCCCGCCGGGTTCGGCGCGCTGATGGACCGCGAGGAGGCCGCCGCGTACGCCCGCACGCTCCTGGAACCGCTCACCGAACCGCTCACCGAGACCCTGCGGACCTGGCTCTCGCTGCACGGCAGCTGGGACCGTACGGCCGTGGCCATGGACATCCACCGCAACACCGTCCGCCAGCGCATCGCCCGCTGCGCGACGCTCCTGGACATGGACCTCGACGACGCGGACGTACGCATGGAGCTGTGGCTCGCGCTGCGCTCGCGATGAACTCCGGCGGAAGCCGGCCGACCATGCTCGATGGAGGCGAGTCACACGGGGGAGAGCTCGCTCAGCCACCCTTCCGGCGCCGGACTTTCACCCCTTTGACCGGTACGGAGAGCGCCCGTAGCGTGTGTCCCAAGCTCCTGGATCGGCCTGTGGGAGTCATCGTGAGAATCGAACGCGACACCCCGAAGTCGGTGCGTCGATCTCCCGTCGCCTTCCTCGCGGCTGTCACCTGTGCCCTCTGCGTGTCCCTGACGGCCTGCGGATCGGACACCCCCGCACCCAGAGCGCAGGACAGCCCGAGACCTCAGATCTCGCTGCTCGTCGACACCCGGCCGCTGGAGGAGAGCCTTCAGGCTCAGGCCATGGCCCAGCACGCCGCAGCGGAGAAGGCGGCGAAGGAACGGGCGGCGCGCGAAGAGGCCAAGCGGAAGTCCCAGGAGACCCAGGAGACCCGGGAGTCCCGGGAGCCCCGGTCGCCCGGCCAGTCCCCCGGAAGCGGAGGCGTCTGCACCGCCGACCCCGCCGACCGGCCGAACTGCCGCAACCCGGGCGGCACGATCGACCCGTACGGCGGAGACCTGGACGGGGACGGTGTGTACGAGGACCACGAACCCGTCGGCCCCGGCTACCGGGATCCTCGCGCGTACGACGGGGGGAGGACATCGGGCGAGACACAGTGCGACTGGCTGCGCTCTCAGGGGCTCGCCTGCTGAGCGGACCGCCCCCGACGACGTCCGCGCTGTGACGGGCCTGACGTTCCCGACCCTGGACACGCCCGATGACTGCCCGGTAACTTCGATGGAAGCAGGCTGAGCAAGCGCTTAGACAAGGGAGGACGGCTCGTGCGCCGTACCGTATTCAACGAGGACCACGAGGCGTTCCGGGAGACCATCCGCGCCTTCATCGAGGCCGAGGTCGTCCCCGTCTACGACGAGTGGTTCGCCGCGGGCCAGGCGCCGCGCGACTTCTACTACAAGCTCGGTGAGCTCGGCATCTTCGGCATCAACGTGCCCGAGGAGTTCGGCGGCGCCGGCCTGGACACGCACAAGTTCGAGGCCGTCCTCTACGAGGAGACCGCGCGCGCGGGCGTGCAGTTCGGTGGCTCCGGTGTGCACGTGCTGCTCGCCCTCCCCTACATCAAGATGCTCGCCAACGACGAGCAGAAGAAGCGTTACCTCGAGAAGTTCGTCACCGGCGAGGAGATGTGGGCGCTCGCGATGACCGAGCCGGGCACCGGCTCCGACGTCGCGGGCATGAAGACCACCGCCAAGCTCTCCGAGGACGGCACGCACTACGTCCTCAACGGCGCCAAGACCTTCATCACCGGTGGCGTCCACGCCGACCGCGTGATCGTCTGCGCCCGTACCTCCGCCCCGAGCGAGCAGGACCGCCGCTTCGGTATCTCCCTCTTCGCCGTGGACACCAAGTCCGAGGGCTACTCCATCGGCCGCAAGCTGGACAAGCTCGGCCTGCGCACCTCCGACACCGCCGAGCTGGCGTTCGTCGACGTGAAGGTGCCGGTCGAGGACCTGCTCGGCGAGGAGGGCAAGGGCTTCTACTACCTCGGCCACAACCTGGCCTCCGAGCGCTGGGGCATCGCCTTCGGCGCGTACGCGCAGGCCAAGGCCGCCGTCCGCTTCGCGCAGCAGTACGTCACGGACCGCACGGTCTTCGGCAAGCCCGTCTCGCACTTCCAGAACACCAAGTTCGAGCTGGCCGCCTGCCAGGCCGAGGTGGACGCCGCCGAGGCGGTCGCCGACCGCGCCCTTGAGGCCCTGGACGCCGGCGAGCTGACCCCGGCCGAGGCCGCGAGCGCCAAGCTCTTCTGCACCGAGGTCGCGCACCGCGTCATCGACCGCTGCCTCCAGCTGCACGGCGGCTACGGCTACATGAACGAGTACCCGATCGCCCGCCTGTACGCCGACAACCGCGTCAACCGCATCTACGGCGGCACCAGCGAGATCATGAAGTCGATCATCGCCAAGTCGATGGGCCTGTAGTCACGGTGCCCGAAGCGCACGACGCTCTGGATGCCCTGCTCGATCTGCTCGACCTGGAGCGGATCGAGCGGGACATCTTCCGGGGACAGTCCCGTTCCGCCGTCGTCCCCCGCGTCTTCGGCGGCCAGGTGGCCGCCCAGGCGCTGGTCGCGGCGGGCCGGACCGTCCCCGAGGACCGGCTCGCCCACTCCCTGCACGCGTACTTCCTGCGCGCCGGGGACCCGGGCGCGCCGATCGTCTACACGGTCGACCGCATCCGCGACGGCCGCTCCTTCACCACCCGCCGGGTCGTCGCCGTCCAGCACGGGCAGCCGATCTTCCACCTCTCCGCGTCCTTCCAGACGTACGAGGAAGGGCTGGAGCACCAGGACGAGATGCCGGCCGCGCCGGACCCGGAGTCACTGCCGACGGCCGCCGAGATGCTGCCGCGCCACCTCCCGGAGCACGTGGCCCAGCGGCTGATCGAGGCGCGGGCGGCGGTGGACCTGCGGTACGCCGACGTGCCCCCGTGGGGCTCCGTCGGGGAGCCGCGCGAGCCGCGCTCGCAGGTCTGGTTCCGTACGAACGGCAAGCTGGCCGACGATCCGCTGCTGCACGTCTGCCTGGCCACGTACGTCTCCGACATGACCCTGCTCGACTCGGTGCTCCTCGCCCACGGGCGGGGCGGCTGGGCCGTCGGGGACGTCGTCGGGGCCTCGCTGGACCACGCGATGTGGTTCCACCGGCCGTTCCGGGCCGACGAGTGGCTGCTGTACGACCAGGAGTCGCCGTCCGCGTCGGGCGGGCGCGGGCTCGGACAGGCCCGGATCTACACCCAGGACGGCAAGCTGGCGATCTCCGTCATCCAGGAGGGTGTGGTCCGCGTCCCGCGCGGGTGAAGCGGTGAGGCGGCGCGGCGCGGTGGCGGACACGGCGCCGCGCGGCCCTGGTAGGAACGCCGCATGCCACAGCTGAGCGCCAACGGAGTCGATCTGTTCTACGAGGTCACGGGCGAGGGCGAACCCCTGATCCTCGTCCACGGCTCGTGGAACGACCACAGGAGCTGGCAGCCCGCCGTCGACGCCGACATCAAGGCGTCCTTCCAGGCGATCCGCTACGACCGCCGCGGCCACGGGCAGAGCACGGACGCGCCGGGCCAGGGCACCCGGCGGCAGGACGAGGACGACCTCGCCGCGCTGATCGAACAGCTCGGGGGCGGCTCCGCGTACGTCGCCGCCAACTCCTTCGGCGCCGCCATCACGCTGGGCCTCGCCGCGCGCCGCCCCGAACTGTTCCGCGGTGTCGTGGTCCACGAGCCGCCCCTGGTCGGGGTCGTGGCCGACGACCACGACACGCTGGCGGAGCTGCAGCCGATGCTGACGTCGACCGACGCCGTCATCGACCACCTCCGCAAGGGGGAGAACG
Source organism: Streptomyces vilmorinianum (assembly GCF_005517195.1). Classification (NCBI taxonomy): domain Bacteria; kingdom Bacillati; phylum Actinomycetota; class Actinomycetes; order Kitasatosporales; family Streptomycetaceae; genus Streptomyces; species Streptomyces vilmorinianum. The sequence continues at coordinate 1,242,101 of NZ_CP040244.1, read as the reverse complement.
AGCCGGGGGCGCGGCTGTTCGTGGAGGAGATCGCCCTGGGGCCCGGCATGTGGGACCAGCTCCCCGAACAGATCCGCGAGACGTTCGTGACCCACGCCCAGACCTGGCTGGAGGAAGAGGACGACCCCGGAGGGGCCGAGCTCGACCTGGACGCGCTCTCCGCCTGCACCGCCCCGGTCCTGCTGTGCGGCGGCACCACGAGCCCGGCGTGGTTCTCGACCATCCTCGAGCGGCTGACGGAGGCGCTGCCCCAGGTGCGGCGGCACACCTTCGAGGGGGCCGGGCACATCCCCCACGTCACGCATCCGCAGGAGTACGCGGACACCGTCACCCGCTTCCTGCAGGGCAGGCTCTAGCCCAGCAGGGCTCCAGTCCGGCAAGGCTCCAGTCCGGCAAGGCTCCAGTCCGGCAAGGCTCCAGTCCAGCAGGGCTCCAGTCCAGCAGGGCTCCAGTCCAGCGGGGCTCTAGTCCAGCAGGCCGGCCGCGTCGAGCAGGTACGCCGTCATCGGCTCGTAGAAGCGCGGGTCCACGACGTGGTCGTCGAGCGGGACGGCGACCTGCAGGGTCCCCTCCGCCTCGCCGATGAAGAGGGCCGGGTCGTTGCAGTCGGCGTAGCCGACGGAGTCGATCCCGCGCTGGGCCGCGCGGCCCGCCCAGCCGTGGTCCGCGACCACGAGGTCCGGCCGCCCGTCCTCGCCGAGCGCGTCCAGGATCGCGTTCATGGGCTCGGGCGAATGGGTGTGCCAGAGGCTGGCGCCCCGCTCGAAGACGGCGACGTCCGCGAACTGGACGACGTACCCCTCGTCGGCGATGAGCCCGCCGGGGATCCGTACGATGTCGCAGCCCTTGGCCCGCAGCCCGGCGGCGACCCGGCTGTGGACGTCGATCAGCGCGCCGGGGTGCCCGGTCGCGAACAGCACCCGCTCCCGGCCGGCGGCGGCCTTGCGCAGCCGGGCGGCCATCCGGTCGAGGGCGTCGACGGTCAGCTCGGGGTCGATGGTGTCCTGCCCCGCGCGGTGGGCGGGATCGTCGTTCACCCCGCACCGCTCGGCCATGACGGCGAGCACGTCCTGCTCGTCGGTCCACCGGTCGCCGAGCTCCAGGCCGAGCCAGTAGTGCCGGTCGCCGTTGGCGAGCTTGCGGTAGTGGGAGAGGTTGTTGTCGCGCGGGGTGGCGACATCGCCTGCGATCCGGGTCCGTACAAGGTGCTCGACGAGGGCGGGACGACTGAGTATCGGCATGAGCCTCATTCTGCGGGACCAGACCCTGTTGTGGGCAATCGTTCCGGCCGCTGGGACCGCGTGGCGTCCTACTCGGTCGCCAAAGCCCCGAACGCCCCGTGCGCCAGGCGCCTCAGCAGCTCCTCCATCGCCGACCGCCCCAGGGCGGCGAGGTGCGGCGTCGAGTTCAGCAGCCCGAACACCGCGTGCACCGCCGCCCGCGCCTCGCTCTCGGAGGCCACCGGGTACAGCTCCCGTACCACCGCCACCCACAGCTCCACGTACTGCCGCTGCAGCTGCCGGACCCGCTTGCGGTCCTCGTCCTTGAGCCGGTCCAGCTCACGGTCGTGCAGGGTGATCAGCGGCCGGTCGTCGAGGGCGAAGTCGATGTGGCCGTCGATGAGCGAGCCGAGCAGCGCCCGCGGGTCGTCCTCCCCCTCGCCCACCCGCAGCCGCCCGCCGTCCAGGAGCCGCTCGCTGATCCCGACGAGCAGCTCGGCCAGCATCGCGTCCTTGCCCGCGAAGTGCCGGTAGAGCCCGGGACCGCTGATGCCGACCGCGGCTCCTATCTCGTCGACGCCCACGCCGTGGAACCCGCGCTCGGCGAAGAGGCGGGCCGCCTCCTTGAGGATCTGCTCGCGTCGCGTGGGGGCGTCGGTCCTGGCGGTGGTGGTCATGGGACCGATTCTAGACAATGCGGTTAGCGGTCGTTAACCTGAAGGACATACGTTAACGCTCATTAACCGAGCAAGGGAGCTCGAGGGATGCAGCAGGCACCTGCGCTGACGAGCGCGGCGGACCCCGCGTCGCCGGCCTGGCAGGCCAATGAGGCGGCCCACGAAGAGCTGGCCGCGACCCTGCGCGCCAAGCTCGCCGCGGCCGCGCTCGGCGGCGGCGACAAGTCCCGCGCCCGGCACACCGCGCGCGGCAAGCTGCTGCCGCGGGACCGCGTGGACACACTTCTGGACCCGGGATCGCCGTTCCTGGAGCTCGCCCCGCTCGCCGCGAACGGCATGTACGGCGACCAGGCACCGGCCGCCGGCGTCATCGCGGGCATCGGCCGGGTCTCGGGCCGCGAGGTCGTGATCGTCGCCAACGACGCGACCGTCAAGGGCGGCACGTACTACCCGATGACGGTGAAGAAGCACCTGCGGGCCCAGGAGGTGGCGCTGGAGAATCGTCTCCCCTGCCTCTACCTCGTGGACTCCGGCGGCGCGTTCCTGCCGATGCAGGACGAGGTCTTCCCGGACCGCGAGCACTTCGGCCGGATCTTCTACAACCAGGCCCGGATGTCCGGCGCCGGCATCCCGCAGATCGCGGCGGTCCTCGGCTCGTGCACGGCCGGTGGCGCGTACGTCCCGGCGATGAGCGACGAGGCCGTGATCGTACGGAACCAGGGCACGATCTTCCTCGGTGGCCCGCCGCTGGTGAAGGCCGCGACCGGCGAGGTCGTGACGGCCGAGGAGCTGGGCGGCGGCGAGGTCCACTCCCGTACGTCCGGGGTCACCGACCATCTCGCCGAGGACGACGCCCACGCGCTGCGGATCGTCCGGAACATCGTCGCGACGCTCCCCGAGCGCGGCCCGCTGCCCTGGTCGGTCGAGCCGGTCGAGGAGCCGAAGGTCGACCCGGCGGGTCTGTACGGCGCGGTGCCGGTGGACTCCCGTACCCCGTACGACGTACGGGAGGTGATCGCGCGGATCACCGACGGCTCGCGCTTCCAGGAGTTCAAGGCGGAGTACGGGCAGACGCTGGTCACCGGCTTCGCCCGGATCCACGGGCACCCGGTCGGGATCGTCGCCAACAACGGCATCCTGTTCTCCGAGTCCGCCCAGAAGGGCGCGCACTTCATCGAGCTGTGCGACCAGCGCGGCATCCCGCTGCTGTTCCTGCAGAACATCTCCGGCTTCATGGTCGGCAAGGACTACGAGGCGGGCGGCATCGCCAAGCACGGCGCCAAGATGGTGACGGCGGTGGCGTGCACGCGCGTGCCGAAGCTGACCGTGGTCGTCGGCGGCTCGTACGGCGCGGGCAACTACTCGATGTGCGGCCGGGCGTACTCCCCCCGCTTCCTGTGGATGTGGCCCAACGCCAAGATCTCCGTCATGGGCGGCGAGCAGGCCGCGTCCGTCCTCGCGACGGTCAAGCGGGACCAGCTCGGCGACGCGTGGAGCGCGGAGGAGGAAGAGGACTTCAAGGCCCCGATCCGCGCGCAGTACGAGACCCAGGGCAACGCCTACTACGCGACGGCCCGGCTCTGGGACGACGGGGTCATCGACCCGATGGACACCCGTCAGGTGGTGGGCCTCGCCCTGACGGCCTGCGCCAACGCGCCGCTGGGTGACCCCCAGTTCGGCGTCTTCCGGATGTGAGGGGACCTCAGACGATGTTCGACACAGTCCTTGTGGCCAACCGGGGCGAGATCGCCGTCCGCGTCATCCGCACCCTGCGGGCGATGGGGGTGCGCTCGGTGGCGGTCTACAGCGACGCGGACGCCGAGGCCCGTCATGTACGGGAGGCGGACACGGCGGTACGGATCGGTCCGCCGCCGGCCTCCGAGTCGTACCTCTCGGTGGAGGCGCTTCTCGACGCGGCCCGGCTGACGGGCGCGCAGGCGGTACACCCGGGGTACGGCTTCCTCGCCGAGAACGCGGGCTTCGCGCGGGCGTGCGCGCAGGCGGGCCTGGTCTTCATCGGGCCCCCGGCCTCGGCGATCTCGCTCATGGGCGACAAGATCCGGGCGAAGGAGACGGTGAAGGCGGCGGGCGTCCCGGTGGTCCCGGGCGCGGCCGACCCCGAACTGGAGGCGGCGGCCCGTGAGCTGGGCGCTCCCGTGCTGCTGAAGCCCTCGGCGGGCGGTGGCGGCAAGGGCATGCGCCTGGTGCGGGACCTCGCGGCGCTCGACGAGGAGATCGCGGCGGCGCGGCGCGAGGCGCGGTCCTCGTTCGGCGACGACACGCTGCTCGTGGAGCGGTGGATCGACCGCCCGCGGCACATCGAGATCCAGGTGCTGGCCGACTCGCACGGGAACGTGGTCCACCTCGGTGAGCGCGAGTGCTCGCTGCAGCGACGCCACCAGAAGATCATCGAGGAGGCGCCGAGCGTCCTGCTGACTCCCGAGATCCGGGAGGAGATGGGCGCGGCGGCGGTGGAGGCGGCGCGGTCCTGCGGCTATGTGGGCGCGGGGACGGTGGAGTTCATCGTCCCGGGCGTCGATCCGTCCTCGTACTACTTCATGGAGATGAACACCCGGCTCCAGGTGGAGCACCCGGTGACGGAGCTGATCACAGGCATCGACCTGGTGGAGTGGCAGCTGCGGGTGGCGGCGGGCGAGGAGCTGTCCTTCGCCCAGTCGGACGTCCGCCTCGACGGCTGGGCGATCGAGGCCCGGATCTGCGCCGAGGACCCGTCGCGTGGCTTCCTGCCCTCGGGCGGCACGGTCCTGGCGCTGGGCGAGCCGCAGGGCGAGGGGGTACGGACCGACTCGGGCCTCTCCCAGGGCACGGAGGTCTCCAGCCTCTACGACCCGATGCTCTCCAAGGTCATCGTCCACGCGCCGGACCGCCCGACGGCCCTGCGCAAGCTCCGCGCGGCCCTGGCCGACACGGTCACCCTGGGCGTCCCGACGAACGCGGGCTTCCTGCGCGGGCTGCTGGCCCACGAGGACGTCGCCTCGGGCGACCTGGACACGGGCTTGGTGGAGCGCGAGGCGGAGAGCCTGGTCGACGGCTCGGTCCCGCCGGAGGTGTACGCGGCGGCGGCGCTGCTGCGTCAGTTCCCGCCGACGGCCCCGGCCGGGGGCGAGAGGCGTGCTGCCGAGGTCGGCAGCGGACGCCACGGCTCCGCCGGGGGCTGGGTCGACCCCTTCGACATCCCCAATGGCTGGCGCCTCGGCGGCCAACCGGCCTGGACCCCGCACCACTTCCGCATCCCGGGCCACGACCCGGTGCTGTGCCGCGTCCGCGGCACGACCAAGAGCGCCGAGCTGCTGCTCGGCGACGCGCAGCTGCCGCCCGCGCCCGGGGCGACGGCGGAAACGCCGCCGACGCCAGGCACAGCCGAGGCAGCCGACGACAACCTGCGCGGTGTCGCCACCGGCGGCGCGAAGCTGCCGCCCGCGCCCGGCGCAGCCGGGGCGTTCGCTGCCGCGCTCGGCAGCAACCCCGTCGCCCCCGGCAGGGTTTCGGGAAGTGGGGGTCCCCCCACGCCCCAGGGCGTAGGGGGAGGGGTGGGGGAACTCATCGTTCACCTCGACGGCGTCACGCACCGGTTCACGTACACCCCCTCCCCGGAGGGGACCTGGCTCGGCAGGGACGGCGACTCCTGGCACGTCCTCGATCACGATCCCGTCGCCGCCGCCCTCACCGGCGCCCGGCACGGGGGTGCCGACACGCTCGCCGCGCCCATGCCCGGGACCGTCACCGTCGTGAAGGTGGCGGTCGGGGACGAGGTCGAGGCCGGGCAGAGTCTGCTCGTCGTCGAGGCCATGAAGATGGAGCACGTCATCTCCGCCCCGCACGCCGGCACCGTCACCGAGCTGGACGTCACGCCCGGCTCCACCGTCGCCATGGACCAGATCCTCGCCGTGGTGACCCCGAGGGAGGAATCATGACCACGGGCACCACGGGCACCACGGGCACCACGGGCACCACGGGCACCACGGGCCTGCCCATGCACGTGCCCGCCCCCGGGCTTCCCGCCCGCGTCCGGATCCATGAGGTCGGGCCGCGCGACGGGCTGCAGAACGAGAAGACCGTCGTCCCGACCTCCGTCAAGGCCGAGTTCGTCCGGCGGCTCGCCGGCGCCGGGCTCTCCACCGTCGAGGCCACCAGCTTCGTGCACCCCAAGTGGGTGCCCCAGCTGGCCGACGCCGAGGAGCTGTTCCCGCTCCTGAAGGACGTCCCGGCGCGGCTGCCCGTCCTCGTGCCCAACGAGCGGGGGCTCGACCGGGCCCTCGCTCTCGGCGCCCGCGAGGTCGCCGTCTTCGCCTCCGCCACGGAGTCCTTCGCGAAGGCCAACCTCAACCGGACCGTCGACGAGGCCCTCGCCATGTTCGAGCCCGTCGTCACGCGTGCCATAGAGCAGGGCCTCACCATCCGCGGCTATCTCTCGATGTGCTTCGGCGACCCCTGGGAGGGCGCCGTCCCCGTCGAGCAGGTCGTCCGCGTCACCAAGGCCCTCGCCGACATGGGCTGCGACGAGCTGAGCCTCGGCGACACCATCGGCGTCGCCACCCCCGGGCACGTCCACAAGCTCCTCACGGCGCTCAACAGCGCCGGCGTGCCCACCTCCCGCCTCGCCGTGCACTTCCACGACACCTACGGCCAGGCCCTCTCCAACACCCTCGCCGCCCTGCAGCACGGCGTCACCACCGTCGACGCCTCGGCCGGCGGCCTCGGCGGCTGCCCGTACGCGAAGAGCGCCACGGGCAACCTCGCCACCGAGGACCTCGTGTGGATGCTCGACGGCCTCGGCATCGAGACCGGGGTCGACCTGGCCGCCCTCACCGCCACAAGCGTGTGGATGGCCGAACAGCTGGGGCGCCCGAGCCCCTCCCGTACCGTCCGCGCGCTCGCGGCGAACTCTCACAAGGAGTCCTGACCATGTCCCTCGACCACCGGCTCTCCGAAGAGCACGAGGAACTCCGCCGTACCGTGGAGGAGTTCGCCCACGACGTCGTCGCCCCGAAGATCGGCGACTACTACGAGCGCCACGAGTTCCCGTACGAGATCGTCCGCGAGATGGGCCGCATGGGCCTGTTCGGTCTGCCCTTCCCGGAGGAGTACGGCGGGATGGGCGGCGACTACCTCGCCCTCGGCATCGCTCTCGAGGAGCTCGCCCGCGTCGACTCCTCCGTCGCCATCACCCTGGAGGCGGGCGTCTCGCTCGGCGCGATGCCGGTCTACCGCTTCGGCACCGAGGAGCAGAAGCGGGAGTGGCTCCCCCGGATGTGCTCGGGCGAGATCCTCGGCGCCTTCGGCCTGACCGAGCCGGGCGCCGGCTCGGACGCCGGCGGGACCCGTACGACCGCCGTGCGCGACGGCGACGAGTGGGTCATCAACGGGTCGAAGTGCTTCATCACCAACTCCGGTACGGACATCACGGGTCTGGTCACGGTCACCGCCGTCACCGGCCGCAAGCCCGACGGCCGGCCCCTGATCTCCTCGATCATCGTCCCCTCCGGCACCCCCGGCTTCACGGTGGCCGCGCCCTACTCCAAGGTCGGCTGGAACGCCTCGGACACCCGTGAGCTCTCCTTCGACGACGTCCGCGTGCCCGCCGCGAACCTGCTCGGCGAGGAGGGCCGCGGGTACGCGCAGTTCCTGCGGATCCTCGACGAGGGCCGCATCGCGATCTCCGCGCTCGCGACCGGCCTCGCGCAGGGCTGTGTCGACGAGTCGGTGAAGTACGCGAAGGAACGTCACGCCTTCGGCCGCCCGATCGGCGACAACCAGGCGATCCAGTTCAAGATCGCGGACATGGAGATGCGGGCGCACATGGCCCGGATCGGCTGGCGCGACGCGGCCTCCCGGCTGGTGCTCGGCGAGCCGTTCAAGAAGGAGGCGGCGCTGGCGAAGCTCTACTCGTCCACGGTGGCCGTCGACAACGCCCGCGAGGCGACGCAGATCCACGGCGGCTACGGGTTCATGAACGAGTACCCGGTCGCCCGCATGTGGCGCGACTCGAAGATCCTGGAGATCGGCGAGGGCACGAGCGAGGTCCAGCGGATGCTGATCGCCCGCGAGTTGGGCCTCTCGGCCTGATCGTCGCAGTGCGAACGCGCCCGGCCTCCCCCGGGACCGGGGGAGGCCGGGCGCGTTCGCGACGACCCGTAGGAGAGGGTGGGGTCATGACCACGTACCGGACGATGCCGTACCACCTGGAGACCGAGCGGCTGATCCTGCGGCCCTGGGCCGAGTCGGACGCCGAGGAGTTCTGCGACCTGCTCGCCGAACGCGGCAAGGGCAAGCCCCCGGTGGAACGCATCCGGTCCTCCATCGCGGAGTTCCTCGCGGCGACGGAGACCACGGGGATCGCCCTGCTGCCCGTCCAGCGCCGCGAGGAAGGCGACTTCATCGGCTACTGCGGGCTGATCATCGGCCGCACCACGCTGGAGGAGCCCGAGATCGCCTACGAGCTGTTCCAGCGCGCGCACGGACGCGGCTACGCCACCGAGGCCGCGGCAGCGGTGCTCGACGCCGCGATCGCGACCGGGCGGGAACGGCTCTGGTCGACCGTCGGCACATGGAACACGCCGTCGCTCCGCGTCCTGGAGAAGCTCGGCTTCGAGCGGGACCGTGTGTCGATGGAGGAGAACGGCGAGGTGGCCTGGCTCACGCGCTCGTTGCCGTGAGCCGGAACGGGCTCACGGCCTGTGCCGCACGAAGGTCAGGTAGGCGAATCCCTCGCCCTCCTGCGGCGCCCGGGTCCACGACCGGGTCGTGAAGGTGGGGAGCCTGCCCCGGGTCAGCGCGAAACGCGGCAGTGAGAGGCCGAGTTCGGTGTGCAGGGCCTCCAGCACCCGCAGTTCGCGGTCCGTCTCGGAGTCCTCCGGGCGGCACAGCCGTGCGGGGTCCAGTGCCTCGGGTATCGCGCCGGAGCGCTCGGTCTCCGCACCCCGCAGGGTGAACGCGTACCGCTCCACGCCCCGTTCGGCCACCGAGAGGTGGAAGGCGGCCGGGCGGTCGTCCGGCGACGAGCGCCTCGGCTCGCGCCACACCACCACCGCGCGCCCGGACGGCGAGGCGGCCGGCGCGGGCGAGCGGAACAGCTCGCTCAGATGCCGGTGGGAGTGGCCGTCGAAGGCGAACGCCCACCCCTCAGCCGTGCGGCCGGCGGCGACCACCGCGCGGTCCTCCCAGAGTTCCACGCCCTCCCTCTCATGGGGCCGGGGCGCCCGCCGGGACGCCTCACCCGGATCGGTGGCCGCGCTCAGTTCGGCGCCCTCCTCGCCGATCAGGGCGGGCAGGCCGGCGGGGTCAGTCGCCTCGACCCAGACACACCGGTATCCGTCGAGCGGTCGCCCGTGCACCGCGGGCTCCGTCAGCCAGGCGAGACCCGGCGGGTCGACATCGGGCGCGGTCTCCAGAACGGGGCCGCGCTCTCCCGCCCTCGGTGTCGCGAGGATCTCCCGCCCCCGCTCCGGGGTGACCAGCGGGCCCAGGACCGGATCGGCGAGCAGGCCGACCGGAGCGACGAGCGAGGGTCCGGGACCCTCCCACAGCGGGAGCGCGTTCCGCAGTACCCGCCACGCGGCGTCGGTCGCCCCCCAGCGGGCCGACTCCCGCGCCTCGGCGACGGCTCGGCCCCACGCGCCGGCGGGCGCGTAGCGATGGGTGCCGTCCCGCAGCGCGCCCAGCACGTCCTCGGCGGCGCCCCGGGGCACCCCGCGGGCCTCCATCATGCCCAGCCAGTGGTCGTCCCCGCCCAGCCGCCATTCGCCATGTGCCGGCGTCATGGCCTGTACGGGCAGAAGCTCCGGCAGGTAGCGCGGATCGGCCACCAGGAAGCCGTAGTCCTGGGCGCCGCGCGGAGCCGACAGATGCCGGAGCTGGTTCAGCAGGACGGCGCTCTCCGGCCGCCCGAAGGACCGGGCCTCCTCCAGCAGGGGTAGCGCCTCCTCGTACCGTCCGCGCAGAACCAGCCTGTGGGCCTCCTCCACACGGGCGTCCTGCGCACGTGTGGTCGCGTTCACGAAGTCCGGCCTGTCCACCCGGTCGGCGTGGAAGCCGCGGTACATGGCCTCCATGTACGCGCGGAACGACGGGTAGCGGTCCGGGAACTCACCGCCCCAGCCCTTGTAGACGTAGAGCGCCCACTCACCGTCCCGGTCGGTGTCGCCCGGGTCGAGCAGGGCGTGCGTCATGTCGGAGTCCGTCTCCAGCCGCAGCGCCCGTCGCCACATGCCGGCGAGCAGGACCTCCTCCTCGCCCGGATCGTCCCCCAGACCCTCCTCGTACATCGGCGTCATGTCGAACGGGTCCCCGAACCAGTCGATGTCCGCCGCGCCACCGAGCTGGTAGATCCCGGCCGGCTGATCCACGTGCCACCCGTCGCTGACGGCCAGGAACTCCCGGTACGAGGGCGGCAGACGCCGCCCCAGCCGCTCCTCGGCCGCCGTGATCGCCGCCTCGCCGGCGGCGGGTCGAGCGGGGGAGCCGAAGCCCTGCCCGCCCTCCTCGCCGTCCTCGTCCTCGTCGGCGTCCGCGCGCGGAACCCACTCCCGCTGCCAGCGCCCCAGGAACTCTTGCCAGTTGAAAGATCCACCGCTCATGCCCGCATGGTGCCAGCGGGCACTGACACTAGACCTCGGGAAGGGAGGGGTCGGGAGTCCACGGAGCCGAGGCGGTGAGGGACCACCGCTCGTGGTCGCGCCAGGCCCCGTCGATGAAGAGGTAGTCGGGCGACATGCCTTCGTACCGGAAGCCCAAGCGCTGGACCAGGGCCAGGGACGCCTTGTTGCCGGGCTGGATGTTCGCCTCCAGCCGGTGGATCCGCAGGTCGTCGAAGGCGTGCGACAGGACGGCGGTGAGCCCCTCGGCCATGTACCCCCGCCCCGCGGACGGGGCGAAGGCCGCGTAGCCGAGGGACGCGCCCTGGTAGCGGCCCCGGATGATCGAGTTGATGTTGACCATGCCGGCGGCGGCGCCCGTCTCCCGGACCCTGATCAGGTAGCCCCGGTTGGCGCCGTCGTCGAAACGGCGCATCCACGCGTGGAACTCCTCGGCGTTCGCGGGGAGCTGCATCCACGGTGTGTGGAGCTCGGCGCTGGCCCGGACGAGCGAGCAGAACTCGTCCTGGTCGTCGAGGGTGAGCGGGCGCAGTTCGACTCGTGAGGGTGTCTGGGGCATGGGCCCATGCTAGGACCGGCCGAGAAGCCCCCGGGCGGTGGCGTTCACGAACGCGGTGAACGCGGCGGGGGTCGCGCGGAGGGCGGGCCCCTTGGGGTTTTTGGAGTCCCGAACGGCGATGTGGGCGGTGAGGTCGGCGACCTCGACGCACTGCCCGCCGGTGTCGCCGCTGTACGAGGACTTGCGCCAAGCGGCGGCACCGAGGGGGGCGCACTCGATGCAGTCGCCGCCGTCGGAGCCGCTGTAGGACGACTTACGCCACCTCAAGACCTGGCTGGTGCCCATACCGTTCCTCCATCACGCGTGCGATCAGCGCCGCCGAGTCCTCCTGGGAGAGGGCCGTGGCCTGCAGGCGAGCGTAGCCGAGAGAACGCTCCCTGATCACTTGCGGATTGGCCGTCATATGACCCCCGCCATAGCTAGGCGAGTAGAAGAGGTCCGGATCGTCCTCGAACCGCAGGAGATTGAACGAACCCATCAGTCCCGCGTGCTGGCCGGCCGTGAACGGAAGCACCTGGATCTGGACCCACGGCCGGTTCAGGAAACCCAACAGGTGCCGGAGTTGGGTTCGCATGATCTCAGGACCACCGATCTCCAGACGCAGCGTTGCCTCGTCCAGTACGACGCACAACACCGGCGGGTGCTCGCGTTCCAGGATGCGCTGGCGATCCATCCGCGCGGCCACCATCGCGTCGAGCTTGTCCGGGTGGTCCACGCTCAGCACCGCCCGCGCGTACTCGGGCGTCTGGAGCAGGCCATAGACGAGCTGCGCCTGGTACGTCGAGATGTACGCCGCCTTCGCCTCCATCTCCGCGTACGGCTGGAACCAGTTCGGCAGCTGGCTCTTCAGCACCAGCCCCACCAGCCGCGAGAACACCCCGCCTGTCATCAGCGCCGCGTCCAGCTGTTCCGAGAACCGTCGCGTCGGGACCTTCTTCGCCGTCTCGATCTGGCCGATCAGCGACGCCGTGCAGTAGAGGATCTTGCCCAGCTGCGGCTGGTTGAGCTCCGCCTCCTCTCTCAGACGGCGGAGTTCGGAACCGTAGTAGTCCAGCGGAGAGGCGCTGGGATCAAGGCTGCGGATGTTGACCACGACTAGGTCACCCCCAAGCTGACGCGGTGAAGCGTTGCGTTCGGTTCGTAGCCGAGCGTAACGACCCCGCTCCATGCTGGCTGCATGAATCACGCAACTGACCTGTATCCGACGGAACTTCAGTCGAGCTACCGCATGGGGTTCACCGTCGGTGAGCACTCCGCCGGCCATATGCGCCGCATCCTGCGCATCTTCCTCAGCCGTTGGGGACTCGACCACCTGTCCGATGCCTCCGCGCTCGCGCTCACCGAGCTCGTCGCCAACGTCGTACGGCACGTGCCCGGGCGCCGCTGCACCGTACTGATCCTGCGCGAGCCGCACGGGCTCCGGGTGGAGGTCGCGGACGGGATGCCGGGGCCCCTGTACGCCAAGGCGGCGGTGCCGCTCGCGGAGAGCGGGCGTGGGCTCGCGCTCGTCGAGGCGGTGACGGAGCGTTGGGGCGTGGAATCGTCCGACGGCGGCAAGACGGTGTGGTTCGAGTGCGACGACTCGCGGGACAGGGCGGCGTGGCCATTTATGTGCGATGCGCCACCGCGTCCACCCCACCCCTACTGATCCATCTGAGGTTAGGCTAACCTTCCCTCGACTTGCCCAGGCCGACCCCGGCACGTACCGAAAGCGACTTCGCCATGCCCAGCAACGCCCGAGCCACCCACCTCACTCGTCGCGGCCTGCTCGCCGCAGGCAGCGCCCTCGGGCTCGGCGCCGCGCTCGCAGCCTGCGGCAACGAGACCAAGGGCGGTGCCTCCTCCGCTCCTTCGGAGAAGGCCGGTCCGTGGAAGTTCACCGACGACCGCGGCACGGCCGTCGAGGCGAAGTCCACCCCGAAGAACATCGTCGCCTTCACCGGAACCGCCGCCGCGCTCAAGGACTTCGGCATCGAGGTCAAGGGCGTTTTCGGCCCGACCACGGTCAAGGACCCGAAGACGGGCGCGGAGGCGCCGGACGTCCAGGCCGGCGACCTCGACGTCAAGAAGGTCAAGATCATCGGTAACGTCTGGGGCGAGTTCAAGATCGAGGAGTACCTCAAGCTCAGCCCCGAGCTCCTCATCACGGACATGTGGGAGAAGAACGACCTCTGGTACGTCCCGGCCGAGCAGAAGGACAAGATCCTCAAGGTCGCCCCGAGCGTCGCCCTGTGGGCCGCGGACAAGTCGATGCCGTTCGTCCTCCAGCGCCACGCCGACCTCGCCGCCTCCCTCGGCGCCGACGTCAAGACCAAGCAGATCCAGGACGACAAGGCCCGCTTCGAGGCGGCCGCCGAGCGCGTCCGTCAGGCCGCCAAGGGCAAGAAGGACATCAAGGTCCTGATCGGCTCCGGCTCCCCCGACCTCTTCTACGTCTCCGACCCGGCGCGGCCGACCGACACGCTGTACTTCAAGGAGCTCGGCGTCAACCTCGTCACGCCCACCAAGCTCGACCAGGGCGGCTGGTTCGAGGGTCTGAGCTGGGAGAACGTCGGCAAGTACAAGGCCGACATCATCCTGCTCGACAACCGCACCTCGGCCCTGCAGCCGGAGGCCCTGAAGGCCAAGCCGACCTGGGCCGCGCTGCCCGCCGTCAAGGCCGGCCAGGTCGTCCCGCGCGTGACCGAGCCGATCTACTCGTACGCCAAGTGCGCCCCGCTCCTCGAGGACCTGGCCAAGGCCCTCGAGAACGCGAAGAAGGTGTCCTGACCCGATGACGAGCGCCGAGACCGCCCCGTTCCAGTTCTTCTCCCTCCAGGTCGACCGGACGAGGCGGCTCGGCCCGTCCCTGGTCCGGGTCACCTTCACGGGAGAGGACCTGAAGTCCTTCGCCTCCGGCGGACGCGACCAGTCCCTCTCCCTCTTCCTGCCGCACCCGGGCCAGCCGGAGCCCGTCCTGCCGCCGCTGGACAACCCGGACATGTACGCGATCCTGGGCGCCTGGCGCGCGATGCCCGACGACGAGCGGGCCGTGATGCGCTCGTACACCGTCCGGGATCAGCGCACGGAGCCGCAGAGTCCGCAGAACGAGGTCGACATCGACTTCGCGCTGCACGAGGACGGCGGCCCCGCCTGCCGCTGGGCACAGCACGCCGCGCCGGGTGACCGGGTCGTCGTGCTCGGCCCCGCGGTCGCCGAGAACACCGGCGTCCGCTTCCAGCTGCCGGACGACGCCGACTCGGTGCTCATCTGGGCGGACGAGACGGCCCTTCCGGCCGCCTCGGCCGTCCTGGAGTCGCTGCCGGCCGAGACCCGCGCCCATGTGTTCCTCGAAGTCCCCTACTCCGGCGACCGCCTGGAGCTCACGACGCAGGCCGACGCCACCGTCACCTGGCTGGTACGGGAGGAGGGGGCGCCGTCCGCCGTGGACGCGGTGCGCGCCGCCGAGCTGCCGGGCCGGGCTCCGTACGTGTGGATCGCGGGCGAGTCCGGCGCGGTGAAGGCGCTGCGCCGCCACTTCGTGCGCGAGCGCGAACTGGACCGCCGCCGGGTCACGTTCGTGGGCTACTGGCGCAAGGGGCTGTCCGAGGACGCCCTGCGCGAGGTCCCGGACGAGACCCAGGAAGAAGCGTAAATACCGCCGCTCAAGCGGTACGCCCGTCAACTGTCGCGCCTCCTGGGGGCGAGGGTCGTTGCGATGCGAACTTAGGTTAGGCTAACCTAAGTTCGTACGTCGCCCTCGCCCCCTTCTTCCTGTCCGGAGGAGCGACCGAGTCCCCGTATCCGGGAGGACCCCCACATGCGCTCGCACCTGCTCAACGACGCCACGGCGGAGAGCTACCGGCGCTCCGTCACCGAAGGAGTCGAGCGGGTGGCGGACAAACTCGCCACGACGCGACGCCCGTTCACCGGCGTCACCCCCGCCGAGCTGGCCCCGACCGTCGACGCCGTCGACCTCGACAAGCCGCTCGGCGACTCCTCCGCCGCCCTCGACGAGCTGGAGAGCGTCTACCTCCGCGACGCCGTCTACTTCCACCACCCCCGCTACCTGGGCCACCTCAACTGCCCGGTCGTGATCCCCGCCGTCCTCGGCGAGGCCGTCCTCTCGGCGGTCAACTCCTCGCTCGACACCTGGGACCAGAGCGCCGGCGGCACCCTCATCGAGCGCAAGCTCATCGACTGGACCACGGGCCGCATCGGCCTCGGCCCGGCCGCCGACGGGGTGTTCACCAGCGGCGGTACGCAGTCCAACCTCCAGGCGCTGCTCCTCGCCCGCGAGGAGGCCAAGACGAACGACCTGGCGAAACTCCGTATCTTCTCCTCCGAGTGCAGCCACTTCAGCGTCCAGAAGTCGGCCACCCTCCTCGGCCTCGGCGCCGACGCCGTCATCTCCATCCCGGTCGACCGGACCAAGCGCATGCAGTCGGTCGTCCTCGCCGCCGAGCTGGAGGCCTGCCGCGCCGAGGGCCTGGTCCCGATGGCGATCGTCGCCACCGCCGGCACCACCGACTTCGGCTCCATCGACCCGCTGCCCGAGATCGCCGCCCTGGCCGCCGAGTACGGCGCCTGGATGCACGTGGACGCCGCCTACGGCTGCGGACTGCTCGCCTCGCGCACCCGCCGCCACCTCCTGGACGGCATCGAGCAGGCCGACTCCGTCACCGTCGACTACCACAAGTCCTTCTTCCAGCCGGTGAGTTCCTCCGCCGTCCTGGTCCGGGACGGGGCGACCCTGCGCCACGCGACGTACCACGCGGACTACCTCAACCCGCGGCAGCCCGTCGCCGTGGGGGCACCTCCCACGTCCGAAGGACTGTGGGGGAAGATCCCGAACCAGGTCGACAAATCCCTGCAGACCACCCGCCGCTTCGACGCGCTCAAGCTGTGGATGACGCTGCGCGTGATGGGCGCCGACGGCGTCGGCGAGCTCTTCGACGAGGTCTGCGACCTGGCCCGCGCGGGCTTCGACCTGCTCGCCGCCGACCCGCGCTACGACGTGGTCGTCCAGCCGCAGCTGTCCACGCTCGTCTACCGCTACATCCCCGAGGCCGTCACCTCGCCCGCGGAGATCGACCGCGCCAACCTCTACGCCCGCAAGGCGCTGTTCGCCTCCGGCGAGGCCGTCGTCGCCGGGACCAAGGTCGACGGCCGCCAGTACCTCAAGTTCACCTTGCTCAACCCCGAGACGACCGTGGCCGACATCGCCGCCGTCCTCGATCTGATAGCCGGCCACGCCGAGCAGTACCTGGGAGAGAACCTTGTCCACGCAGCCTCTTGATTTCATCGGCATCGGGCTCGGTCCCTTCAACCTGGGTCTCGCCTGCCTGACCGAGCCCATCGACGAGCTGAACGGCCTCTTCCTGGAGTCCAAGCCGGACTTCGAGTGGCACTCCGGGATGTTCCTCGAAGGCGCCCACCTCCAGACCCCGTTCATGTCGGACCTGGTCACGCTCGCCGACCCGACCTCGCCGTACTCCTTCCTCAACTACCTGAAGGAGAAGGGCCGGCTCTACTCCTTCTACATCCGCGAGAACTTCTATCCGCTGCGCGCCGAGTACAACGACTACTGCCGCTGGGCCGCCGGGAAGCTCTCCTCCATCCGCTTCTCCACGACCGTCACGTCCGTCACGTACGACGAGCGCGCCGAGGAGTACGTGGTGGCCACCGACGCCGGAGAGACGTTCCGCGCCCGCCGGATCGTGCTCGGCACCGGCACCCCGCCGTACGTCCCGGACTCCTGCCAGGGCCTCGGCGGCGACCTCATCCACAACTCGCGCTACGTCTCCCACAAGGAGGCGCTGCGGAAGAAGAAGTCGATCACCATCGTCGGCAGCGGCCAGAGCGCGGCCGAGATCTACTACGACCTGCTCTCCGAGATCGACGTACACGGCTACCGGCTCAACTGGGTGACCCGCTCCCCGCGCTTCTTCCCGCTGGAGTACACCAAGCTGACCCTGGAGATGACCTCGCCGGAGTACGTGGACTACTTCCACGCGCTGCCCGAGGAGACCCGCTACCGGCTGGAGTCGCAGCAGAAGGGCCTGTTCAAGGGCATCAACGGCGATCTCATCGACGCCATCTTCGATCTGCTCTACCAGAAGAACTTCGCCGGCCCGGTCCCCACCCGCCTGCTCACCAACTCGGGCCTGCACTCCGCCGCGTACGACGACACGACGGGCACGTACACGCTCGGCTTCCGCCAGGAGGAGCAGGAGAAGGACTTCACGCTCGAGACCGAGGGCCTCGTCCTCGCCACCGGCTACAAGTACACCGTTCCGGCCTTCCTTGAGCCGGTCGGCGACCGGCTCAAGCGGGACGGACAGGGCCGCTTCGACGTGGCCCGCAACTACTCGATCGACACGACGGGCCGCGGCGTCTTCCTGCAGAACGCCGGCGTGCACACGCACTCCATCACCTCGCCCGACCTGGGCATGGGCCCGTACCGCAACGCGTACATCATCGGGACGATGCTGGGCCGCGAGTACTACCCCGTCGAGAAGACCATCGCTTTCCAGGAGTTCGCGGTATGACCGTTCGCATCCGTCCCCTCGATCCGCTCAGGGACGCCGAGCTGATCCACCCCTGGGTCACGCACCCCAAGGCCGCCTTCTGGATGATGCAGGACGCGAAACTCCAGGACGTGGAGCGCGCGTACATGGCGATAGCCGCGCACCCGCACCACGACGCCTTCATAGGTCTGGTGGACGACGAGCCCGCCTTCCTCATGGAGCGGTACGACCCGTCCGAGATCGAACTGGTCGGTCTGTACGAGCCGCGGCCCGGCGACGTCGGCATGCACTTCCTCGTCGCGCCCACCGAGACTCCCGTGCACGGCTTCACCCGTACGGTCATCACCGCCGTGATGCGGGAGCTGTTCGACGACCCGGCGACCGAGCGGGTCGTCGTCGAGCCCGACGTCCGCAACACCGCCGTCCACGCGCTCAACGAGGCCGTCGGCTTCGTGCCCGAGCGCGAGATCCAGAAGCCGGAGAAGAAGGCCCTGCTGAGCTTCTGCACCCGCGCGCAGTTCGAGATCGCCGTGGGAGTCGCCGTATGAACCCCGTCTCCCACCTCACTCCGGCCCGCTGGGCCGACGCCAACCGCGCGCTGATCCGCAAGGGCCTCGCCGAGTTCGCCCACGAGCGCCTGCTCAACCCGCAGGAGCTCGGCGAGAGCCGCTACAAGGTCCTCAGCGACGACGGCGCGACCGAGTACCGCTTCACCGCCGACCGCTTCGCGCTCGACCACTGGCAGGTCTACCCCGAGTCGATCAGCCGCCACCGCGGCGACGAGCAGCTCCCGCTCGACGCCCTGCAGTTCATCACCGAGCTGCGCGGAGCGCTGGGCCTGAGCGACGAGATCCTGCCGGTCTACCTGGAGGAGATCTCCTCCACCCTGGCCGGCACGGCGTACAAGTCGACCAAGCCCCGGGTCTCCGCCGCCGAGCTCGCGCGCGCGGACTTCCAGGCGATCGAGACCGGGATGACCGAGGGTCACCCCTGCTTCGTCGCCAACAACGGCCGGCTCGGCTTCGGCGTCGACGAGTACCGCGCGTACGCCCCCGAGGCCGCGAGCGAGATCCACCTGATCTGGCTCGCCGCGCGCCGCGACCGCACCACCTTCACGGCCGGCGCGGGCATCGAGTACGAGACGTTCATCCGCGCCGAGCTGGGCGACAAGGCGGTCGACGGCTTCGCCGCGACCCTCGCCGAGCGGGGCCTGGACCTGGCCGACTACCTGCTGATGCCGGTCCACCCCTGGCAGTGGTGGAACAAGCTGTCGGTCACCTTCGCCGCCGAGGTCGCCCAGGAGCGCCTGGTCTACCTGGGCGAGGGCGAGGACGCCTACCTGGCCCAGCAGTCGATCCGCACGTTCTTCAACTCCACCGCCCCGGCCAAGCACTACGTCAAGACGGCGCTGTCGGTCCTCAACATGGGCTTCATGCGCGGGCTCTCGGCCGCGTACATGGAGGCGACCCCGGCGATCAACGACTGGCTGGCCGGGCTGATCGAGGCCGACCCCGTCCTCCGGGCGGCCCGGTTCTCGATCATCCGGGAGCGGGCGGCGGTCGGCTACCGGCATCTGGAGTACGAGGCGGCCACCGACCGCTACTCGCCGTACCGCAAGATGCTCGCCGCGCTCTGGCGCGAGTCCCCGGTGCCCTCCCTGGCCGAGGGCGAGCGGCTCGCGACGATGGCCTCGCTGCTCCATGTCGACCACGCGGGCGCGTCCTTCGCGGGGGCCCTGATCAAGGACTCGGGTCTCGAGCCGGCCGCGTGGCTGCGGACGTACCTGGACGCGTATCTGCTGCCGGTGCTGCACAGCCTGTACGCCTACGACCTGGCGTACATGCCGCACGGCGAGAACGTGATCCTCGTGCTCGACGAGCGGGGCGTGGTCTCCCGGGCGATCTTCAAGGACATCGCCGAGGAGATCGTCGTCATGGACCCGGACGCGGTCCTGCCGCCGGCGGTGGAGCGGATCCGCGCCGAGGTCCCCGAGGACATGAAGCTGCTCTCGGTCTTCACGGACGTCTTCGACTGCTTCCTGCGCTTCCTCGGGGCGACGCTGGCGGCGGAGGGCGTGCTCGACGAGGACGACTTCTGGCGGACGGTCGCGGCGTGCGTGCGCGGCTACCAGGAGTCGAAGCCGGAGCTCGCGGACCGGTTCGCGCAGTACGACATGTTCGCGGAGACCTTCGCGCTCTCCGCCCTGAACCGGCTCCAGCTGCGCAACAACAAGCAGATGGTGGACCTGGCGGACCCGTCGGCGGCGCTCCAGCTCGTCGGCGACCTGGTGAACCCGATCGCGCGGTTCGCCCGCTAGTCAGCGGTTCGCCCGCTAGTCACCTTCACGGACCGGCGCGGGTCCCGGCGGAGTACGGTCCTCCGCCAGGACCCGCGCTTCGTGCTGCCCCGGACTACTCCGAGGCGGGCCAGGGGACCTGCGGCGAGCGGTAGTAGTCGATCCCGAGCGCCTCGAACCGCGGTCCCTGCTCCGCGAGCCGCACCCGGTACGTCTCCCAGTCGTGCGTCGACGCCGGGGACCAGCCGAGCTCCGCGACACCCGGGAGGCGGGGGAAGACCATCTGGTCGATGTGGGCGTCCGTGGAGATGGTCTCCGTCCACAGCGGCGCCTCGACGCCCTTGACCGCCGTCTCCGGCGCGCCCGGCAGATAGGCCGCCGGGTTCCAGTCGTAGGAGCGCTGCACCTCGACGTAGCCGGCCCAGGCCAGGCCCAGCGTGGTGTCCTTGGTGTACTTCATGTCGAGGTAGACCCGGTCGGCGGGCGAGAGGATCAGCCCGGTGCCGTTCCGTGCGGCGGCGGCGACCTGTTCCTTCTCCGCGGGGGCGGTGCGGTCGAGCCCCCAGTACTGCGCGAGCGCGCCCGGCGCGGGGGTGGCGCCGGTCAGCTGGTGCCAGCCGATGACGGTCTTGCCGTACTTCGCGACGACCGGCTGGACCTTCGCCATGAAGGCGACGTAGTCCTCGTGGGTCGTGGAGTGCGCCTCGTCGCCGCCGATGTGGAGGTACCGGCCCGGGGTGAGCGCGGCGATCTCGCGGATCACGTCGTCCACGAAGTCGTACGTGACGGGCTTCGGCACGCACAGCGAGCTGAAGCCGACTTTGGTGCCGGTGTAGAGCGGCGGGGCGATGCCGTCGCAGTTCAGCTCGGCGTACGAGGCGAGGGCGGCGTTGGTGTGTCCGGGCAGGTCGATCTCGGGGACGACCTCCTGGTGGCGGGAGGCCGCGTACCGGACGATCTCCTTGTAGTCCTCCTTGGTGTAGAAGCCGCCGGGTCCGCCGCCGACCTGGGTGGAGCCGCCATAGGTGGCGAGCCGGGGCCAGGAGTCGATCGCGATGCGCCAGCCCTGGTCGTCGGAGAGGTGCAGGTGCAGCGTGTTGACCTTGTAGAGGGCGAGCTGGTCGATGTAGCGCTTGACCTGCTCGACGGTGAAGAAGTGGCGGGAGACGTCGAGCATCGCGCCGCGGTAGGCGTAGCGCGGGGTGTCGGTGATGGTGCCGCCGGCGACCTGCCAGGGCCCGGGCTGCACGGTGTCCTTCTCGACGGCCGCCGGGAGCTGCTGGCGCAGCGTCTGGACGCCACGGAAGAGTCCGGCGGGCCGGTGGGCGGTGAGGGTGATGCCGGTGCGGCCGGACTGCAGCCGGTAGCCCTCGTCCCCGAGCGCCTCGTCCTCGGCGCTGAGGCGGAGCCGGATGCCGCCGCGTGCCTCGTCCGCGTCGACGACGGGCAGCGGGTGGCCGGTGGAGGGGCGGAGGATCCCGGCCAGGTAGTCGCCGACGGCGCGGGACTCGGCGTCGTCCTCGTCGACCCGGATGCGGGTGGCGGCGGTGATCGCGTACGGCTGCCCGCCGGGGGCCACGGAGGCCGGGGCGGGGACGATCTGCCCGAGCGGGCGGAGCGCGGGTCCTGCGGCGGCGGTGTGGGCGGCGGGGGCGGCTCCGACACAGGAGATGCCGGCCGCCGCGATGAGGAACAGAGCGCCGAGCACACGCGGAAGCGTTCTGCGCTGTCTCACAGGCATGGTCCCTTTCGATGGACTTCGCGGCTGTGGATATGCGTATCCGAACAGTCACCATCCGTACCGTGGACCACTTCCGTGGTCAAGGTGTAGACCAATTTCCCCCCTCAGGACGGCGATCATGGAGGCCTCTGCCCGATTTCGGGCAGGATTCTTGCGTAGCACCCCTGGTACCCCTCAGTATTCACGGGTGCTCGAACGCCGCCCGTCGCATGACGACCTCATCGACCACCTGGTGCGCAGCACCGCGCTCCAGCGCGGTGAGGCCGCCCGGGTGATCCTCGACGTGCTGGCGTACTTCGACGAGTCGACCGAGGACTTCGTCCGCCGCCGCCACCGCGAGCTGCAGTCCGGGGGCGCGGTGAACGCCGAGATCTTCGAGCGCATCGCGGCCGAACTGCCGCACCGCGCCGTGGCGCCACCGGAGCTCTCGCTCCGGCAGCTGCGCCGCATCGTCTACGGCTGAGCACACTCACCAACCTGGAGGGGTTACACCTTTATGTGCGGAATCGTCGGTTACATCGGAAAGCGTGACGTGGCCCCGCTGCTGCTGGAAGGCCTGCAGCGGCTGGAGTACCGGGGGTACGACTCCGCCGGCATCGTGATCACCAGCCCGAAGACCGCCGGCCTGAAGATGGTCAAGGCCAAGGGCCGGGTCCGTGACCTGGAGGCCCGTGTCCCCAAGCGCTTCACCGGCACCACCGGCATCGCCCACACCCGCTGGGCCACCCACGGCGCGCCGAGCGACATCAACTCGCACCCGCACATGGACCCCGAGAACAAGGTCGCGGTCGTCCACAACGGCATCGTCGACAACGCGCAGGAGCTGCGCGCCAAGCTGGAGGCCGACGGCGTCGTCTTCGCCTCCGAGACGGACACCGAGGTCATCACCCACCTGATCGCCCGCTCCCAGGCCACCACCCTGGAGGAGAAGGTCCGCGAGGCGCTCAAGGTCATCGAGGGCACCTACGGCATCGCCGTCATGCACGCCGACTTCAACGACCGCATCGTGGTGGCCCGCAACGGCTCCCCGGTCGTCCTCGGCATCGGCGAGAAGGAGATGTTCGTCGCCTCCGACGTCGCCGCCCTGATCGCCCACACCCGCCAGGTCGTCACCCTCGACGACGGCGAGATGGCCACCCTCAAGGCCGACGACTTCCGCACGTACACGACCTCGGGCGCGTCGACGACGGCCACCCCCGAGACCGTGGAGTGGGAGGCCGCCTCCTACGACATGGGCGGCCACGACACGTACATGCACAAGGAGATCTCCGAGCAGCCCGACGCGGTCGACCGCGTGCTGCGCGGCCGGATCGACGACCGCTTCTCCACCGTGCACCTCGGCGGCCTGAACCTGGACGCCCGCGAGGCCCGCAGCATCCGCCGGATCAAGATCCTCGGCTGCGGCACCTCGTACCACGCCGGCCTCATCGGCGCCGGGCTCATCGAGTCCATGGCCCGTATCCCCGCCGACGCCGAGCCGGCCTCGGAGTTCCGCTACCGCAACCCGGTCGTGGACCCCGACACCCTGTACATCGCCGTCTCCCAGTCCGGTGAGACGTACGACGTGCTGGCCGCCGTGCAGGAGCTGAAGCGCAAGGGCGCCCGGGTCATCGGCGTCGTCAACGTCGTCGGCTCGGCGATCGCCCGCGAGGCCGACGGCGGCGTGTACGTGCACGCGGGCCCGGAGGTCTGCGTCGTCTCCACCAAGTGCTTCACCAACACGGTCACCGCCTTCGCGCTGATCGCCCTCCACCTGGGCCGCATCCGCGACCTGTCGGTGACCGACGGCAAGCGGATCATCGAGGGCCTGCGCAAGCTGCCCGCGCAGATCAGCGAGATCCTCGAGACCGAGGACGAGATCAAGAAGATCGCCGCGGAGTACGCGGGCGCCCAGTCGATGATGTTCATCGGCCGCGTGCGGGGCTACCCGGTCGCCCTGGAGGCCTCCCTGAAGCTCAAGGAGATCTCCTACATCCACGCCGAGGCGTACCCGGCCTCCGAGCTGAAGCACGGCCCGCTCGCGCTGATCGAGCCGGCCCTGCCGACGGTCGCGATCGTCCCGGACGACGACCTGCTGGAGAAGAACCGCGCCGCCCTGGAGGAGATCAAGGCCCGCAGCGGCCGCATCCTCGCGGTCGCGCACCAGCCGCAGGCGAAGGCCGACCACACGATCGTCGTCCCGAAGAACGAGGACGAGCTGGACCCGATCCTGATGGGCATCCCGCTCCAGCTCCTCGCCTACCACACGGCGCTCGCCATGGGCCGCGACATCGACAAGCCGCGCAACCTGGCCAAGTCCGTCACGGTCGAGTAGCAGCCTCCGGGCCTGTCCCCCGGAGCTCTCGACCACGGTCGGGAAAGCCCGTCCGCCCGCTTTCCGGACCTGTCCCCGGAGGGCCGGACGCCCGACCGGACACACAGCGGTCCCTGTGCACGCCACCTGTGCACAGGGACCGCTGCTTTCTTTTTGGGGCTCGGTTCTCCTCCGGGCGCTTTGTGCGACTGTCGACGGTCGATCGTGCTCGGTCCCTCGTTCCTCGGGACCTGTGCGCGTTCTCCCTTTCGACAGCCGCGCGCCCTTCGGCTCACTCGCCAGGCCCTCGCGGGCACCCTCTGGGGCTCTCGTGGGCACCCAAGTGGATCGGCCTGTCAGCTCGCCGCCGGGGCTCCCCGGCGGGACGCGCGGCTCAGGGAGGTCGGCCAGTTGGCGACCGCCGCCGTCGCGCCGTACCAGGCCGCGAGGCCGGCGAGCGCGGCGACCCAGCCGCCCGCCTTGGCGAGACCG
Organism: Streptomyces vilmorinianum; assembly: GCF_005517195.1. NCBI lineage: Bacteria > Bacillati > Actinomycetota > Actinomycetes > Kitasatosporales > Streptomycetaceae > Streptomyces > Streptomyces vilmorinianum. Next base: position 1,217,699 of record NZ_CP040244.1, on the reverse strand, counting down.
CCGTTGTCGGCGAGGGCGCCGATGCCGAGGAGCAGCAGCGACACGAACAGCAGCCCGTACACGCCCTGTCCGAACAGACCGCTGCCCGACGCCGCCATGGTCAGCGTGAGCGCGAGCAGCGCCCACAGCAGCAGGAACAGACCGGTCGCCTCGGCCGACGCGCCGTCGCCCACTCCGGTCCCCCAGGTGAACCAGAAGGCGCCGAGCGCCGAATAGGCCGTACCCGTACCGCCGTTGCCCGCGCGCAGGGCGAGCAGACCGACGAGGAAGAGCGCCACCCCTCCGACCCAGGTGGCGAGGGCTGCGGCGTCGGACGCCGCGACGTTGTCGATCACGCCGGTGCTGCCGATGCCGAAGGCCAGCAGGGTCAGTCCGAGCGCGAGGTGGCCGAGAGTGGAAGTGGTGTTTCCCGCGGCGACTTCGTTGTCCACGGCGGGCTCCCTTCAAGTGGGCAGTTGTGCTGCGTGAGCTGCTTGTTCCGGTGCTCTTTAAGTACCCTTCACAAGCGCACAAATCACCTGACGGCGGCAGAAATTATCGCCGCACCAAGGGAGTTGACGGAACGTCCGGGAGAGGAGCGCGATCTGTACGCGCTCAGGGAATGACGATCACGGGACGCTGCGCGCGCTTCGCGAGGCGTCCGGCCACCGAGCCGAAGATCCGGCCGACGATGCCGTGCGTCGAGCCGACCACGATCGCGTCGGCCGAATACTCCCGGCCGACCTCCTCCAGCTCGTGGCAGATGTCGCCGCCGCGCTCGACCAGGATCCAGGGGACCTCGGCGAGGTAGTCGGCGCAGGCGAGCTCCAGGCCCAGCACCTCGGTGCGGTGGTCCGGGACGTCGACGAAGACCGGCGGCTCGCAGCCCGCCCAGACGGTCGTGGGCAGCCGGTTGGCGACATGCACGATGATCAGGCCGGAGCCGGAGCGGCGGGCCATGCCGATGGCATACGCGAGGGCCCGCTCACTGGAGGTCGAGCCGTCGAAGCCGACGACCACTCCGTGCCGGAAGGCGGGATCACAGGAGTGGCGTGGCTGTTCCACCGCGAGGGGGTCGACCGTGGAGTCGGCGACGCGCTTGCGGTCCGCGGGTTCGGGGAATTCGTGACCGGCCATCGGTGTCTCGGCGAAGAAGATCCTGGTGGGGAGGGAACGACAGGGAACGTCGTACGGAACAACGGTTGGCGGCGGAGCTGTGTCCGGGAATCATCTTCCCAAGCCCATACCCCCAAGGGTACGGCGACACTCCTCTCCTGCCCAGAGCCGTCCGTGCCACCGCGCACGGCGTTCGCGCGGCGTTCCAGGGAGCATGCACGAGCCCGTCCCGTTATGGCAATGCCGGTTGTGCCCTACAGGTGTCCGTACGGGGGCCGAACGGGCGCCCCGCGCAGTGACCGGAACGTTCCGCCCCTCGTTCCCACAGGTCCAGTCACCGTCGCAGGGAGCCCCGCCCGTGCCCGCACCATCGGCCACCGCCACGACGCCCACCCCCGCCCCCGTCCCCGCTTCCGCCCCCACCCTCGCGGCGGGGTCCCCGAAGCCGACGGCGGGCGCGGGGAGAGCGGGGAGCGCCGCGGGCGAGTCGGCCGGCGACGTGGTCCGCTGGGCGGCCTTCTGCTGCGTCCTCGTCCCGGTCGTCCTCGTCGTCTACGGCACCTCGCTCGGCGGGGCCGCCGGGACGGCGCTCGGGCTCGCCGCGGTGACGGCGGTCTGCCGGGTGCTGCTGCGCCGCTCGGAACACGGTCTGCGCGCCGAGGCCGCGGGCCGGCGGGGACGGCACGGCCATGGCCACGGCCACGGCGGCCGGAAGCCGCGCCGGCGCTGACGTACCCCCGTAGAGCTGACAGGTTCGTACACCCACACCCGTATGATTTCAGCCAACTTCCACATGCCGGCGAGTCCTTGGCGGAATGCCCCCTCAACCCCGTTGTCACCAGGCGTGAAAGCCCCGCGACAGGCGCGCACACCCTACGGGGACGGGCCATGCACGCACGGGGCACTTCCCTGCGCGGCCCGGGAGTGGAACGCTTCGTGATCGAATGCTTCGCGCCAAGTTGCCTTGTCGACAATGTGCCGGATGGAGAACTTGTCACGCCGGCGCCACGGAACGCAGTAGATTCGATCATGGGTATCGAAGACTGGGGTCTCGTGCAAAACCGAGGGGAAACGTGCAGGAGCGACAGGACCAGGGAGACGCGAACACCGAGGGGGGCTTAGCGTCATGAGCCAGGACTCCGCCGCAACGGAGGTCGCACGGAAGCTTTCCGGGCGCCGCCGTCGCGAAGTCGTCGCGGTGCTGCTGTTCAGTGGCGGCCCCATCTTCGAGAGCTCCATCCCGCTCTCCGTGTTCGGCATCGACCGGCAGGACGCCGGGGTGCCGCGCTACCGATTGCTGGTGTGCGCCGGCGAGGACGGCCCGCTGCGGACCACAGGGGGCCTCGAACTGACCGCGCCGTACGGCCTGGACGCGATCAGCCGGGCGGGCACCGTCGTCGTGCCGGCCTGGCGGTCGATCACCTCGCCGCCACCGCCGGAGGCACTCGAAGCGCTGCGCCGGGCGCACGAGGAGGGCGCGCGCATCGTCGGGCTGTGCACCGGCGCGTTCGTGCTCGCCGCGGCCGGCCTGCTCGACGGACGGCCGGCGACCACACACTGGATGTACGCGCCGACGCTCGCCAAGCGCTATCCGTCGGTCCACGTGGACCCGCGGGAGCTCTTCGTCGACGACGGGGACGTACTGACCTCGGCCGGCACCGCGGCCGGTATCGATCTGTGTCTGCACATCGTGCGGACCGACCACGGCACGGAGGCCGCGGGCGCCCTGGCGCGCCGCCTGGTCGTCCCGCCGCGGCGCACCGGCGGCCAGGAGCGCTACCTCGACAGGTCTTTACCGGAGGAGATCGGCGCCGACCCGCTCGCCGAGGTCGTCGCCTGGGCCCTGGAGCACCTCCACGAGCAGTTCGACGTGGAGACGCTCGCGGCCCGCGCGTACATGTCACGGAGGACGTTCGACCGCAGGTTCCGCTCGCTGACGGGCTCCGCCCCGCTGCAGTGGCTGATCACCCAGCGGGTGCTGCAGGCGCAGCGGCTGCTCGAGACCTCCGACTACTCGGTCGACGAGGTCGCGGGACGCTGCGGCTCCGCTCCCCGGTGGCGCTGCGCGGCCACTTCCGCCGCCAGCTCGGCTCCTCGCCGGCGGCCTACCGGGCGGCCTACCGGGCCCGGCGCCCGCAGGCCGAGACGACGACGGCGGTGCTCGACCCGGTGGTGCCCCCGCAGGTCTCGCCGGTCACCCGGCGCCCCGGCGGACCGCTGGAGCCGGGCAAGCCGCAGTCCGACCTGTACGCCACCGGCCGCCCGGCCCTGCCGGGCCAGCGCAGCGCCCCCTGAGGGGCACGCAGGACCGCGCGCCACAAGCCGCGCACCGTGAAACCGACGGGCGCCCGGGAGACACCTCCCCCGGGCGCCCGTCGCCGTCCCGCCCCGTCGGGTCCCGTCGAGCCCCGTCGGGCCCCGAGCCAGGTCCGATCCGGGAAGCAAGGCCTAAGGTAGGGCGCATGAACGATCGCATGGTGTGGATCGACTGCGAGATGACCGGGCTCTCGCTGACGGACGACGCACTCATCGAGGTGGCCGCACTGGTCACCGACTCGGAACTGAACGTGCTCGGCGACGGGGTGGACATCGTGATCCGCCCGCCGGACGCGGCCCTGGAGACCATGCCGGAGATCGTGCGCCAGATGCACACGGCCTCGGGCCTCCTCGACGCGCTGCCCGGCGGCACGACCCTCGCCGACGCCGAAGCCCAGGTACTCGCGTATGTACGCGAACATGTCAAGGAGCCCCGCAAGGCCCCGCTGTGCGGAAACTCGGTCTCCACCGACCGCGGATTCCTCGCCCGTGACATGCCGGCTCTGGAGAACCACCTCCACTACCGGATCGTCGATGTCTCCTCGGTCAAGGAGCTGGCCCGCCGCTGGTACCCGAGGGCGTACTTCAACAGTCCGGAGAAGAGCGGCAACCACCGTGCGCTCGCCGACATCCGCGAATCCATCGCCGAGCTGCGCTACTACCGCGAGGCGATCTTCGTCCCGCAGCCCGGCCCCGACTCGGACACGGCGAAGCAGATCGCCGCGCGCCACGTCCTGCCCGCGGAATGACCCCCGGCTCGCGCCCGGCGTAATGCGGGCGCGAGCACCCGCTCGGACCCTGTAGACTTCTTCTCGGCCGGTCGGGGAAACCTTCGGGAAACCGCCGGTCATGGTGGGTATAGCTCAGCTGGTAGAGCACCTGGTTGTGGTCCAGGATGTCGCGGGTTCGAGTCCCGTTACTCACCCTGAGGACGAAGGGCTGACCTGTGAAAACAGGTCAGCCCTTCGTCGTGCTCCGAGCCTGGCAACATCACGGGAACGCGGCTCTCATTCAGGACGCGTAACGGGTGACGTCCGTGATCCGGCATGTGATCCTGGCCGTGATCTGGTCCAGCCCCTGTGCCGTCACCTTCGACTGCTGCCCGGGCGCCACCCCGTTCGACGCTGCAACCGCTTCACTCAGCCGCTTGTTGGACGCGTCGACGAACTCAACGTTCACGATGTAGTTGCTGGCCTTGCTCGACCGGTTGGTGATCAGCAACTCCGCACTGGGCCACTTCGTGACGGGATCCACCTCGCATGCCGTGATCTTCACGTCTCCCCTGGCGCCGCTCTCCTCCTGCGGAAGCCCCGGGGCCGAGGTCTCCCGCGCGGTGGGCTGCGACGGGCTTGCGGGAGTCTCCCGCTCCGGCTCGTCGTCCCCGCCTCCGACAGTGAGCATGACAGCAACGATCACGACGACAAGCAGAGCGATCACGCCCAGGCACGACAAGCCGATGATCTTTCCCCTGTTGCTCTTACGGGGCGGGGCCCCACCTCCCGTGCTGGGCGGCTGGCCCCAACCGGGAGCAGGTTCTCGATTCGACATGGTTTCAGCGTCGGTCCAGACGGTGCCGAACGCACCCGGACCGGGCCGGACGAGCGGGACGACTCCGAATCTCATGCGCGTCGGCAGTGGTGAGGGCTCGCGTGTGCGGCTGTTCGACGGCGGCGCTCGTTCTCGATCTACCAGCTCCGCTCGGTGATGCGGGCCCCGTTCACCTTCAGGCGGACGGGCGATTTCGCACATCCAGGCTCACATGAGAGAGGCCCGCCCCTACGCTGGCAGGTGTCGAGTCTGTTCAGAGGAGGGGCAAGGCCTTGTCATCTGACGCTACCCCGGACCCGTACGCCAATCCGGTGGCGTTCGGTCAGAGAACGCAGACATGGGCGCCCACGCGGTGACGGTGGCCGTCGAGCTCCATGCCGGGCCAGAATCCGTACGACAGGCCGCCCGCGCCGACGCCGCCACGATCCCCTCCCGCCCGCGCCGAGCCCGGCACCGTATCGAGGAGGCCCGGAGCTATCAGCTCGACGGACAGCCGGACGTGGCGATCGCGACGCTGTCGCAGGCCTATGAGGCCGCGCCGGAGACGATCCAGTACAACGGCTACGCCCGCTCCATCATCCTGGAAGAGACCGAGTCCAAGGTTGCCTCGCGCCGCCGTCGTGCCTCTGAACTGGCCGTGAAGGTAGGCCTGCTGGCAGCCTGACGAAGGGGGACACGATTTGTGTCCTCTCCCTGCACGCACCGCCCTACCGTCGTGGATACCGCAGGTCACGACGATGGTAGCGAGCGGCCATGCTCAAGCAGACCCGGCACGACAGAACAGCCGACGCAAGAGCCTCAGTGGACATCGGCGCACTCATCATTCAGGCAGCCGATGCAGTCGAAGAGCACGTCGAGCAAGCCGCCGAGGCGGACATCATCCGCACCCTCGGGTTGCGGCACCACCCGGGCTCGGTCGCCCTCGCGCAGCTTACTGACCGCCTCCTGACGTACTGCGTCACTCTCGCGGTAGGCGTGAACGAGATCCCGGCCGCCCTACGACGGCCGCGCGGCAGCAGTCCTGGAGACCTGGGCGAAGCTCCAGGCAGACGGCCCCGTCGACGGGCCGCTCGGCCCGTGGTCGTACGCCAAGCACCTGGCGCTCGCCGCCCGCGACATGCTCCACACCAAGGTGGCCTTCGCGGTGAGGGACGCGCCCCCGTCCGTACTCCCGTGGAACGTGCCGTCCTTGAAGCCGTGGAAGCGCTTCGGGTCCACGCGGTCCGACTCGACGACCGCGCCCGCCCTTGTGGGCCAGCAGGCCGGCGGCCAGGGCGAGCCCCGCAAGGAGCGGTCGTCCTCTGCGCATGGAGTTCTCCTGCGGGAATGGTTATGGGAGCACTCCCACTCTTCAATCCTTGTCGGAGGACGGTCAAGATGCGTGCTCAGTCGAAGACATTCGGCTGAGCGGGTGGGCTCGCCCTGCCCCCGGCGCGGGCGCCGCCCCCGCGCCGCGGGGCGCCCTACGCTCCGTGGCGTGCGTACCCCCGTCGCGCTCGCCCTCGCCCTCGCCCTGACGGCCGGGCTCTCGGCCGGCTGCGCCGAGGACGACGGCCGGGACGCGGCCGGGCGGACCGTGCTCACCGTCGGCGTCTTCGGGGCCTTCGGCCTGAAGGAGGCCGGTCTCTACGACACGTACATGAGGCTCCACCCGGACGTCGTCATCCGGCAGACCTCCATCGAGCGCAACGAGAACTACTACCCGCAGCTGCTCACCCACCTCGTCTCCGACTCCGGCCTCGCCGACGTGCAGGCCGTCGAGGTCAACAACATCGCCGAGATCACCGCCACCCAGGCCGACCGGCTGGAAGACCTCGGCAGGACGCCCGGCGTCGACAAGAGCGCCTTCCTGTCGTGGAAATGGGCCCAGGGCACCAGCGGGGACGGCAGGACGGTGGGTCTCGGCACGGACATCGGCCCGCAGGGCATCTGCTACCGCAAGGACCTCTTCGCCCGCGCCGGTCTGCCCACCGACCGCGCGGCCGTCGGACGGCTCTGGGCCGGGGACTGGGACAAGTACCTGGAGACGGGGCGGCGGTTCAAGGCGAAGGCGCCCGCGGGCACGGCGTTCGTGGACTCCGCCTCCGGCGTGATGGCCGCGGTCACCGGCAGCAGCCCCCGCCGTTTCTACGACGACAGGGGCGAGGTCGTCTACAAGGAGAGTCCCGCCGTGAAGCACGCCTGGGACCTCGCGGCCGCCTTCGCCGCCGAGGGCCTGACCGGCCGGCTCCAGCAGTTCACCCCCGCCTGGGACCAGGCGTACGCCAACGGCACCTTCGCCACCGTCTCCTGCCCGGCCTGGATGCTCGGCTACATCCAGGACAAGGCGGGCCCGGCCGGCCGGGGCCGGTGGGACGTCGCCGCGGCGCCCCGGCCGAGCAACTGGGGCGGCTCCTTCCTCGTCGTACCGAAGGCCGGGCGGCACCCGGCCGAGGCGGCCCGGCTGGTGGCCTGGCTGACCGCGCCCGCGCAGCAGGCGACGCTCTTCGAGAAGCGGGGCAGCTTCCCCAGCACCCAGGCCGCGTACGCGCTGCCGGCCGTCTCCGGCGCCCGGCACCCGTACTTCGGGGACGCCCCCGTCGGCGCGATCTTCGCCGAGGCGGCGCGCGGTGTCCCGGTGACGGTCACCGGACCCAAGGACGCGGTCATCGCCCAGAACCTCGCCGACATCGGGATGCTCCAGGTCGACCAGAAGGGGAGGTCCTCCCGGGCCGGCTGGGAGGCCGCGGTGAAGACGATCGACAACGCCCTGGACCGGTGACAGGTGAGCCCCATGGCCGAGGCCGAGGCCGATGTCGCCGTACCGCCGCGGGATCAGCCCGCGCCCTCCGCCCGTACGAAGGAGGCGGCGCGCCGCGCCCGCCGGCACCGCCGGAGCGTGCGCCTCGGGCCGTACGCCTTCGTCGCCCCCTTCTTCCTCCTCTTCGCCGCCTTCGGGCTCTTTCCGCTCCTCTACACGGGCTGGGCCTCGCTGCACCGGGTGGAGCTGACCGCGCCGGGCGAGATGGAGTGGGTGGGGACGCGGAACTTCACCCGGCTCCTGGACGACGCGTTCTTCTGGAACGCGCTGGGGAACACGATCACGATCGGGGTCCTGTCGACCGTTCCGCAGCTGGTGATGGCGCTCGGCATCGCGCATCTGCTCAACTCGCGGCTGCGGGGCCGGATCTTCTTCCGGGTCGCGGCCCTCACCCCGTACGCCACGTCGGTGGCCGCGGCGACGCTGGTCTTCGTGCTGCTCTTCGGGCGAGAGCACGGGCTTGTCAACTGGGTGCTCGGCACGGCCGGGTTCGGGCCGGTGGACTGGCAGAACGGCACCTGGTCCTCGCGGTTGGCGGTCTCGTCGATCGTGATCTGGCGCTGGACCGGCTACAACGCGCTGATCTACCTGGCGGCGATGCAGGCGATCCCGGACGAGCTGTACGAGTCGGCGGCGCTGGACGGGGCCTCGCGGTGGCGGCAGTTCGTGCACGTCACCCTGCCGGGGCTGCGGCCGACGATCCTGTTCACCGTCGTCGTGTCGACGATCGGCGCGACGCAGCTCTTCGGCGAGCCGCTGCTGTTCAACGGCGGGGCGGGGGCCACGGGCGGCGCGGACCACCAGTACCAGACGCTCGGGCTCTATCTGTACGAGCAGGGCTGGGTGAACCACCATCTCGGGCGGGCCTCGGCGATCGCCTGGGCGATGTTCCTGCTCCTGCTGCTGATCGGCGCGGTGGCGTGGCTGCTGCGCCGGAGGGAGACCTGATGCGGGCGCCACGGGCGGGCCTGATCACGTACGCCGTTCTCGCGGTCGTCACGGTGGGGTCCCTGTTTCCCCTGGTGTGGACGGCGATCGCGGCCTCGCGGGACACCACGCGGCTCGCGCAGACCCCGCCGCCGTTCTGGTTCGGCGGGAACCTCCCCCGGAATCTTCGGATCGCCTGGACCGACGCCAACCTGGGCGAGGCGCTGCTCAACACGACGGTCGTCGCGGGGTCGGTGGCGGCGGGCACGGTGCTGTTCTCGACGCTGGCCGGCTTCGCCTTCGCCAAGCTGCGGTTCCGGTTCGGGAACGCGCTGCTGATGGTGGTGATCGGCACGATGATGGTGCCGCCGCAGCTGTCCGTCGTGCCGCTGTTCATGCTGATCGCCGAGGTGTCGTGGACCGACCGGCTGCAGTCGGTGATCCTGCCCGCGCTGGCCTCCGCGTTCGGCGTCTTCTTCATGCGCCAGCATCTGAGCCGGGCCCTGCCCTCGGAGCTGATCGAGGCGGCCCGGGTGGACGGGGCGAGCTGGCCTCGGGTCGTCTGGCACGTGGTCTTCCCCGCGGCCCGCCCGGCGATGGCGGTCCTGGGGATGCTGACGTTCGTGATGGCGTGGAACGACTTCTTCTGGCCGGTCATCGCGCTGACGCAGAACGGCAGCCCGACGGTGCAGGTGGCGCTGGCCGGCCTGGGGCGGGGGTACATCCCCGACCAGTCGGTGATCATGGCGGGCGCGCTGCTCGGGACGCTGCCGCTGCTGCTCGTGTTCGTGGTCTTCGGGCGGCAGATCGTCGGCGGGATCATGCGGGGTGCGGTGAAGGGCTGACGTCCGCCAGTTCTGTAATGGGCGTTACTGAATCTGCTACGGTGACTCCACTGATTCCGTAACGCTCATTACAGATTTGGGGGGCTCTTCGATGGCCACTTCGCACGCCCTGCTCCTGGCCCACGGCTCCGGCGGGGGCATCGAGTCCAACTACGGCCCGATCAGGGAGGCGCTGGCCTCCGGCGGGCGGCGGCGGGTCGTCGGCTTCGACCTGCCGGGAACGGGCGGGGCGCCGCGCGCCACGCGGCCGCTCGAACTGGACGCGCTGGCCGACGGGCTGGTGGCGGCGGCCGACGCCGCGGGCGTGGAGCGCTTCGCCGTCTGCGGGTACTCCCTGGGGACGACGGTCGCGATCCGCACCGCCATCCGCCATCCGGAGCGGGTGACCTCCCTCGTCCTGACCGCCCCGTTCGCCTACGCGGACCACGCGCTGCGCCAGGCGTCCCTGCTCTGGCGGGACCTCGCGGCCGGCGGGCAGCGTGAACTGGTGGCCCGCCTCCTCGTGCCGCTGGTCTTCAGCCCGGCCATGCTCGACCCCATGACACCGGAGGTCGTGGAGGGCGTCGTCCGGCTCACCGGCGAATCGATCCCGCCCGGCACCCCGGAACACGCGGACCTGGTGGCGCGGGCGGACATCCGCGAGGACCTGGCCGCGGTGACCGTGCCGACCCTGGTGATATCGACGACCGAGGACCGCCTGGTGGCACCCGCGCTGCACCAGGCCGTCGCGGCCGGCATCCCCGGCGCGCGCCTCACCGAACTGGCCACCGGGCACGCGCCGTTCGCCGAGAACCCGGCGGTGTGGGGGAAGCTGATCGACACGTTCCTGAGCGAACAGGAAGGCTGACGGCAGGGCAGCGCGCCCCGGCCGGGGGTGGGGGGCCGGCCGGGGCGCGCGCTGTGGGGGGACCAGGGTGGACTACGGGTGGGGCTACTTGTAGGCGGAGAACGCCTTGGTGAAGGCCAGCGGCTGCTGGAGGATCGAGGAGCAGGTGGCGTCCGCGTAGTTCACCGCGCCTGCCGCGCACTGCTTGTCGCGGGTCGAGGACCACATCGACAGCCAGCCGATGCCCTTGGACTTCGCGAAGTCGACCAGCTGGGTGGCGTCCTCGACCTTGAAGATCTCGCTCGTCACGTCGTTGACCCCGATCATCGGCGTGACCGCAACGGCCTTCCAGGCGGCCGCGTCGGACAGCCCGAGCACGCCCTTGATCTGGGCCTGGGTGGCGGTCGCCGCCTGGATCGCGTACGTACCCATGTCACCGCTGTAGGCCGGTCCGTAGTCCATCGCCATGATGTTGACCGCGTCGACGCGGACACCGTTCTTCTTCGCGTCGGCGAGCAGGTCCACGCCCGGCTGGGTCAGGCCCTCGGGCATGACCGGCAGGGTGAAGGAGACGTTCAGGCCCGGGTGGGACTTCTGGAGCTGGGCGATGGCCTGCGAGCGGCGGGTGTTGGCGGCGGTGTCCGGCAGCGCCGCGCCCTCGATGTCGAAGTCGACCTTGGTGAGCTTGTACTGGTCGATGACCTTGCCGTACGCGGCGGCGAGGTCGGCGGAGGACGAGCAGTTCAGGGCGAGTTCGTGGCCGGCCGCGCCGCCGAAGGAGACCCGTACGTCACCGCCCTTGGCCCGCAGGGCGCCGATCTGGGACGCCACCTTGTCGCTCGCGAGGTCGGTGACGCCGCCCCACAGCGGGGCGCAGGAGCCGCCGGAGGTGATGAAGGCGAGGTTGAACTCCTTCACGCCGGTGGCGTCGGCGGTCGCGAGCATGTCGTACGACGGGTAGAGCGACGTGTCGATGTACGGCGCGTACTTCGCGGCGGCGCCCGGGGTGCCGGTGGCGGTCGCGGTGGGCGCGGGGGTGGGCGAGACGGTCGCGGTGGCGGTCGGCGTCGGCGCCGCGGTGGTGGTCGCGGTCGCGGTCGCGGTCGGTGCCGCCGTCGGTGACGCGGTCTGCGTGGGCTGCTCGGTGGGCCGGCCGCTCGGCGTCGGGGTCGCGCCCCCGACGGAGCAGGTGGCCTGGTTGATGAGGCAGTTGGCGGGGTCGCCCGCCTCCCCGGCCGCCGAGGTCACGAAGCCGACCGTGACGGACTGGCCGGGGGCGAGCTCCTTGTTCCAGCTCGCGGGCTTCACGGTGACGTGCCGCCCGGAGACGGTGTGCTCGCCGTTCCACAGGGAGCCGATGGTCGTCCCGGCGGGCAGGTCGAACTCCAGCGTCCAGCCCCCCGACTGGACGCTGGAAGTCTCGTTGGTGATGACGTACTGGCCGGTGTAGCCACCGTTCCAGGAGCTGGTCCTGGTGTACGCGGCGCCGACGGAAGCCGCCTGGGCGGTGCCGGTGAGCGCGAAGACCGCGCCGCCGATCACCGCCGCCGCGACGACCGCGCCGACGACCTTGGTCCTGCCGCTCGCCCTGCGCCGGTGCGAACTGGTGCCCATCGCGTGCCTGCCTCTGCGTGCCGGGGGTGAAGGTGGGGTGCGGCAGCACGCTAGCGAGCGGGAAACGGACAAATGCGTACGGGAGGGCCTGGGTTGAGGATCCTTAGGCTCCGCTTAAGGAAGCCATCGGAACCACGAAAGGTTCAGGCGTCCCCGAGCCTGCGGGAGCCTGCCCCGCCCCGCTTGCGGCGCCCCAGCCGGTGGCCGCCCCGGCCCTCCGTACCGCGTCCGCGCCGGCCGTCGAGCCCGATCCAGATACGGACCTCGGTGCCGCCGAGCACGGAGTGCCCGATGCGGACGTCGCCGCCGGTGGACTCGGCCATCTGGCGCACGATGTCGAGGCCGAGGCCGGTGGAGCCGGCGCGCTGACCGCTGTTGCCCCGGGCCAGCGCGGCGCCCGGGTCGGCGATGCCGGGGCCGGCGTCGGAGACCAGGACGATGACGGCGTCGTCGCCGTTGTGGACGTCGACCGAGAACGCCGTGCCCTCGGGGGTGTGGCGGAAGACGTTGCCGAGCAGGGCGTCCAGCGCGGCGACGAGTTCGGGCCGGGCGACCGGGATACGGACGGGGCGTTCGATGCCCGCGACGCGTACCTTGCGGCCCTCGTCCTCGGCGAGCGCGGACCAGAAGTCCATCCGCTCCCGGACGACCTCGGAGGCGTCGCAGCCCGCGCCCGGCCCGGGGCCTTGCGTCTGCGGCTTGGCCTCCCTGGCCGTGCGGATGATGGTGTCGACCTCGCGCTCCAGCTGCTCGACCGCGGCCCGGGTCTGCTCGGCGGCCGGACCCGAGCCGAGCGAGGCCGCGTTGAGCCGGAGCACGGTCAGCGGGGTGCGCAGCCGGTGGGAGAGGTCGGCCGCCAGCTCGCGCTCGTTGGCGAGCAGCTGGACGACCTGGTCGGCCATCGAGTTGAAGGCGATCGCGGCCGACTTGAGCTCCGGCGGCCCCTCCTCGGGGACGCGCGCGCCGAGCTTGCCCTCGCCCAGGTCGTGGGCGGCGCCCGCGAGCCGCTGCGCGGGCTGGACCATCCGGACGCCGAGCCGGTCGGCGACGGCGACGGAGCCGACGATCAGGGCGACGCCGACGCCGGCCAGGACCAGCCACGCGGTGGCGACCCCGTTGGTGACCTCGCCCTCGGGGACGAAGAGTTCGACGACGGCCACCTGTCCGGAGCTGAGCGCCGTCGGCTGGAGCAGCACGGAACCGCCGTCGACCTCGGCGATGGTGGCCCGCCCCAACTCCCGGGTGGTCCGCAGATCCTCCGCACCGGCCCGGCGGGTGCCGATCTCAAGCCCCTTCCCGCCCGGTTCACCGGCCGGTTCACCGGCCGAGGCGGCGGCCGAGGTGGCGGCCGGGACATGGACGGCCAGCCGCCCGGCGGCCCCGTCCTCGGTGGTGGCCACCGCCCGGTCGAGCTCGTCGCGGTCGGTGGTGATCGCGAGGACGGGCGCGAGCGCGGCCGCGCGCCGCTCGGCGTTGGAGAAGGCCCGGTCGCGCGCCATCTCCTTGACGACGAGGCCGAGCGGTACGGCGAAGGCGACGACGACCATGGCGGTGACGGCCAGCGACACCTTGACGAGAGCCCATCTCACGGCTGTGTCTCCTGGGGCTCCCGCGGCGGTTCGAGCTTCACGCCCACCCCGCGCAGGGTGTGCAGATAGCGGGGACGGGCGGCCGTCTCGCCCAGTTTCCGCCGCAGCCACGACAGATGGACGTCGATGGTCTGATCGTCCCCGTAGGACTGCTGCCACACCTCGGCGAGCAGTTCCTTGCGCGCGACGACCACACCCGGCCGGCCGGCGAGGAAGGCCAGCAGGTCGAACTCCCGGCGGGTCAGGTCGAGCCGGTCCCCGTCGAGCTCCGCCTGACGCCGCAGCGGGTCGATCGACAGACCGCCGACCTGGATCACCCGCGAGGGCGGGGCCTCCCCCGCCGCGGCCCGCGAGCGCCGCAGCACGGCGGCCATCCGCGCCGACAGGTGCTCCACCGAGAAGGGCTTGGTGAGGTAGTCGTCGGCGCCGTCGTTGAGGAGCCGTACGATCTCCGCCTCGTCGTCCCGCGCGGTCGCGATGATGACCGGTACGTCGGTGATGCCGCGCAGCATCTTCAGCGCCTCGGACCCGTCCAGATCGGGCAGTCCGAGGTCCAGGATGACCACGTCGAAACGGAAATGGGCGACCTCGCGCAGCGCCTCCAGGGCCGTGCCGACGCTCCGTACGGTGTGGGAGGCCTCGGTCAGATGCCGGATGAGGGCGGAGCGCACGAACTGGTCGTCCTCGACCACGAGCACACTTGCCATGGCCCGCACCGTACGCCATACGGGCGAAGCCGGACCCTGGGGGACGCCTGCGCGCGGGGTGGTGCAGTATGGCCCGGATGCGTAGAGGACTCGTACACGCCATGGCGTGGTCGCTCGCCACCGGCGCGGCGGTCACGCTCTCGTGGTGGGGTGTGCACACGGTGCTGGCCGGTACGGTCTACGACCCGCCGCGCGCGCTGCCGATCCCGGCGGGCACCACCGACGGGCCGGCCGGCGAGATCGGCGACGCCATCGCCTCCTCCACCCAGCCGCCGAAGACCCCGTCCGCGACACCGACACCCACGCCCGGCCGGACGACCGACGCCCCCTCGGTGTCCCCGTCCACGGCCCCGTCGCCCAGGCCCACCCCCACGAAGCAGCCGGACAGCGGCAGCGTGAAGAGTTACGCGGTCGACGGCGGCCGGGTCGTCTTCGACCTCGGCGAGACCTCGGCGGAGCTGGTCTCGGCGACGCCGTCATCGGGCTGGCAGATGCAGGTCTGGAAGCAGCCGACCTGGATCCGGGTCACGTTCACCAAGGACGGGCGCGAGGTGTCGGTCTTCTGCGTCTGGCACGACACGGCGCCGCGGGTGGAGATCGAGGACCGCTAGGGCTCAGCGGAAGACCGAGGCCGGCGGTACGGGCGAGGGCTTGGCGCTCGCGTCGGTGACCGGGGCCGCGCCGCCCGTGAAGTCGGCGAGCGCCCTGCCGTGCTCGACCCGCCCCGGGTGCGGGTCGGTCGCCACCCGGCGGGTGAGTTCCGCGACGGGCAGTTCCCGGTCGGAGGCGAGCAGCACGGCGTTGCCGAAGCGGCGGCCGCGCAGCACGGTCGGGTCGGCGGCCAGCGCCAGCTCGGGGAAGACGGTGGCGGCGGTGGCGATCTGTCCGCGCAGATGGGTCAGCGGCGGCCCGTCGGCCAGGTTCGCGGCGTAGAAGCCGCCGGGCTTCAGGACCCGGCGGACCTCGCCGAGGAACTCGGTACTGGTCAGGTGCGCGGGCGTGCGCGCCCCGCTGAACACATCGGCGATGACGAGGTCCGCCCAGCCGTCCTGCACCTTGGAGAGCCCGGCCCGGGCGTCGGTGGACCGGACGCGGATGCGGGCGGCGGCGTCGAGGGGCAGCTCGCGTCGGACGAGCTGGACCAGCGGCCCGTCGAGCTCCACGATCTGCTGGGTGGAGCGGGGCCGGGTGGCGGCGATGTAGCGGGCGAGCGTGAACGCTCCGCCGCCGAGATGGACGACCTGGAGGGGCCGGTTCGGCGGGGCGACGAGGTCGGCGATGTGGCCGAGGCGGCGCTGGTACTCGAAGGAGAGATGGGCCGGGTCGTCGAGATCGACGTGCGACTGCGGGGCGCCGTCGATCAGCAGCGTCCAGCCGCGGGGCCGCTCCCGGTCGGGTATGAGCTCCGCGAGCCCGCCGTCGACGGTCTCGACGACGGCGACGGCGACGGCCGCCCTTTCACGCTGTCTGTTCCTGGCCACGAGCCCCATTATCGGTACTCGCGCCCCTGCCCCGCCCGACGAGCCTGCCGGGCCCTCGGAGCACGGCGGCAGAAGCACGGGCACAGCCGACAGAGCCACGCCCAGGGCGGAGGCCGTGCACCGATCGGAAGACCGGGCACGCGGGCCGAACGGAGCGCCCGGCCGCGGGCCGGAGCCCGCCCGGCAGGGCTAGTGGCAGCCGTCGGCCGCTTCGATCAGGCGGGCCGCCTGGCCCAGGGCCTCGCGCAGGACGGTCGGGTCGGTGACCTCGCCGGTGTCCCCGGGCGGCAGGAGCCAGCCCGCCGGGCGGGGCGCGTCGCCGGCCGGCTCGGGGAGCTCCGGCAGCTCGGGGATCCGCAGGCCCCGGCCCGAGGTCTGCGTACAGGCGCTGCCCGGCATGTCCCAGCGCTCCGCCGTACCGGGCGGGACGAGGAAGCCGAGGGTGTCGCAGGCCCCGTCGTGCAGGACGGGGCCGACCAGCGGGGCCCCGCCGCGGCGAAGGATGTCCACGGCCTCCAGGCCTTGGCGGACGGGCACGGTCACCAGGTCACAGGGTTCGCCGTGCGGCGCGCCGGTGTGCGGGGCGCTGGCGTCCGGGGTGGGTGCATGCCGTGCGGTCGACTGCGATCCGATCTCCAACAAGGGGACCCCTCCTCGCTCCTGAGAAGACACGTTCCGTCTCTCCGCATGGTTCAACGCCCGTACGCGTCAACAGCTACGGCGGCACGCCGCCGCAAAGGATGGCAGTTCATGGCAGATCGCGCGTGAGATATCCGTTTTGTAGCCAAACCCCGCGTGAGTGGCCGGTCACAGCAGGTACGTTCTTGCCGCCGGAACACCGGCAGCACCAGGAGAGGGCTCGGCCATGGCGATGTCACGGGCAGTTCCCAATCTCGCCTTCCGCCGGCTCCGCGGACAGCACTCGCCGGCGGAGTTCGCCGCGGCGGTCCGCCGGGCGGCGCGGGAGATCGGCGAGCAGGTCGCCTGCGACGCCCGCTACATCGGACGCGTGGAGGCGGGGGAGATCCGCTGCCCCAACTACGCGTACGAGCGGGTGTTCCTGCACATGTTCCCCGGTCTCAGCCTGGCGGACCTGGGCTTCTCTGCGCGGGAGGCGGTACGCGGCCGGCGGCCGTCCGCCTCGTCCGGGGCACCGCCCCCACCCGCGGTCACGACCCGGAACGATGAGGAGAGCGACGTGCTGCGTCGCGCATTCATGACGAGCGGCACCGCCACCCTGGCGGCCGCCTCGCTGGGACTCGGCGGCACGGCCGTCGCGATCCCGGCCCCTCGCGGTACCCACAGGATCGGCGAGGCCGAGGTACGGGCCGTCGAGGAAGCCGTACGCCAGATCCGGCTGCTCGACGACCGGCACGGCGCCGAGGGGCTCTACAAGGCGGCCGCTCAGCCGCTGCGGGCGGCGTTCGCCCTGCTCGACGCGGGCACCACGTCCCGCCGCTCCACCGAGGACCGGCTGCACGCGGGCGCCGGAGAGCTCGCGATCTCCGTCGGCTGGCTTGCCCATGACTCCGGCCGCTTCGACGACGCCCGCTCGCACTACGCGGAGGCCCTCGCCACCGCGCGCGTGGCGGGCGATCCGGCCCTTGAGGCGCATGCTTTCTGCAACACGTCGTTCCTGGCCAGGGACGCGGGCCGGTACCGGGAGGCGGTCCGGGCGGCGCAGGCCGGTCTGCGGGCGGCGCAGCCGCTCTCCTCCGCCCGGCTGCTCTCCCTGCTCTCGCTGCGGGAGGCCGGGGCGTGGGCCGGTCTTGGCGACCGGACCGCGTGCGAGCAGGCGCTCGGGCGCGCGCACACGCACTTCGCCCGGGGGCAGGCCGACGGGGACCCGGAGTGGATGACCTTCTTCGGGGAGCCGGAGCTGGAGGCCCTGGAGGCCCAGTGCTGGTCGCTGCTGGGCGACCGGAGCCGCGCGGCCCGTCACGCCCAGCGCGCGACCGCTCTGCAGAACCCTCACTTCGCCCGCAACCTCGCCCTCTACCGGGCGCAGCTGGCGAGCGACCTGGCGCACGCGGGCCGCCGGGACGAGGCGGCGGCGGAGGCACGCCGGGTGCTGGACTCCCTGGGCGACGTCCAGTCGAACCGCGTCCGCCGCAGCCTGGCCCAAACCCGCGCGGTCCTGGCGGGCCGGTAGCCCACCCTCTGGTTGTGGGCGATCGTCCCGCTGGGCGGACGGGTGGGCACGACCCCACGGCCTCGGTGCCGTTGCCGGGCCCTCGCGCACAAGGCTTGTGCCAGGGCGCCGACCCCGTGGGCTGTGCCCACCCGTTCCGCCGTGCGGAACGCCTGCCCACAACGTGGTGGGTCGCGGGTGGGATCCGCCCAGCGGGACGGCGCCCGCCGAGGCCGCCCTACTCCAAGTGGCCCGTGTCGTTCCAGCGTTCCAGTGCCGGCTCGCCGTATGCCCAGCCCAGGACCGAGAGGCTCGTCGGGTCGAGGCGGAGGCGCGAGCCGTAGGAGACGTCCTCGCCCAGCCAGCGCGCCGCGATCGAGCGCAGGATGTGGCCGTGCGCGAAGACCAGCACGTCCCGGTCCGCCGACCGCGCCCACGCGACGACCTCGTCCGCGCGGGCCGTGACCTGCGCCAGGGTCTCGCCCTCCGGCACCGCGTCGCGCCACAGCAGCCAGCCCGGCCGCAGCTCCTGGATCTGGGCCGGGGTGAGCCCTTCGTACGCCCCGTAGTCCCACTCCATCAGCGCGTCCCACTCCCGCGCCCGCTCGCCGAAGCCCGCGATCTCGCAGGTCTCACGCGCGCGTACCAGCGGGCTGGTACGGATCTCCAGGTCCGGCAGACCGTTCCACCGGCCCCGCCGCAGCCGCTCGCCGAGCAGCTTCGCGCCGCGCCGGCCCTCGTCGAGCAGGGGGATGTCCGTCCTGCCGGTGTGACGGCCGAGCAGGGACCATTCGGTCTGGCCGTGCCGGGCGAGCAGGATGCGCGGCGTCACGAAGGCTCTCCAGGGGTGCGGGTCGATCACGTGTCGGGGTGCACTCCCATCATCACCCACCTGAATTCGCGGCAACGCGCGGGCAACCTCCCGCCCTGCTCCGGCGTCCCCTCCAAGGTCACGACCCAGGGGGGACACACCTATGAGGAAGAGGGCCGACGCCGTCGGGCACCGGCCACGCTGGTGGACCGAGCTGATACTCATCGGGGTCGTGTACGGCGCGTACTCCTGCGGCCGGCTGCTCGTCCGCGGTGATGTGCGCAGCGCCGTCGACCACGGTCTGGCGATCCTCGATCTGGAGAAGTCGCTGCGGCTGAACGCGGAGCACCCGCTCAACCGGCTCTTCACCGAGACGCCCGCCCTGGGGATCCCCGCCGACTTCGCGTACGCGTCCCTGCACTATCTCGTCACCCCGGCCGTGCTGGTCTGGCTGTTCCGCCGCCGGCCCGGCCGCTACCGGGCGGCCCGCGGCTGGCTGATGGTGTCCACGCTCCTCGGTCTGGTCGGCTTCTCCCTGCTGCCGACCTGCCCGCCCCGGCTCCTCGACGCGCGCCACGGCTTCGTCGACACGATGGCGCAGTTCAGCTCGTACGGCTGGTGGGGCGCCGAGGCCAGCGCGCCGCGCGGGCTGGGGGCGATGACGAACCAGTACGCGGCGATGCCGAGCCTGCACGTGGGCTGGGCGCTGTGGTGCGGGGTGATGCTGTGGCGGTACGGGCGTACGCCGCTCATGAAGGTCCTTGGTGTCGCCTATCCGCTTCTCACCACGCTGATCGTCATGGGCACGGCGAACCACTACTTCCTCGACGCGGTCGCGGGGGCGGCCGTGATGGGGCTCGGGCTGCTGCTCACGGCGCCCGTGATGCGGCTCGCCGACGGGCTCGCGGACCGGCTCGCGGACCGGCTCGCGGACCGGATCCGTACGTCCGTCGGGTGGGATCGCCGCCGGAATGTCAGTGGCGGATGGGAGACTTCCGCGGGTGAGCGAATCCCTGGGCAGCGGAGCTCCTCGATCTCCTCGGTCTCCGCAGACGACACTCCGACAGCAGCTCGCTGAGCTGCGCGGACCGGCCGCCGTGCCGCATCCGCTGGATGCGCGGGCGCTGGCGGCGCTGGCCGCGAACCCCGGCTGCCGGCGGCGCGCGCTGCTGGACGGTGCCGGGGTCGACAAGACGGCGCTCGCGGCGAAGCTCGGCTCACCGGCGGCCTTCGGGCAGTCGCAGTTCGCGTTCATGCGGGGCAACGCCTTCGAGGCGAAGGTCAAGGCGGACGGCGGGCGTGAGCTGCTGCGCCTGCTCGGCATCGAGGAGCCCGGGGCGGTGCGGGTCCCGGATCTGGCGGCGGCCGGGCCCGAGGGGCGGGCGGCCCGCACGGCGCTCGCGCTGCGCGAGGCGACCGCGGCCGGGGGCTGGGCTCTGCTCGACCATCCGATGCTGGCCCTGGAGGTGGCGGGCTCCCCCGCGTATCTGGAGCCCGACGCGGTGGTGGTGCACCCCGACGGGCGGTGGACGGTCGTGGAGATCAAGTCCTTCCCGATGATCGACGGTTCGGCGGACGCGTCGAAGGTGGGGGCGGCGGCGCGCCAGGCGGCGGTGTACGTCCTGGCCCTGGAGCGGGTGGCGGCGGTGACCGAGGGCGCCGAGGTCGCGCACTCGGTGCTCCTGGTCTGTCCGAAGGACTTCTCCAATCTTCCGACGGCGTCGGTCGTCGACGTGCGCAAGCAGCTGTCGGTGACCCGCCGGCAGCTGACCCGGCTGACGCGGATCGAGGACATCGCGGCCGAGCTGCCGGAGGGGGTCACCTTCGATGTGGAGGGGTGTTCGGCGGAGCAGCTGACGGCGGCGGTGGAGTCGGTTCCGCACGCGTACGCGCCGGAGTGCCTGTCCTCCTGCGAGCTGGCCTTCCACTGCCGGGAGCGGGCAAGGGCGGCGGGCGCGGTGGAGGCGCTGGGCCGGTCGGTACGGGGTGAGCTGGGCGGGCTGACGACGGTCGGGGACGTCCTGGCGGCCGCGCGGGGCGAGGCGGGCGACCCGGACGATCCGACGGTGGCGGCCCTGCGGAGGGCGCAGGCGCTGCGTGGCGAGGCGATCGCATGTCGCTGATCTCCACCCTCGCCCGTCTGGAGGCCGTCGAGTCGGGGCGGGCCCAGTCGCTGGCCACGGTCCGGCACCGGCACCTGTCGGACCGGCCCCTCGTCCTCGTACCGCTGACCACCGCCGGCGAGGCGGGCGCACCGCTCGGGGCGCTGGTCGGGACCGACCGCGAGGAGCCGCGGCTCCTGGTCGTGGCGCAGCCGCGCGACCGGGATCTGCGGTTCGCGTTCCTCGCCGACCTGGCCGAGGAAGTCCTGCCGTACGTCGACTCGTTCAGCGATGTCGTCGAGGCGGCGGAGCGCAACGAGAGCGACCCGGAGACCGGGAAGAAGGTCAAGGTCGAGGTCGAACTGTGCGCGGACGCGGCGCAGATGATCGTGCCGAGCCGGGCGGGCATCGAGTACGTACGGCTCCTGGGGCGCTCGACGCGGTTCCGGCGGACGGCGGAGCAGGACCCGGAGACGCCGTTCCCCGCGCCGCCGCGGGTGCCGCTCCTCGGGCGCTGGCTGACGCACTTCGGGGAGCGGGCCCGGGTGCCGGGCTCCTCGCTGCTGCTCTCGGCGACGGACCTGCTGAACCGGCACTGGGCGACCGGCCAGTCCTCGCTGGAGGACCAGCACCTGGGCGCGCTGCTGGCCTGGATCGATCCCCCGGAGGGGCAGTCGGGCGCGGAGGCGGCGCTGCGGGCCGAGCTCGGGCGGGACGGGGAGGGGCGGTTGCTGTGCCCGCCCGCCGGTCCGGCGACCGACCCGGCCTTCGACAACCGTCTCCTCGCGCCCGCGATCGAGCGCTTCGACCGGGCCCGGCAGGCGCTGGGCGCGGCGGAGGACGGCGCGAGCGCGGACGAGCGGCTGGC
This sequence comes from Streptomyces vilmorinianum, assembly GCF_005517195.1. NCBI lineage: Bacteria > Bacillati > Actinomycetota > Actinomycetes > Kitasatosporales > Streptomycetaceae > Streptomyces > Streptomyces vilmorinianum. The sequence continues at coordinate 1,196,039 of NZ_CP040244.1, read as the reverse complement.
CGAACTGCACCGGGCGGAGCGGGAGATCCGGCGGCTGATCGTCTCGCAGTTGAAGCCGACCTGGGACGCGGTGTGGCGCTCCCTCGACCTGCTGCGGGAGCTTCCCGAGGGCGCGCGGGTGGCGGACCGCTGGACGCGCGACCGCTGGTCGTTCACCGGGCACCGCGACCGGGTCGTGGCGGGCGAGCCGCCGCAGCCGCGCCGCGACGACGCGGTGACGGCGGCCCAGAAGCTGGCGGCGCGCGAGTCCGCGCAGGGCCAGCTGGAGGCGCAGGAGGCCCTCGACGATCCGCTGGTGCTCGCCGGGCGGCGGCTCGCAGGCGAGGCGTTCGTCGCCGAGGTGGTGGAGGTGACGATGGCCTGGTCGGAGTCGAAGCGGCCCGCGCCGCGCCCGCTGCTCACGGTCCGCACGGACGACCGGCCGCACCTGGGCGAGAGGGTGAAGGTGTACCGCTCGCTCGAAGGCAAGCCGCAGACGGCCGAGTTCGTACGGTACGAGGAGGACGGCTCGCTCGTGCTGCGGGTCATGGACAAGATGGGCCGGTCGAAGGAGCCCGCGGAGGGTTCGGTGCCGGAGAAGGGCGAGCGGATCGCCTGGACGCTCTTCGAGCACGACCAGCGGGTGGGCGCGAAGCTGCCGGACCCGGAGGAGACGCCCTGGACGCACGGCGGGCCTCCGCGCTCCGACACCGCCGAGCTGCCCGATGCCGTGACCACGGAGGACCTGCTGTGACCCCCGATGTCTTCGACCCCTCGTCGGCGGCCGCGAAGGCGACCGCCGGCATCCTGGCCGACACCCTGCACGGTGACGCCCGCGGAGTCGTCGTCGACTCGCCGCCGGGCGCGGGCAAGTCGACGCTCGTGGTGCGAGCCGCGCTCGAACTGGCCGCGGCGGGGCGGCCGTTGATGGTCGTCGCGCAGACGAACGCGCAGGTGGACGACCTGGTGCTGCGGCTCGCGGAGAAGGAGCCGGACCTTCCGGTGGGCCGGCTGCACTCCAACGACAGCGATCCGTACGACAAGGCGCTCGACGAGCTGGAGCACGTACGGAAGTCGTCGAAGGCGGGCGATCTGGCCGGGCTTCCGGTGACGATCTCGACCGCCGCGAAGTGGGCGCATGTGAAGAACGTCGAGCCGTGGGCGCACGCGATCGTGGACGAGGCGTACCAGATGCGCTCGGACGCGCTGCTCGCGGTGGCGGGGCTCTTCGAGCGGGCGCTGTTCGTGGGCGACCCGGGGCAGTTGGACCCGTTCTCGGTGGTGGGCGCGGAGCAGTGGGCGGGGCTCTCGTACGACCCGTCGGCGAGCGCGGTCTCGACGCTGCTCGCGCACAACCCGGACCTGCCGCAGCATCGGCTGCCGGTGTCGTGGCGGCTTCCGGCGTCGGCGGCGCCGCTGGTGTCGGACGCGTTCTATCCGTACACCCGGTTCCGCAGCGGCACGGACCACGGCGACCGGCGGCTGTCCTTCGGGGTGCCGTCGGACGGCTCGGGCCCGGACCGGGTCCTGGACGAGGCCGCCGAGTCGGGGTGGGGCCTCCTGGAGCTTCCCGCCCGGCACACCCCGCGCACGGACCCCGAGGCGGTCGGCGCGGTGGCGCTGGTGGTGCGCCGGCTCCTGGACCGAGGCGGGGCGGCCGTCTCGGAGCGTTCACCCGACCCCGTCCCCCTCACCCCCGACCGGATCGCGGTCGGCACGGCCCACCGCGACCAGGCGGCGGCGGTCCGCGCGGCGCTCGCGGAGCTGGGCGTCCCGGGCGTCACGGTCGACACCGCGAACCGTCTCCAGGGCCGCGAGTACGACGTGACGGTCGTCCTCCACCCCCTGTCGGGCCGCCCGGACGCGACGGCCTTCCACCTGGAGACGGGCCGCCTGTGCGTGCTGGCCTCCCGCCACCGCCACGCCTGCGTCGTGGTCTGCCGCGCGGGCGTGGCGGACCTCCTGGACGACCACCCCTCGACGGAGCCGGTGCAGCTGGGCGTCACGGTCAAGTTCCCTGACGGCTGGGAGGCGAACCACGCGGTGCTCTCGCATCTGGCGGAGCACCGCGTGTCGTGGCGGCCCTGACAGAAAGGGCGGGTCAGGCGGTCGTGGGGGTGAGTCCGGCCGCGGCCGCCCGGGTGAGGAGTTCGTCGACCGACCACTGGTCGTCGAGGTGTTCGCCGTACTTCGCGGCGACGATCCGGCCGTCGGTCCCGATCAGGAAGTCGCCCGGCAGTCCGAACCGTCCGCCCTCCGGGCGGAGCACCGGCGGGCGGGCGCGCCCGCGCAGCACCTCCCGGATGCCGGTGACCACGGCCCGGACGACCGACCCCCACGCCCGGGGATCGAGCAGCGCCCGGGGCGAGGACTCCACCCCGAACGCGGTGTAGAGCCGCTTGCCCGGATCGGCGACGACCGGGAACGGCAGGCCGTCCAGGTGCGGGTGGAGCTCCTCGGCCGGGGAGTGGAAGACCACGACCTCGCGGATCCCGGCCGCCTCGATCTCCTCGTGTCGCCGCACCACGGACCGCAGGTGCAGGTGGCAGACGGGGCAGCCGGCGAAGCGCCGGAACTGCAGGTGGATCAGCCGTTCGGGGTCCGGGACCGCGACCGGGGGCCCGAGGAGCGGTTCGAGCGTGCGGACGGGGGCCGAAGTACCGGGCCGCAGCTGCTTTCCGGGCAGGGCCATGGAACACCTCCACGTAGGCGTACGGTGTACTCCCATCAGCGTAGGCGTATGGCGTACGCTGTCAACCCATGCCACGCCCCCGCTCCCTCACCCCGGACCGACTGGCCGCCGCCGCCCTCGCCGTCATCGACCGCGACGGGCTCGCCGGCCTGTCGATGCGTACCGTCGCCAAGGAGCTCGGCATGAGCACCATGGGCCTCTACCGGTACGTGGCCGACCGCGACGAACTCGAGGCGCTGGTCGTCGAGCGCGTCCTGAGCGCCGTCGACACGACCCCGCCCGCCACCGACGCTCCCTGGCAGGAACGGATCGAGGTCATGGTCGGCCGGCTGCGCGACGCCATGGCCGCCCATCCCGAGGTCCTCCCGCTGACCCTCACCCACCGGCACCGGTCGCCGACGCTGCTGCGCTGGCCGGAGTCGGTGCTGGGACTCCTGGCGGAGGCGGGCATCGAGGGCGAGCGGCGGGTCGTCGCCCTGCGCGGCCTGCTCGCGTACGTGATCGGCGCGATCCAGCTCGAACACCTCGGCCCCCTGTCGGGCGAGGGCACGGTGGCCATCTCCGAGCTGCCGCCGGACCGGTTCCCGCACATGTCGGAGACCGCCCGGCAGGCCCGCGCGCTGGGCCCCGACCGGGAGTTCTCCGGCGGACTCGCGGTGTTCCTCCGCGGCCTCGACCGCTGACGCCTGCCGATACGCGGCCGGTACGCGGCCGATACGTGGCCGACCGCTCCCCGCCCTCTTGCGCGGCGCGGGACAATGGAAGTCGGCCCGGGACTCCGGGCCGCGTGCATGCGAGGAGGAGAAGAACGATGGCGGAATCCGCGGAGCGGAACGAACAGCGGCGCCTGCGGCCCGCCCCGCTGATCTTCGAGCCTGCCGAGGCGACCGCCGACCCGGAGCACTTCTTCGACCTGGAGTCGATCGAGGATCCGCGTGAGCTGCTCTCCCGGGCGACCGAGCTGACTCTGGCCTTCCGCGCGGCGACGGACCGGGCGATCGAGTTCCAGGCGATCGCGGCGGCCCAGCTCGCCGACCCGCGCCGGTTCGACCGGCTGACGGCGGCGGACGTGGCCGAGCGGGCGGAGTGGACCGAGGACTACGCGCGCCGGATGATCGATTTCGGCCGGGACCTGATCCGTACGGGCGGCACCCCCACGGACGACTGACCCGGGGCGCGCCGAACGGGGGCGAGACGAACGGGGCGGGCCGCACGGGCCGGACGCACGGGCGGGACGACCCGCGCCATGCGGGGAGCCACCTCTGCCTGGCATATGACCGGGGCGAAAGATACTCCTCCCGCACCCGCCCTGTCCGGGTTTCCCGCAACACACGGAAACCGGGTCGTCACTCCCGGTAGATCTGGCTCCATGAGCGCATGGCTGCGAGACGAGACCCCCCTGAGCCCCGCCCAGAGCGACACCGACGAGCGGCGGACCGACCGGGCCGACCTCTTCCGGTTCCTGCGGGACCGGGACGAGGGGCGGCACCACTCCGCGCACGTCACCGCCGCCGGGGCCGACTGGCTCGCCTCCGCCGCCGCGTATCCGCGCTCCACGCTCGCGCTCTGGGAGGCCCGGCCCACCGCCCCCGCCGTGCTTCCCTGCGGGACGGTCTTCGACGTCGTGAACGTGGACACGATCTTCGGGCGCCGGATGCTCGACCGGCTCTGGTCGGAGGGCCCGGGCACCGGGCCCGTGGCCGTGCACCGGGGCCGGATGCTGCTCTTCGCCTCCCCCGGCACCGCCCAGCGGTTATCGTCCCTGCTCCACTGGGTGGGGGACCCCCCGACGAAGTCAGGGGGAGAGTGGGGCACGCCCGTCCCGCCGCCGCTCTGCCACGGCACCGGCGACGCCGTGACCATCCCCCCGCTCACCCCGCTGGAGCCCGCCGGCCCCCGCTGGGTCGTCGCCCCCGACACCCGGCACCCCTGGCTGCCGGGGCCCGAGGTCATGCTCTGGGCCTGCGTCCGGGCGGTCCGGGCGGTCCGGGCGGCCTCCGCGGCCGACGTGCGGGTATCGATTTTTCCTCCCGCCGATCAGGATGCTAAGGTCTACGACGTCAGCAGGCGCCGCTAGCTCAGTTGGTTAGAGCAGCTGACTCTTAATCAGCGGGTCCGGGGTTCGAGTCCCTGGCGGCGCACAGACGGAGAAAGCCCCTCGCGGAAGCGAGGGGCTTTCTCGCATGTCCGCTCGTCCGTCTACGACTCCGCCGGCACCGTGACCTTCACCGTCCACACCCCCGCGGTCGACCGGTCCGCCACCTCCACCCGCGCGCCCTCCCCCGGCACCGTGAAGGTCTCCCCCACCCCCAGCGGCGCGTCCGCCAGCGGCGGGTACACCGAGCGTTCCCGGCAGGCCTCGGTCCGTGGATGGGTGTCCACGACCTCGATCGGCCCGTCCCCGGACGCCGCCTCGTTCCGTACGCGGTAGATCAGCACACCCTCCGTGCAGGTGTCCTGGTCGTTGCCGGTCGAGCCGCGCGCCTCGATCGCGAGCGCGGTGCCCGTACCCGTCCGTACGACCGCGAGCCGGTTGCCGACCGTGCCGCCGGCCACCGGCGCCGCCGCCAGCGGCTCCAGGCTGAACAGGCGGGTGCCCGGCCCCTGCACGCACGTCACCTGGCGCCGCTCCAGCCAGCCCAGCTTCCACTTGTGCCAGCCGAAGGGCTCCGGGGCGAGGCCGAACTGGCTGCCCATGACGTCCCAGTCCCCCACATGGGTGTCCCAGTCGCCCTTGCCGTCCATCGGCCGGTGGTAGAGGTCGGGCAGGTCGAAGACGTGCCCGGTCTCGTGCGCCAGCACGTTGCGGTCCGGCGGGTGCCGCTCGAAGACGGTGACGACCCGCCTGATCTCCTTGCCGTCCACCGTGAGCGGATGCTCCAGGTTGACGACCTTCGTGGCGTCGGAGTCCACGCCCGGCGCGTCCGGGTCGGCGACCAGGTAGACGATGTCGTACCGCGAGAAGTCGACCGTGCGGTTCGCCGCCGCGATCGCGTCGCGCAGATAGGCGGTGCGCTTCCGCGCGTCCCAGTCGCGCTGTATGGCGTACGCGGTGGACGCCTTCGGCATCCGGGTCCACTCCCGCTGGGCGTGCGGGCGCAGCGTGAAGCGCCCGTAGGAGGCGCGCCGGAAGAAGTCGCTCGTGCCGGGGAAGTAGTCGGCGGCCAGTTCGTCGGGGCTGGTCAGCGGCGGGGAGTCCGGGAAGGAAAGGAAGATCATGACCGCGTCCAGGGAGCGGACGGGCTTCGGGTAGGCGCCGTTCCAGGTGTCCAGGCCGAGGGAGTGATGGGCCGCGGTACGCGGCAGGGCGCACGGCCCCGCCGAGGGGGCGCCCACGGCGGGGCCCGCCACGAGCCCGGTCGCGGCGAGTGCCATCAGGGACGTGAAGGCCGCGGCCGTGGCACGCAGCCGCGCTCGTTCCACTCCCTCGGGTGTCTGCTGACCCCTCACGTGGACCTCCGGCTCCGGAATGCGGGACACCCCACCCACCTTGTGATGGTTTGAGATGTTTCGCACTTTTCCGCTCCCCCAGCCGGGTGAGCCGACGACACGGCGTCGACGCGACACGAGCCCTCGACGACTCACGGAACGTCACAATCGGTCAGGCCGCAGCCGACCCGCGTCAGACCCGCGCAGAAACGATCGGCCGGGCGAGGCGGCGACGAGGCTCACAGCCTCCGCGGGGCCGCGGGGCGCCGAAGGAGCTGGAACGGCCCCGGGTCTGCCTCTATGATCGGCACACTTTCCTGGCCGACCATCCCCGACCACGTCTGTACGGCCCAACTGCGCTACGGGAGCGAGCGGTGAACGGAACCCCCGAAGGACCGGTGCACACCCAGCTCTCGCCCGCACGGGAGCCCACGCCCGTGATCACGGAGCGTCACATCGACCCCACGGTCGACGCGGAATCCCCGAGCGATCCGCCCAACGATCCTCGCGAGGCTCCCCGCAGCGATTCCCACGGCGATCCCCACGGCGATCCTCGTGAGAAACGCGGCGACACACGCGCCGCCGAGCTCCGCGACTACTGCGCCGCCTTCCGCGCCTCCCAGCTCGCCATGGCCATCGTCGACCAGGACGGCCTCGTCGTCTCCGCCAACGACGCGCTCGGCTCCCTCCTCGGCACCGAGACCGGCGCGCTGCGCGAACAGGCCGCCGCCGACCTCGTCGACCTCGCCGCCGACGGCCGCACCTGGCACGCCTACCGCGAGGTGCTGCGCGGCCGCCGCTCCCGCTTCCGCTGCACGCGCCGGCTCAAGCACCCCGACGGACGCTCGCTGTGGGCCGAGGTCACGGTCTCCCCCGTGCCCGAGAGCCGCCGCGTCCTGATGTCCGTCGCGGACATCAGCGACCGGCGCGAACTGCAGGCCCGGCTGCGCCACCTGCAGATGCACGATCCGGTGACCCGGCTGCCCAACCGCACCCTGTTCTTCGAACGTCTCTCGGCGGCCCTGGAGACGGCCTCCCAGGACGACGAACTCCCCGATATCCGTTCGTCGTACGGGTCCGAGACGTCACACGAGTCGTACGGGCATGGCGGAACAGGGCGGATCGGTCTCATCTATCTCGACCTCGACGGCTTCAAGGCGGTCAACGACACGCTCGGGCATCGGGTCGGCGACCGGCTTCTGGCCGCCGTGGCCGCCCGTCTGACGGAGTGCGCGGACAGCGACGGCTACACCAGGAGCGGCGGACACCTGGTCGCACGCCTGGGCGGCGACGAGTTCGCGATCCTCGTCGAGGACTCCACGGGGACGGAACAGCTCGCGGATCTGGCGCAGTCCGTCCTGTGCGCGCTCCAGCGGCCCTTCGACCTGGCCGGGCAGCGGCTCTCGGTCTCGGCGTCGATCGGGGTGGTGGAGCGGGGCGCCCGCGGCACCACCGCGACGTGTCTCATGCAGGCCGCGGACACCACGCTGTACTGGGCGAAGGCCGACGGCAAGGCCCGCTGGACCCTCTTCGACCCCGAGCGCAACGCGCACCGGATGACACGTCAGGCGCTCTCCTCCACCCTCCGCCCGGCCGTGGAGCGCGGCGAGTTCGCGCTGGAGTACCAGCCGTTGGTCGGGCTCTCGGACGGATCGGTGCACGGGGTGGAGGCGCTGGTGCGCTGGAACCACCCGCAGTTCGGCTCGCTCGCGCCGAATCGGTTCATCGGAATTGCTGAAGAGGACGGCTCGATCGTCGAGCTCGGGCGGTGGGTGCTGCGCACGGCCTGCCGTCAGGCCCGGCAGTGGCAGAACGACCATCCGCGCGAGCGGCCGCTGTTCGTGAGCGTCAACGTGGCCGTACGGCAGGTCTGGGACTCGGACCTGGTCGCGGACGTGGCGGGCATCCTGGCGGAGACAGGCCTCGCGCCGCACCTGCTGCAGCTGGAGCTGACCGAGTCCGCGGTGATGGGCTCGGCGGGACGCCCGCTCCAGGCGCTCCAGGCGCTGAGCGACATGGGGGTGCGGATCGCGATCGACGACTTCGGCACCGGCTACTCGAACCTGGCCTATCTGAGCCGGCTGCCGGTCTCGGTCCTGAAGCTGGACGGATCGTTCGTTCGCGGCTTCCAGGACGAGGCGCACGCCAACCCGGCGGACGAGCTGATCGTGGAGGCCCTGGTCCAGCTGGCCCACCGGCTGGGTCTGACGGTCACCGCCGAGTGCGTGGAGACGGCAGGGCAGGCGACTCGGCTGCGGCGCATCGGCTGCGACACCGGGCAGGGCTGGCTGTACTCGCGCGCGGTGGCCCCGGACCGTATCGCCGAGCTGATCGGGTCCGCGCCGCTCCCCGTCTGAAGGCAGGCATGGAACTGCCCCCGGCCGGAGGGACATCCGGGCGGGGGCAGTGGTCTGGTGATCTCAGCGAGGGACTAGCAGGCGCCCTGGTCCTTCCAGACGCCCCACTCGCCGGTCGTGCCCGGCTCCTCGTTCTGGGTCCACCACTGGGCCTTCCAGGTGTGGCCCTTGTGGGAGACGAGGCTGCCTCCGGTGTAGACCGTGCCGGCCACGTACGCCGGGGCGGTGCAGCCGGTCGGCGGGGTCGTGGTCTGGGTCGGGGTCGGGGTCGGGGTCGGCGTGGGCGTCGGCTCCGTGGTCGGAGGCGTGGTCGGCGCGGTGGGCGTCGGGGTCGGCTCGGTCGGGGAGGAGCCGACCGCGGCCACGATCTGGTTGAAGAGCGTGGTGTTCGTGTCCAGGCCGAGGAGCGAGTACATCATCGCGCCGGCGAGGCCGCGCTGGTGCGCGTAGTCGGCGCGGGCCTGGATGGTCCGCTGGTCGAGGCCGGTGAAGAACTCGCCGTCCTTGTGGAAGTACGCCGACTTGGCCTGGTCGTCCCAGAAGGTCGTCGCCGCGTTGTCGACGATGCCGCCGAGCTCCTTGTAGTGCGCGATGCCCGCCTGCTGGCTGACCGGGCGGGCCGCCGAGGCGCCGGTGGCCGGCTGCGCGAGGCCGTTGGTGGTCCCGGCCGGGACGCCCTTCCAGCCGCGGTAGTAGAACTCGTAGCCCAGCGTCAGCTTGTTCGCCGGGAAGCCGCCCGCGATGCCGTAGGCGGGCTTGCCGTCGATCCAGGAGTCGATCGCGTTGTCGATCGAGTACTTCTCGGTGCCCGGCGCGATGGGGTCGGTCGGGTCGTTCGAACCGGAGTAGAGCGGGGACTGGTGGTACGTCGGCCCGTCGCCGTCCCAGGCGCCGTGCATGTCGTACGTCATGATGTTCGCGTAGTCGAGGTACGCGCCGATCTTGTCCGTCTCGATGTGCTTGATCTTGTCCTGGCCGGCCGGCAGGGCCGCGGTCAGCAGGTACTTCTTGCCGCCGTGGGCCGCGCCGTACTCGTCGAGCTGCTTGCGGAACTCGGCGAGGAGCAGGGTGAAGTTGGCCTTGTCCTCGGGGCCGTAGTGGTTGCCGAGGTGGCCGTCCGGCGAGCCCGGGTACTCCCAGTCGATGTCGATGCCGTCGAAGATGCCGGCGGCGGTGCCGGGACCGCCGTAGCCGCCCTCGACCGGCAGGTCGCCCTGGATGTACTGCTTGACGCAGGAGGCCACGAACTTCTTGCGGCTCGCGTCCGTCTTGGCCGCGTCGTGGAAGTACTTGGAGTAGGTCCAGCCGCCCAGCGAGATGTTGATCTTCAGGTGGGGGTGCTTCGCCTTCAGCTCCTTGAACTGGTTGAAGACGCCCACGATGGGCTGGTCCCACTTGTCGGCGATGCCGTCGACGCTGTCCGCGGCCGAGAAGGAGCGCTGGTAGTCGGCGTACGAGTCGCCCGCGCCGTCACCGGCGTTGGGGTTGGCGTCGTCGCCGGCCGCCTTGTTGGCCTCGAAGCAGGTGAGCTCGGTCGGGTGGATGTTGCCGAACGAGTAGTTGATGACGTCCAGCTTGGCCGCGATGCCCCGGGTGTCGAGGTGCTTGGGGTAGAAGGCGTTCCCGTACACGCTCCACTGGTCGTAGTACGCGATCTTCACGCCGCCGGTGGAGGCGGTGGTGGCGGTGTCGGCCGCCTGGGCGGAGCCGAGGCCCACGGTCGCGGCGAGCGCGCCGGCGGCGAGGGCCGAGCTGACCAGCGCGGCGATCAATGGCTTACGGGGGTGCACGTGCTGCCTCCGAGGGGAGTGGCGCGGTACGGGATGGAGCAGTGATAGCCCCCGCGTGAACGGCACGTCAATGGTCTGAACCAGATTGAGGACTAGACCAATTGGCGCGAGAAAGCCCTTGTCAGAGCCGTGCAGCACACAACAGAACCGCTCGCCACCACAGGTGACGAGCGGTTTAAGGTTCACTTAGGGATGGCGGAACCGGCCGTTCCGGGTCGAACCAACCGGCCTCCGAAACCCAGGTTTTACTCGACGGCGTCCGGCAGTCCGTAGACGTCCGCGATCAACTCGTAGCTCCGCAGCCGGACATCGCCGCTGTGCGCGTGGGTCGTGATCATCAGCTCGTCGGCACCGGTCCGCTTGAGCAGATCGTCCAGACCTGTCCGCACTTCGTCCGCCGAGCCGCGCACGATGTTCGCGAGCCAGCGGTCCGCGAACTCCCGCTCCGGCGGGGTGAAGGCGTACGCCTCCGCCTCCTCCGGCGACGGGATCAGGCCGGGCCGTGCGGTGCGCAGCCGCAGCATCGACAACGCGCCCGTGAGCGCCTGGCGATGGGCCTCCTTCGGGTCGTCGGTCGCCAGCGCGGAGACGCCGATGAGCGCGTAGGGCGCGTCGAGGACCTCCGAGGGGCGGAAGGAGTCCCGGTAGAGGTCGAGCGCCGGAACGGTGTTCTGCGCCGAGAAGTGGTGGGCGAAGGCGAACGGCAGGCCGAGCATGCCGGCCAGCCGGGCGCTGAAGCCGGACGAGCCGAGCAGCCAGATCGGCGGCCGCCCGGTGGGCCCCTGCACGGGACCGGGCACGGCGTGGATCCGGGCGTACGGGTGCCCGTCGGGGAAGTCGTCGTCCAGGAAGCGGGTCAGCTCGACGAGCTGCTGCGGGAAGTCGTCGGCGCCTTCGCCCACGGTCCGCGTCCGGCGCAGGGCGGCGGCCGTGGCCCCGTCCGTGCCGGGCGCGCGGCCGAGCCCGAGGTCGACCCGGCCCGGGGCGAGGGCCTCCAGCGTGCCGAACTGCTCGGCGATCACCAGCGGGGCGTGGTTGGGCAGCATGACGCCGCCCGAGCCGAGCCGGATGCGGCGGGTGTGGGCGGCGAGATGGGCCAGGATCACGGCCGGCGCGGAGGAGGCGACGCCGGGCATGGAGTGGTGCTCGGCGATCCAGTGGCGGTGGAAGCCGCGCCGCTCGGCGAGCTTGCTGATCTCGACGCTGGTGGCCAGCCCCTGGCGCGCGGTCCACCCGTCGCCGACGGTCACCAGGTCCAGTACGGACAGCGGTACGGGCGAATCCCCGTGTGCCGTGCCCCGAATCGCGTCGCTCACCCTTGACGACCCTTCTGCCCGAAGTCCATGACGTACGTACGACACCACAGAACAGGAGGGTGTCTCCGGTTATTCCGCAGGAATGACTGGTTCAGCTTCGGGTAGCCGCGCGCCCATGCCTCGAACAACACATCAGATACGGCGACGAACGCTGCTGTGGGGGACGGCGGCCGCGGCGGCGGTCGGCGCGGCGGGCTGCGCCCGGGTCGCCTCCGGCGACACGCTCGGCCGGCTCAGATCCCAGCGGACGGTCCGTCTCGGCATCGCGGGCGAGGTGCCGTACGGCTACGTCGACGAGCAGGGCGCCTTCACCGGCGAGGCCCCCGAGCTCGCCAAGGTCGTCTTCCAGCGGCTCGGCATCGACCGCGTGCAGCCCGTGGCCACCGACTTCGCCTCGCTGATCCCCGGCCTCAACTCCCAGCAGTTCGACGTGGTCTCCGCCGGGATGTACATCAACAGGCAGCGCTGCGAGCAGGTGATCTTCGCCGACCCCGAGTACCAGATGCTCGACTCCTTCATCGTGCGCAAGGGCAACCCGAAGAACCTGCGCTCGTACGAGGACGTGGTGCGCGCGAAGGCCCGCTTCGCGACCGGCAGCGGGTACGCCGAGATCGGCTACGCCGTCGCCGCCGGCTATCCGGAGAAGGACATCGTGATCCTCCAGGACCAGGTCGCCGGGTTGAACGCGGTCGAGTCCGGCCGTGTCGACGTCTTCGCCGCCACCGCCCTCACCGCCCGCTCGGTCGTCCGCAAGTCCGCCAAGGCCGAGGCCACCGAGGCCTTCGCCGCCGTCGTCGACGGCAAGCGGAAGATCGACGGCGGCGGCTTCGCCTTCCGCCCCACCGACACCGCCCTGCGGGACGCCTTCAACACCGAACTGCACACGATGAAGAAGAGCGGCGAACTCTTCCGGATCCTGCGACCCTTCGGCTTCACCGAGGCCGAGATGACCACGCTGACCGCCGAGGAGCTGTGCCGATGACCGCAGGCCTCTGGCAGAACTGGGTCCTGCCCGGCATCTGGATCACCCTCCAGCTCCTGATCGCCTCCGCCGCGCTCGCCGCGCTGGTCGCCTTCACCGTCGGCGCCGCCCGCACCCACCGCTCCCGCACCGTCCGCTTCCTGGCCGGGCTCTACACCGAGGTCTTCCGCGGCACCTCCGCGCTGATCCTCATGTTCTGGCTCTTCTTCGTCCTGCCACCGCTGGCCGGCTGGCAGCTCGTCCCGATGTGGGCGGCGATCCTCGCGCTCGGCCTCTCCTACGGGGCGTACGGCGCCGAGATCGTGCGCGGCGCCCTGAACGCCGTACCGAAGGCGCAGCGCGAGGCGGGCGTCGCGCTCAGCTTCACGCCCTGGCAGCGGCTGCGGCTCGTGCTGCTCCCGCAGGCCGTGCCCGAGATGATCCCCTCCTTCTGCAACCTGCTGGTCGAGCTGCTCAAGGGCACCGCCCTTGTCTCGCTGCTCGGCGTGGGGGACGTGTCCTTCGCCGCGTATCTGGTGCGGCTCGCGACCCAGGAGAGCGGCGGGATCTACACGGTGACCCTCCTCGTCTACTTCGTGATCGCGCTGGTGATCACCCGCTCGATGAAGGCCCTCGAACGACGGACCAAGGCGAACCTGGGGGTGGTGGCCAAGTGAACTGGGACTGGTCCGCGGTGGCCGATTTCCTGCCGCGCTTCTGGGACGGCCTCCTCGTCACCCTTCAGGTGCTGGTGCTCGGCTCGCTGATCTCGTTCACGCTGGGTCTGGTGTGGGCGCTGGGCTTCCGGGCCCGCAGCAGGTTCGTGCGCTGGCCGGTGAACGCCGTCACCGAGTTCGTCCGCACGACGCCGCTGCTCGTGCAGCTCTTCTTCCTCTTCTTCGTCCTGCCGGAGTGGGGCGTGCAGTTCTCCGCCCTGACCACCGGCACGCTCGCGATCGGACTGCACTACTCGACGTACACCGCGCAGGTCTACCGGGCCGGCATCGACGCCGTACCGGCCGGGCAGTGGGAGGCCGCGACGGCGCTCAGCCTGCCCCGGCACCGGACCTGGCTCGCGGTGATCCTGCCGCAGGCCCTGCGCCGGATCGCGCCCGCGCTCGGCAACTACGTCATCGCGATGCTGAAGGACACCCCGCTCCTCGCCGGGATCAGCGTGCTCGAACTCCTCCAGCAGTCGCGGCTGGAGTCCGCGGCCACCTTCCAGTACACCGAGCCGCTCACGGTGGTCGGTGTGGCCTTTGTCCTGATCGCGTATCCCGCTTCCCTGCTCGTCCGCACTCTGGAGCGCCGCCTTGCCCACTGAAACCATCGATCCGCTCGTCCGCTTCGAGAACGTCACCAAGCGCTTCGGGGACCAGACGGTCCTCGACGATCTCTGCTTCTCGGTCCGGCCGGGCAAGCACGTCACCCTGATCGGACCCTCCGGTTCCGGCAAGACGACGATCCTGCGGCTCCTGATGACCTTGGAGAAGCCCGACTCGGGGACGATCCGGGTCAACGGCGGTCTGCTGCACCCGGCCGGCGAGAAGGAACGGCGGGAGGCCCGCAAGAAGATCGGGATGGTCTTCCAGCACTTCAACCTCTTCCCGCACATGTCGGTGCTGCGCAACCTCACCGAGGCGCCGGTCCGCGCCCTCGGCAGGAGCCGCGAGGAGGCCGAGGCGCGCGCCCGCGAACTGCTCGACCTGGTCGGCCTGACCGACAAGTGCGAGGCCAGGCCCGCGCAGCTGTCCGGCGGTCAGCAGCAGCGGGTCGCGATCGCGCGGGCGCTCGCGATGGAGCCGAAGGTGCTCCTGCTCGACGAGGTGACCTCGGCGCTCGACCCGGAGCTGGTGGCCGGTGTGCTGGATCTGCTCCGGGAGATCGCCCGGACCACGGACATCACCATGATCTGTGTGACGCATGAGATGAACTTCGCCCGTGACATCTCGGACGAGGTACTGATGTTCGACGCGGGAAGGGTGATCGAGTCCGGTTCTCCAGAAAAAATCTTCTCGGATCCCGACCATGATCGTACCCGCGAGTTTCTCGGTGCGGTGCTCTGACCTCAGCCTCTACCGCACAGCTTTGACCATGGCATATGCCAGGGTGGTGCGCCCCAGCGTACGGCGCTGGGGCGCCGCATCAATCTCGCCAACAGCCGCCCCGAAAACGGAGCTTGACGGCTATCGTGGTACGGAAGCTTGCGGTCACAACCTGGTAGGGGGAAACCGTGGCGCTGAAGCCCGAGCCCACCGCGCCGTTCCATTCGGTGCAATACGCCCTGCGCGTCCTTGAGACGGTCTCACGGCACGGTGGCGGGGTGACGGACGTCCAGATCGCTCGTGAGACCGGTCTGCCCGTCGCCCATCTGTCGTCCCTGCTGCTGATGCTCCGTCGCGAGGGGTACGTCGAGCAGGTCGCCGACGGCGCCTATGTGATCGGCGACTCCCTTGTCCTCCTCGGTTCCGGTCTGACCCGCCGCGAAGCGCTGGAAGGCAAGCTGCAGGAGACACTGACCGAGCTGCGCGACTCCGTCGGCGCGGCGGTCTACATCAGCCGGTACATCGACGGCGAGGTGAAGATCACCCAGTTCGCCGACGGCCCGCGCACGCCCAAGGTCAACGAGTGGGTGGACTTCCGCTCGGCCGCGCACGCCAGCGCGGTCGGCAAGTGCCTGCTGACCCAGCTGGACCAGAACGGCCGCCGGGACCACCTCTCCCGTCACAAGATCGCCCGGCTGACCTCCCGGACGATCACCAACGAGAAGGTGCTCTTCTCCAAGCTGGACAGCCAGCCGCCGACCGTCCCGGTGCTCGACCTGCAGGAGTACGCGGTGGGCACGGTCTGCGCGGCGGTGCCGCTGACGGCCGGCGCGGCCGTGGGCTGCCTGGCCCTCTCCCTGCCGATCGAGCACGCCCACCGGCTGCGCTCGGCGGCGGACACGCTGAACCGGCGGGCGGCCCCGGTGGTGCTCTCGCTGGCCATCTGAGAAACGCTGCGCAGACCTGGTCCCGAGGGGTGGTCACGAGCACCCCTCGGGACCAGGTAGTATTTTCTCTGTCAGCAGGCGCCGCTAGCTCAGTTGGTTAGAGCAGCTGACTCTTAATCAGCGGGTCCGGGGTTCGAGTCCCTGGCGGCGCACAGACGGAAGAAGCCCCTCGCGCAGGCGGGGGGCTTCTTCGTGCTTCCGTTTTCCCGGCCCCCAGGCCCTCAGGTGCTCAGGCCTTCAAGCCCTCAAGCCCTCAGGTACGTGAGCACGGCCAGGACCCGGCGGTGGGTGTCCTCGGCGGGCGGCAGGTTCAGCTTCCCCAGGATGTTGCCGATGTGCTTGCCCACGGCGGCCTCGGTGACGACCAGCCGGCGAGCGATCTCCCCGTTCGAGTGCCCCTCGGCGACCAGCGCGAGAACCTCGCGTTCGCGCGGGGTCAGCGCCTCCAGCGGGTCGCGGTGGCGGCGCAGCAGCTGCCGTACGACCTCGGGGTCCACGACCGTGCCGCCGTCGGCGACCCGGGTGAGGGCGTCGAGGAACTCCTCGACCTGGCCGACCCGGTCCTTCAGGAGATAGCCGACCCCGGTCCCGTCGCCCGCGTCGAGGAGATCGGCGGCGTAGGTCCGCTGCACGTACTGGCTGAGGACGAGCACGGGCAGACCGGGGCGGTCGGCCCGCAGGGCGACGGCGGCGCGCAGCCCCTCGTCCTGGAACCCCGGCGGCATCCGGACGTCGGTGACGACGATGTCCGGGTCGTGCTCGGCGACGGCCGCGCGCAGTCCGTCGGCGTCGCCGACCGCGGCGACGACCTCGTGGCCGAAGCGGGCGAGCAGCCCGATCAGCCCTTCGCGGAGGAGGACGCTGTCCTCTGCGAGGACGACGCGGAGCGATCGGGCAGTGCGGGACAAGGAATCTCCACTCGTAGGAGGGTCGGGCCGCCGGCCGGGCTGATGATCGTCAGTGTGCCATCGAGGACGGCGAGCCGGTCGGCGAGTCCGGTGAGGCCGGTTCCGGCGGACCCCGCGGCGGAGCCGCTGATGGATGCGGTGGCGCCGCCGCGGCCGTCGTCCTCGACCTCGATCGTGAGGGAGGCCGCGTGCCGGGCGCTGATCCGGGCCCTGGTGGCACCGCTGTGCCGGCCGATGTTGGCGAGCGCCTCGCAGACGGCGAAGTAGCCGGCGCTCTCGACGGCGGCGGGCAGCCGGGGCAGGTCGATGTCCGTGGTGTCCACGGGGACGGCGGAACGGTCGGCGGCGTCGGTGAGGGCGGCGGCGAGGCCGTAGTCGGCGAGGACCTGCGGGTGGATGCCGTGGATGAGTTCGCGCAGTTCGGTGAGGACCTGGCCGGCCTCCTCGTGGGCCTTGGCGAGCTGGTCGGCGAGCGGGCCGGGCGGGGCGTCGAGCCGGGCGAGGCCCAGGGTCATGGTGAGAGCGACCAGGCGCTGCTGGGCGCCGTCGTGGAGATCGCGCTCGATCCGCCGGCGCTCGGCCTCGAAGGCGGCGACGAGCCGGGCCCGGGAGGCGGTGACCTCACCGATCCGGTCCCGCAGCTCGGCCTCGCGGGGAGCGAGCAGCGCCCGGCTCAGGGCGGCGCGGGCCCCGGCGAACGCCCCGAGCGGGTAGAGGAGGACGACGAGGAGCGCGGCCCCGAGGAGGGCGGCGGCGAAGGCCTGGGGGTAGGAGGTGACCAGGTAGGCCTTGACGACCTTGGTCTCCTGGCCGTCCAGGGCGAGCCGGAGGGGCGCGCTCAGCAGGGCGGCGGGCAGCCCGAGGGCGACCGCGAGGACGAGCAGGTCGAGCGGCCACAGGACGGTGGCGTGCAGCACGGCGTACGCGAGCTCCCGCCAGGTGACCTGCTCCCGGACCCGTACGCGGAGCCAGGCGGCCAGGCCGGGGGCGTCGGGGACCCGGTGCGGATCGGCGGCGGGGTCGAGGTCGACGAGCCGGAGCCGGCGCCGCTCGACGCCGCCGAGGGCGAGGGCGGTGAGCAGGAGGAGGGGGATTCCGACGAGAACGACGGCGAGGACCCCGAAGAGCAGCAGGACGGCGAGTGCGATCGCCCCGGTGACGACGCCGCTGCCGAGATAGCCGACGGCCCGCCAGGGCCAGCCGGTGCGGACGTATCGGCCGCGGGTGAGGGCCTGCCAGGGGGTACGGGGCTCCATGGGGATCACGGTAGGGGGCGGTCGCGGTGCGGGGCCATCGGTCTGGCGGGTGGGCAGGAGGTATGCCTGGCACTACCCCCCGGGGGGCGCCCGTCGCCCCGCGGAACGTATGCCCACGACAGTGAAGCTAGGACGGCAGCGGGCGGCCGTGGGCGGCGTACTCGTCGCGCAGGGACGCGATGGCGTCCATGGTCAGGCGTTCGTACGGGGCCGTCGGCGTCGGGCGCCACCAGACCGGGTCCTCGCAGAGGAAGGACTCCCGGCGCAGCGCCACGCGGTGGATCTTGTTCGTCGCGGTCAGCGGGAGCGCGGGGACCACGCGCACGAAGCGCGGCGGCATCTTCGTCCCCAGGTCCGGCTGGGCGGCGAGGAACTCCTGGAAGGCCGCCGGGTCGAACGCGGCGCCCTCGCGCAGGGCGATCGCCGTCATCACCTGGTCCCCCGCCACCGGGTCCGGTATCGCGTAGACCGCGACGCCCGCCGCGCGCTCCCACCGCGCCAGGATCTGCTCGATCATCGCCGCCGCGAGGTTCTCGCTGTCGACCCGCAGCCGGTCGTCCGTACGCCCCGCGAAGTACAGGAACCCGTCCGCGTCGCGGTAGAAGAGGTCCCCGGTCCAGTACCAGCCTCCGCGCAGGCGGGCCGCCTGCGCCCCGGGGTTGCGCCAGTAGCCCTCGAAGGGGTTGCGGCCGCGGTTGACCAGCTCGCCGATCGCCGAGGAGGCGTTGAGGAGCCGGCCGGTGGGCGAGAAGGCCGCGGGCTCGCACTCCTCGCCGGACTCCGGGTCCACGACCGCCAGGTCGTCCCCCGGGGCCGCCCGCCCGATGGCACCCGCCGGTGTGTCCGGCGTCCGGCGGATCGCCGCGCCGCCCTCGGAGGAGCCGTACCCCTCCACCAGCCTCGCCCCGAACCGCTCCTCGAAACGGGCCGCGTCCACCGCCCCCGCCTCCGTACCGAAGCCGAGCCGCAGTCCGTGCGCGCGGTCGTCGGGGCCGGGCGGGGTGGCCAGGAGGTACTGGATCGCCCGGCCCACATAGGTGAAGTAGGTGGCGCCGAACTCCCGTACGTCCGGCAGGAAGCGCGAGGCCGAGAACCGGGCCCGCAGTGCGACACCCGCGCCGGCCGCGAGCGCCGGGGCCCAGTCCGCGATCACTGCGTTGCCGTGGAACATCGGCATGCAGATGTAGTGGACGTCGTCCGGCCGTACGCCGAACTGCTCCACCAGCGACGCGCCCGCCGCCGCGAGCCGTCCCTGACTGCAGATCGCCGCCTTGGGCGCCCCCGTCGAGCCGGAGGTGAAGTAGAGCAGCAGCCGGCTGTCGTGGCGCACCGGGCGGGCGACGGCCTCGCCCGGTTTCGCGCCCTCGAAGGGGACCAGGAGTTCCCGGTACGCGTCGGTGTCGGTCACCAGGACGCGTACGCCCGGCAGGGGAAGCCCGTCGAGCAGGGGAAGGTACGCGCGCTGGGTGACCAGGATCCTGACCTGGGTGTGCTGGATGTCGCGGGCCAGTTCGGCGCCGCGCCGGGTGGGGTTGATGCCGGCGACGGCGGCCCCCGCGAGGGCCGCCGCGCTGAGCCAGAGCGGGAACTCCGGCGTGTTGTCGAGGAGCACCCCGAGGTGCGGCTCGGCACCCCGGGGCAGCAGATCGACGAGCAGCGCGGCCCGCGCGGCGGCTCCGGCGGCGACCTGGTGGTGGGTGAGGACCGTGTCCTGCGTCCTCAGTCCGACCCTGTGGTCGCCCCACTGACGCTGCACGAGCTCCGCCACGGTCATACGCCGGACGGTAACTGACGAGACGTCAGAATTGAACATCCGAGCACGCGTAGAAGGCGTTCCCGGTGTCCGCGATCGTCCAGACCGCCAGAATCAGATGCCGGCCCGTCTTGCCCGCCGGGATGGTCCCGGAGTGCGAGAGCGTGGACGGCGGCTGCTGGTTGTTGTACGGGACGGTGAGGAACGGCTGCGGGTCGAGGGCGGCCCGCGTGAGCTTCTGGGTGCCGTTCCAGCCGTTCTTGGTGATGTAGTACCTGAAGTCGGTGGTGCTGTGGCGGGCGGTGAACTGCCAGCGGAAGGTGTGGCTCTGGCCCGAGGTGAGCCTCGTGGTGGGCCAGGCGCCGCCCCGGGGGTCGTCGAGCTGGGCGAAGCGGGAGTTGCCGCCGGCGCAGATCGTGCCGTCGGCGGGCCCGGCGGCCGGGAAGCCCTTGGGGCCCTCGACCGACTGCGGCTCCCACTGGATGCCGCCGCAGTTGGTCACGGTGCCGTTGGCGCAGAGCTTCTGGCGGCTGATGGGGAGGTCGGTGTAGCCGTGACTGCTGGCCGTGCTCGTGGCGAAGAGGGAGGCGCCGGCGACGCCGAGCGTCACCGCCGCCACGCCTATCTTTTTGCGCATGCTGTCGCTCCAGGTGAACGTGGGGGAGTTCTGTGACCCGTGCTGCACGCGTGCGGTGGTGGTGCGGTAGTTCTGCGGTGGTTCTGCGGTAGTGCCTATTCCGGTCTAGACCAAGTAACAAGGTATTGACGGAAGTTGGCCGTGTCCAGACCGGTCACGCGCCTTCTCCGGAGGCCGTGCGGCCGGTGTAGAACGCCACGGTCAGGTCCTTGACCAGCGCCTTGCGCTCGTAGTCGTCCAGCTCGACGAGACCACGCGTGGTCAGCCGGTGGACCACGTCGTCCACCGCGTCCACGACGGAGGTCAGCACGCTGTCCCGGTGCTTGGCGTCGATCGCGGCGATCCGGCGCCGCTGCATCGCGGCCGCGATCTCGGGGGCGTACTCGATCCGGGTCGGCTGCGCCGAGAACACGTCGATCCCCACCGGGGCGCACTCCGCGGAGATCATCCGGGTCAGGGCCTCGCCGACGGCCTCCGCGTCGCGCAGGGTCGGGGCGTCCTCGTGGAAGGCGTCCGCCGGAAGCTGGGACAGGACCCGGGCCATCGCCGCCTCGACCTGCTCGCGCAGGTACTCCTCGTGCCCGTCGACACCGAGCGCGGCGCGGACGGTGTCCCGGATGCGCCAGACGACGAGGACGACGACATGGAGGGCGGTGCCCTTGGCGTCCACCGCGGAGAGCGGCTCGCTGCGCCAGTGGCGCAGGCGGACGTCGACGCGGCGGCGCAGGAGGAGGGGGCTCATCCAGACGAGACCGGTGCGGCGGACGCTGCCGCGGTAGTCGCCGAAGAGGGTGAGGACCCAGGCGTAGCCGACGCGGCCGCGGCCGAGACCGCCGAAGGAGAAGAGGGTGATGAGCACGCCGAGGGCGAGGAGGGCCCACTGTCCGAGGTGGATGCCGTGGTACGGACGCGGGGGCAGCCGGAGCATCCGGGCGAGCTGCTCGGGCACGGCCCCGGTCCACCACAGGACGGCCGCGCACCCGGCGAGCGCCAGCATCCCGGCGACGACCCCGATCCACCCGGGCAGGACGGGGCCGTCGCGCTCGACGAGCTTGGGGTCGGCCGTGGGGGCGGGGCGGGCGGGATGGGAGCGGGTGGGGGCGGGGATGACGGCCTTGGGGGTGGGGGACGCGGCCGGCACCGGGGGTGCCATGGCGACGGTGTCCGGGCCGCCGTCGTCGTCCGGCTCCTCCCGGAAGAGCAGGTGCACGGGGATCGACCCGGTCGTCTCGGCCCCGATCACGGTCCTGCGCCGGACGGAGGGGCGGGCCTGGGTCTGCGTCGGGGGCTGGGTCTGGGGTGGGGTCTGGGGTGGGGGCAGGGTCTGCGCCTGCGCCTTCATGTCGGCGGCCACCGGCACGGCGACGACCCGCACCCCGGCCCCGACGATCCGCCGAAGATCGGGCACGCCTCCGGGCGCGTCCACCGGGGGCGCGGCGCTTTCGCCGGAGCCCACGGGGTGTTCGCCCACCTCGCTCGGACCGACCGAAGCCGCGGTCGGCGTACCCGGCCGCAGCTCCCGACCGCCCAACGCGGTCGCGCCAAGGCCGGTCGGCGTGACGAGGCGGGACTCCGGGCCGCCCGAGCCGATCGGGGTACCGGAGCGAAGCTCCGGGCCGCCCAAGGCCGTCGCGCCAAGGCCGGTCGGCGCACCGGGCCGGGACTCCGGGCCGCCCGAGCCGGTCGGGATGACGGACCGAAGCCCATCCGGCCCACGCGCGACGGACGGACCCGAGTCATCGGACCAGGCCCCCGGCGCGCCCGGAGCGGACGACGCACCCGGAAGGGTCGCCGCGGCCGACCCTGCGGGGGCCGTCGGCGTACCGGCCCGAAGGACCGGACCGACCGAAGCCGCGGTCGGCACACCGGGCCGCAGCTCCCGACCCCCCAACGCGGTCACGCCCAGGCCGACCGGCGTACCGGGCCGGGACTCCGGACCACCCAGAGCTGTCGCACCCGAACCGGTCGGCGTACCGGAGCGAAGCTCTGGACCACCCAACGCGGTCGCGCCCAGGCCGACCGGCGTACCGGGCCGGGACTCCGGACCACCCAGAGCTGTCGCACCCGAACCGGTCGGCGTACCGGAGCGAAGCTCGGGACCACCCAACGCGGTCACGCCCGAGCCGGTCGGCGTACCGGGCCGGGATTCCGCGCCGCCCGAGCCGGTCGGGGTGACGGACCGAAGCGCATCCGGCGTACGGGTCGAAGCCGCGGTCGGCGTACCCGGCCGCAGCTCCCGACCGCCCAAGGCGCTCGGCGTGACGAGCCGGGGCTCCGGGGCGGTCGGGGCGGCGGGCGCGGCCGGGGGCTGGGCGGCGGACGGGCCCACCCGCTCCCCCGCAGGGCCGACCGCAGGACCGACCGCGGGACCGGCCGCGGGGCCCGGCGGAGTCGGCCCCGTACCGGCGACGGTCGACGGTCTCGGGCGCGCGCGGAGCTCGTCCGTCAGGCGGCGGGCCGTGCGGGCCGCGTCGCGGCTCGCCGCCGCGCCCGAGTCGGGGGTTGGGGTCGATGCGGTCATGGGGTCCACCTCATGCTCTCGGGGTCATCGGAACAAGCGCCGCCAGGTCTCCGGGCCCGGGTAGCCGTCGGCCGCGCCGCCGCGCCATCCCTGTGCCCGCTGGAACGCTTCGACACTGCGACGGTCCGCCTCGCTCCAGCGCGGACCGGGACCCGACAGGTAGTGCTTGCCGTAGCCCCGCTTCACCAGCTGTTTGCCCAGCTTCTCCACATATGCGTTGGATTGGCCCGGACGGAAGTAGCCACGCCCGGGGAACCCCGCCACATGGGCGCTTGACCCGCCCGAACCACTCGAACCGCCGATGCTCCTGCCCTGGCCCGCCACCAGAAGGCGCCAGGTATGCGGCCCGGGCATCCCGTCCGCCTCCTTGCCCTTCCAGCCCTGCGCCCGCTGGAACGCCTGGGTCGCCCGCCGGTCCGCCTCGCCCCAGCGCGGGCCGGGGCCCGTGCTGTAGTACGCCTTGCCGCCGCGCTGGACGAGCAGCCGCCCGAGCTGGGTGACGTACGCGTTGTTCGCGCCCGGCCCGAACATCGCCGAGCCCGGATACGGCGTCGCCGTCGTGGTCGAGCCGGCGCTGCCGCCGCTCACCACGCCCCGGTACCGGTAGGCCGTGTAGCGGTCGGAGTAGCTCCAGTACGCCAGCGGCGTGGCCTGCCGGCGGGTGCGCGGCTTGGTCTGCTCGTACGCGATGTACGAGGTGTGGGTGTAGTCCGTCCAGCCGCCGAAGATCGTGACGTGCGAGCCCTTGGTCGGATTGGCCGGGTTGTGGAAGAGCAGGATGTCGCCGGGCTGGAGCTCCGTGCGGTCGATCCGCTCGCCGAAGCGGTCGAGGCTGCCGGTCCACTCGTTGGCGCGCAGGTTCCACGCCATCGAGATGTAGCCGGAGCAGTCCTGGCGGTAGCCGTCGGACCAGTACCTCTCCATCGAGTACGGGACCTGGGCGTTCACCCACCGCTTCGCGCGGTTGATGATCTCGGCGCGGGTGGTCTTCCGCAGGGACTGGGTGGTGATCTGACTGGTCGTCGGAGTGGCGACGGGGGACGGCTGCGCGCCGGGGCCGGGGGCTCCGTGCAGCGGGCCGGTGCCGCCCTGGGGGGTGTCGGGGCCGGGTACGGCGGCCGTGGCCGCCGCGCCCGCACCCGTCTCCGACGTCAGGTCCGCCGGGGTGACGGGCGCCGCCGGGTCGGACGGCCGGGCGAGCGCGCTCACTCCCCCGCCGCCGAGGACCACGCCTGCCGCGGTCACCAGGACCAGCGCGCGGCGCGCTCCGTGCGCCGCCGGGTGACCGCCTGCCCGTACGGGCAGGCCAAGGGCATGATCGCGCCGCTGCTGGGCGCAGCCCGCGCAGCCGCAGTCGGCCGCGGGCTCGAACTCCTCGAAGACCGGCACACTCATGCGATTCCCCTCCACACTCGTCAAGATCTTTTGGCGCTGGTGCACGGGCGCCAGTGTCTCAACTGTCTGGACAAATCGCATTTTGACGGATCGAAGCTACGAAAGGACCATCCGACAGGCCGGGGGCGATCGGTAATGGTCAGGAGCACCCTCGGACGTCGGGTAGAGTTATGCAGGTCAGCAGGCGCCGCTAGCTCAGTTGGTTAGAGCAGCTGACTCTTAATCAGCGGGTCCGGGGTTCGAGTCCCTGGCGGCGCACGCACAGTAGAGGCCCCCTCACCATCGGCGAGGGGGCCTCTACTCGTTCATCCAACTCCCGTACGGAATCGGCCATCTCCCCGGTCGTGCGGAGGAGATCTGGGCCGGGACCGGACGCCCGTTCTAGAGTTGCGGAACCCGAACCTCCCGCGGCGGCGCCGGGCTTCTCCCGCAGTCCGTGCGCCCGCGGTCGAGGACCGGCCCGGCCGTCGGGCGCGCGGGGCGTGGCCCGCCGGCCGGGCCCGGTGGTCCGATCGTGGCCGTGATCAGGCCTTCGCCGTTCCCGTCAGGTACGCGGAGACGACCACGTTCGCCGTGTACGTACCGGTCGCGCGGTCGAAGGTCCCGCCGCAGGTGATCAGGCGCAGCTCGGCGCGGTCGGCCTGACGCCGGCCGTACACCTTCCGGGCGTCGAAGTTCTCGCGCGAGAAGACCTGGACGTCGTCGATGGTGAACACGGCTATCGAGCCGTCCGTCCGGGTCACCTTCACCGTGGCGCCGGGGCGGGCGGAGCTCAGCGCGTAGAAGACGGCCGGCCTGGTCGCGGTGTCGACATGGCCGACGAAGAGGGCCGCGCCCGCCGCGCCCGGATGGGTGCCGGTGCGGAACCAGCCGACCGTGCGCGGCATCTCGAAGGGCGGCGGGTCGACCGCGCCCGTACCGTCCAGGCCGCGTCCGACGACCGGCGCCGCGATGCCGAGGGAGGGGATCTCCACCCGGCGCGGCTCGGCGGGGTTCATGGGGCGGTGGGCGGGCGGCAGGGGGGCGCCGAGCGGGCGGCCGACCGCGGCGATGTCACCGGTGGTCGGGGCCGAGGCGCCACCGGGCCCGTCGGCGATCTCGCGGCCCCAGAGCGAGAGCCCGAGGAGCAGGACGGCCCAGGCCACCCCGGTCGACATCCGCCCGCTGCCCGCCGGGCGGGGCGCGGAGGACACGGCCGTCAGTCCGTGCCCGGGGCCGAGCCCGTACGGCGGCGGCGTGCGCTGCGGAAGGCGACGGCCACGGCGGCGATGGCGGCGAGGCCCAGGCCGACCAGGGTGTACGGGGTGCCGAGGCCGTTCGCGCTGGTGGTCTGCGCGACGCCCGGTGCGGCCGGAGCCTGGACCGCGAGGGCCGCACCGCCGCCCCCGGCCCGGACCGGGGCGATCGGGCTCGCGTGCTGGGTGGGCCGGTGCGTCGGTTGGTGGGTGGGCTGATGGGTGGGCTGATGCGTCGGTTGATGCGTCGGCTGGTGCGTCGGCTCGGGCTTGCGGTGCTGGACGCGGATCAGGCCGACGTCACGATGCTCCCGGCCGTCGCAGGTCACACTGACCTTGTACGTGCCCTTCTCCAGGCCCGACTTGACGGTGGTGTCGCCGAACAGCGGGAAGTCGCCGCCGTCACGGCCGGTGAGCTCGGCGTCGGCGACGAAGGCCTGGGACCTGGCGACACCGGTCGTGCCCTTGCAGCCCTGGACGCGGATGTCGACATCGGCGCCCGGCGCGGCGGTGGACGGGGTGACGGTGACCTTCACCCCGTCGCCGGCGTAGGCGGTACCGGCCGCCGGTGCCAGTACCAGCAGGGCCGCAGCCCCTGCGGCACGGAGAGCAATGGGACCTGAACGCATCGTGACCTCCTGATACTGGCAGGGTCACCCGGTTCTGGCCTTCTCGCATCCGCAGGGGTCCGACCAGGGGCTTTCCAGACGCGCTGGACGCGCTAGACGCGGTCCACAAGGTCGGCGATCGAGTCGACGATCTTGGAGGGCCGGAACGGGAAGCGGTCGATCTCCGCCTGCGACGTCAGACCGGTGAGCACCAGGAAGGTCTGCATGCCCGCCTCCAGGCCGGCCAGGATGTCGGTGTCCATCCGGTCGCCGATCATGGCGCTGGTCTCGGAGTGCGCTCCGATGGCGTTGAGGCCGGTGCGCATCATCAGCGGGTTCGGCTTGCCCGCGAAGTACGGCTCCTTGCCGGTGGCCTTCGTGATGAGGGCGGCGACCGAGCCGGTGGCCGGCAGCGGGCCCTCCAGGGACGGGCCGGTCTCGTCGGGGTTGGTGCAGATGAACCGGGCGCCGGCGTTGATGAGCCTGACGGCCTTGGTCATGGCCTCGAAGGAGTACGTACGCGTCTCGCCGAGGACCACGTAGTCGGGGTCGTGGTCGGTCAGGACGTAGCCGATGTCGTGCAGCGCGGTGGTCAGTCCGGCCTCGCCGATGACGTACGCGGTGCCGCCGGGGCGCTGGTCGTCCAGGAACTTGGCGGTCGCGAGCGCCGAGGTCCAGATGTTCTCCACCGGCACCTCCAGGCCCATGCGGGCGAGGCGGGCGTGCAGGTCGCGGGCGGTGTAGATCGAGTTGTTGGTGAGCACCAGGAACGGCTTCCCGGTCTCCCGCAGCTTCTTGATGAACGCGTCGGCGCCGGGGATGGGAACGCCCTCGTGAATGAGGACGCCGTCCATGTCGGTGAGCCAGGATTCGATCGGCTTGCGCTCTGCCATGTGCGTCGGACTCCTGCCGTACAGAAATCGTGCGGTGTGCTGGGGGCGCCGCGACAGCGCTGTGGCGACGCCCCCAGCCTAATCAGGAAGCCGTGACCTTGACCCCGTCGATCACCCAGTACCAGTTGTTGGACCCGGTGTAGCGGAAGCGGAAGCTCACACTGGACGCCCCGGAGGGGACGTTGACGGTGAGCGACTGCGGCTGGGAGACGACGTCGGAGGTGTAGCTCTTGACGACGGTCGGCGTACCGCCGTTGAAGGAGGCGAGGACCTGGGCGGTCTGGCTGCCCTCCTGGCGGTAGAACGTGGTGAAGTCCAGGGTGACCCGGGTCGCGCCGGAGACGCCGTACGCGGGCGTGACCAGGGTCGAGTCGTACGTACCGGAGAAGGACTTGTCGGCCCACTCGTCGGAGTCGGCGACGGCGAAGACGCCGCGGGCGCGGACGTTGAGCTCACGGGACTGGTCGCGCTGGGTGCGGGACCAGAACTCGTCGGTGGCGAAGGCCCAGCCGCGCCACTCGGCCATGCCGCCGGTGCCCATGGCGTTGTTGATGACGGACCAGCCGCTGGGCGCGGTGTGGGTGAAGCCGAGGACGCCGGTGGGGATGCCGGTCTCGTCGACGCGGGTGCTCAGCGATCCGTGGAGCGCGTCGAAGGGGTCGGTGGAGCGCTGCTGGATCGGTTTGCCGTCCAGGCCCCAGGAGGCGGCGGGGACGATGCCGAGCTGGTGGAAGACGGTGGCGGCGACGTCGACGAGCCGGGTGTCGATGGGGCGGGCGCCGGCGGCGATCCCGGGGCCCTGGGCGAGGACGAAGGTGCGGCGCTCCTCGATGGCGGAGCCTCCGTGGCCGCCGGCGTCGGTGTGGCCGTGGTCGGTGGTGACGATGACGGTCCAGCGCTCGGTCGCGTAGGCGGGGCGGGCCTTGATCGCGGTCAGCAGCCGGCCGAGGTAGCCGTCCTGGACGTCGATGGCGTCGAGGTAGCGCCGGCTGGCGGCGCCGTAGCTGTGGCCGGCCGCGTCGGTCTCGCCGAAGTAGACGAAGAGGACGTCCGGGTTCTGGTTGCGGAGGATGTCCTCGGTGATGTCGGTGATCACCTTGTCGTTGACGGCGTAGTTGTTGTTGTAGACGAGCTTGGCGTCGGCGCCGGGGGTGACCGTGCCGTGGGTGTCCAGCTCGGGCCAGTCGACGGCGGCGAAGAGCGAGAGGTCGGGGCGGATCTGGCCCAGCCGGGCCAGGAATCCGGGGTAGGCCGCGTAGTTCTTGCCGGTGAAGGTGTTGTCCTTCACGCCGTGCTTGTCGGGCCAGACGCCGGTGGAGATCGTGGACCAGCCGGGGCCGGACGAGGTCGCGGCCATCGGGTTGGCGTAGAGCAGGGAGAGGCCGTACGTCCCGTTCGCCATCAGGGACTTGAGGGTGGGGGCCTTGGCGGCGTCGATCCTGTCGTGGCGCACGCCGTCCATGCCGACGACGAGCACCTTGTCCTTGCTCGTGCCGTTCGGGAGCGTGGGGGAGGCGGCGTGGGCGGCGGGCGCGGTGACGGCGCCCGTG
This sequence comes from Streptomyces vilmorinianum, assembly GCF_005517195.1. Taxonomy (NCBI): domain Bacteria; kingdom Bacillati; phylum Actinomycetota; class Actinomycetes; order Kitasatosporales; family Streptomycetaceae; genus Streptomyces; species Streptomyces vilmorinianum. Next base: position 1,167,767 of record NZ_CP040244.1, on the reverse strand, counting down.
GCGGCGAGGGCGGTGGTGGCGCCTGCGGCGGCGAGCACGGTGCGACGGGATATGCCGGTGATCGGCATCTTCGTTTCCTCCGTGAATGGGGGTGGCGGCATGCCAACGCCCCCGACTCCTCGGGGGCGTTGGTGCGTTGGTGCGTTGGCACCTTGGTCCGTACCCGTTATCTTTCCGCTACATGGGAGGGGATTCCAGAACCGTGCGGTGAACTCTCAGCTGCCGGTCGCGGACTTCCACGCGTCGACGTACGCCTTGAGGTTCTTGTCGACGTCCGCCCAGTCCGGCTCGAAGATCTCGACGCCCTCCATCAGCTTCGCCAGCTCGATCGCGTTGGCGTCGGTGGCCTTGACGTCCTTGCGGGCCGGGAAGCCGCCGCCGATCGCGCTGACCTCGCGCTGGGCCTGCTCGCCGAGCATGAAGTCGAGCAGCTTCTTGCCGTTCTCGCCGTGCGGGGCCTTGTTCACCAGGCCGGCGGCGTACGGCAGGGCGAAGCTGGTCGGCTTGCCGCCGTCCTTGGCCGGGAACCAGATGCCGAGGTTCGGCATGGACTTGGACTGGGCGAAGTTCATCTGGACGTCCCCGTTGGCGACGAGGATCTCGCCCTTGTCGACCTTGGGGGCGAGCTTGGAGGTGGAGGAGGACGGGCCGACGTTGTTGGCCTGGAGCCTCTTCAGGTACTCCATCGCCGGCTCCTGGCCGCCGAAGTCGTGCATCGCCTTGATGACGACGGCCGTTCCGTCGCCCGCGACACCGGGCGTGGAGTACTGCAGCTTGTTCTTGTACGAGGGATCCAGGAGCTGCTCCCAGGTCGTGGGGGCCTGCTTCAGCTGCTCCTTGTTGTAGATGAAGCCGAAGTAGTTGTTGACGACCGAGGTCCACTTGCCGTCGGCGGCCTTGTCGGCGCCGCTGACCTGGTCGGCGCCCTGGGGGGTGTAGGACTGCAGCAGCCCCTTGGAGTCGGCCTGCTGGATGAAGGGCGGCAGGGTCACGATGACATCGGCCTGCGTGTTGTTCTTCTCGCGGACGGCGCGCTGCACCATCTCGCCGGAACCGCCCTCGACGTACTTGACCTTGATGCCGGTCTGCTTCTCGAAGTCGGCGAAGACCTTGTCGTACCAGCCGTCGCCCTTCTCGCCCTTGAGGCCGTCGGCGCTGTAGACGGTGACGATCTTCTCGTCGGATGCGGTGCCCGAGGAACCGCCGCAGGCGGTGAGCGTGGCGGTGAGCGTGGCGGTGAGGGCGAGGCTGCCGATGACCGTGGCGGCGATCGGGTTGGCGTACGTACGCATGACGTCGTTTTCTCCTAACGGAAGGAAGCTCTGGTACGGATACGGGAGACGGCGAGCAGGACGAGCAGGGTCGCGGCCATGAGGACCACGGCGAGCGCGGAGCCGGTGAAGAGGGAGCCGCGGTCGGTGGCGGTGAAGATCAGCACCGGAAGCGGCAGCCAGTCCGGCGGGTAGAGCATCATCGTGGCGCTCAACTCGCCCATGGACAGGGCGAAACAGAGCCCGGCGGCCGCGTTCAGGGACGGCAGCAGGAGCGGCAGCTTCACCCGGAGCAGGACGTACGAGGGGCGGGCGCCGAGACTGGCCGCCGCCTGCTCGTACATCGGGTCGAGACGGAGGATGGCGGCCGCGACCGACTGGTAGGCGAACGCCGTGACAAGAATCGTGTGCGCGAGGACCACGATCCAGCGCGTGCCGTTCAGGAGCACGGGCGGCTGCGAGAAGGCCACCAGGACGGCGAGTCCGACGACCACCGAGGGCACGGCGACCGGCAGCACGAACAGCGCGTCGAGGAGCCTCCTGCCCTTGGCACGGAGGGCGGCCGCGGCGAGCGCCGCCCAGGCGCCGATGGTCAGCGCGAGCACGCTCGCGGTGACGGCGGTGACCAGGCTGGTGGTCAGCGCCTGGAGCGACTCGCCGCGCACGGCCGCCGTGTAGTGCCCGGCCGTGGGCCCGGAGGGAAAGGCGCCGGACCAGTGCGTGGAGAACGAGGCGGCGAGGATCACGAGGAGGGGCAGGGCGAAAAGCGGCACGAAGAGGACTGCGAAGAGGACCCAGGCGGTCCACCGGCCCGTACGGCTATGCACCAACACGACGACTCACCACCCGGTAGAGGCCGTAGAGACCGACGGAGATCGCGACGTTGACGACGGCGACCACGCACGCGGCGGCGTAGTCGGACTCGAGGATCGCCTTGCCGTAGACGAGCATCGGGAGTGTCGTGACGCCCTTGGCGCCGGTGAAGAGGACGATCCCGAACTCGTTGAGGCACATGACCAGGACGAGACTCCCGCCGGCGGCGAGCGCCGGCAGCGCCTCGGGCAGGATCACCTGCCGCACGATCCGCAGCGGCCGCGCGCCGAGGGAGGAGGCCACCTCCAGCTGGGCGGTCTCCATCTGCGAGAACGCGGCGAGGAGGGGGCGCATCACGAAGGGCGTGAAGTACGTGATCTCGGCGAGGAGGACACCCCAGGGGGTGGTCAGGAACCGGAAGGGCCCGGTGCCGGGCTCGGCGCCCGTGAGGTCCGTCCACACGCCGTTGGCCATGCCGACCGTGCCGTAGAGGAAGAGCAGGGCGAGCGTGATCAGGAAGGACGGGAAGGAGAGGAAGACGTCGATGAACTTCGACACCGCCTTCCCGCCGGGGAACGGCACGAACGCGATGACGAGGGCCAGGACGAACCCGAGGACCAGGCACCCGACGGTGGAGCCGACGGCCAGCCAGACGGTGGTGACCAGGGCCTCGCGGAAGGTGTCCGAGGAGAACACGTCGGCGTAGGCGCCGGGGGCGAGGGACTCCCGGACGACGAGGGCGAGGGGATAGAGGAAGACGAGCCCGAGGGCGACGACGGGCGGAACGGCCCAGAGCCATGCGGGCACGCGACGCGGGACGCGTCCCGCGCCGGCGTCCCCTGCGGAAGCGGGGCCCGCGCCACGGCGAGCGCTGGGCGGCTCGTTCTCCACGCCACGTGCGCGTTCAGGCTTCATGAGCGGCTCCGCGGGGCTACCCATCGGTCACCCCGGCCCCCAGCAGCACCCCGTCCTCCGGTGCGAAGTGCAGCGTGACCTCGTCCCCAAGTGCCGGCGTCTCCCGGAGCTCCCGGACGTCCGCTGTGACGCGGTGGCCCTGGACGTCGACGTACAGGCGGTGCGTCGAGCCCCGCCACTGGACCTCGGCGATCCGCCCCCGCAAGGCGTTCGGCCCGTCGCCGAGGCCGACGAGGTGCGGTCGTACGCACAGCGTGGCCGGGGAACCGGGCGCCGCGTCGAGGACCGGCACCTTGAGCTCCGTACCTTCGAAGGCGATCCCACCCGCCCCGACCGTCACCGGCAGCAGGTTCGCGTTGCCGACGAACGACGCCGTGAACTCCGTACGAGGACGGCGGTACAGGTCCTGCGGCGTGCCGCAGTCCTGGAGCCGGGCCTTGTCCATGACGGCGATCCGGTCGGCGAGGGTGAGCGCCTCGACCTGGTCGTGGGTGACGTACAGGATCGAGACGTCGGGCAACTCGCGGTGGAGACGGGCGAGTTCCGCCAGCATCCCGGAGCGGAGCTGCGCGTCCAGCGCGGACAGCGGCTCGTCGAGCAGCAGCACGTTCGGCCGGATGGCCAGCGCCCGCGCGATGGCGACGCGCTGCTGCTGTCCGCCGGACAGCTCGCGCGGGTAGCGCCGGGCGTAGGCCGCCATCCCGGTCATCTCCAGGGCCTCGGCGACCCGCCCGGCGATCTCGCCCCTCGGCGTCTTCTGCGCCTTCTGCGCCTTCTGTGCCCTCTGCGCCTTCAGGCCGAAAGCCACGTTGTCCTCGACCCTCATGTGCGGGAAGAGCGCGTACTGCTGCACGACCATCCCGATCCCCCGCCTGTGCGGCGGGAGGGCCGTGACATCGCGGTCGCCGATGAACACCCGCCCGGAGGCGGGCTGGACGAACCCGGCGACCGCCCGCAGCGCGGTCGTCTTGCCGGAGCCGGAGGGCCCGAGCAGGGCCATGACCTCGCCGGGCTCGACGGTCAGGTCGAGCGAGTCGAGCACGGTGTGGTGGCCGTACGCGACGGTGACGCCGTCGAAGCGGATCCCGCTTCCCGTTCCCGTTCCGGTTCCGCTTCCGGTTCCGGTGGTCATGTCCCCGACTCCGCGAGCAGCGCGGGCAGTTCCGCGACCGAGGCGAGGACGTGCGTGGCGCCGTGCTTCCGCAGCGCGGTCTCGTCGTGCGCCCCCGTCCGCACGCCCGCCACGATCCCGGCGCCCGCCCGGACCCCGCTGAGCATGTCGTACGACGTGTCGCCCGCGACCACGATCTGCCGGACGTCGTCCACGACTCCGGTACGGAGGAAGGCGGCGAGGACCATGTCCGGATACGGGCGCCCCCGGCCGCCCGCGTCCGCCGGGCAGAGGGTCAGCTCGACCAGGTCCCGCCAGCCGAGCGCGTCGAGGATCGCGTCCTGGGTGACCCGGGCGAACCCGGTGGTCAGGACGACCGTCCGGCCCTGCCGCCTCAGCTCGGCGATCGCCTCGGCCGCGCCGGGGACCGGCGCCATCAGGCCGCCGGCGACCAGCTCCCCGTACGCCTCCTCGAAGGCGAGGTTGGCCTGCCGGGCGCGGGTCTCGTCGCCGCCGAAGAGGTGGCGGAAGACGGAGATCTTGGACTCGCCCATGGTGGCGCGGACGTAGTCGATCATCGTGGCGGGGTCCTCGCCGAGGCGCTCGGCGGCCGCCGTGAAGGCCCGCTCGACGAGGCCGCCGTCGGCGACGGTGGTGCCCGCCATGTCCAGTACGACAAGGTTCCGTTCGGTCATGCCGCTCACCAGCCCAGTTCGTTCGCGGTCGTCTCGGCGATGGCGGGCGAGCAGGTCATGCCGCGCCCACCGGGTCCCGTCACCAGCCACACGCCGTCGCGGACCTGCCGGCGGTGCACGACCCGGCTGGTGTCGGTGCACTGCGCGTACACGCCCGCCCAGCGGCGCCGGATCTTCGGCAGCGGGCGGCCGAGGAAGGACTCGACGACGCGGGTGAGATGCTCGTAGGGGTCTTCGAGGGTGTCGAAGGCGAAGGGGTGCTCGTACTCGTGCGTGTCGCCGATGGTCAGTCCGCCGTCGAGGCGCTGGACCATCAGCAGCTGCATCTTGTGGGCGGCGGCGGTCGGGTCCTGCGCCTGCCCGGAGTCGAGGGCGTCCAGCGCCTCGGACGCGTACGCCGGGTAGTAGCGGAAGGAGTCCGCGTCGGCGACGGAGGTGGTGAGCGGTTCGCCGAGCGGGTCGGTCTGCATCATCTGCAGCCGGACGCGGCGGACCGGGATCTCGCCGGCGATCTCGCGGACGAGACCGCCGAGCCAGGCGCCGGTGCAGAGGACGACGGCGTCGCCGGTGTGGGTCTGGCCGTGGTCGTCCCGTACGGCGTTCTCGCCTATGACGTCCCGTACCTCGCGGTTCGGCAGGAACGTGTACTTCCCGGAGGCCAGCAGGGCCTCGCGCAGGGCGAGTTGGGCGGTGCGGGGCTCGACGGCCGCGTCCCGCTCGCAGAACAGGGCGGCCTCGAACGCGCCGCGCAGGGCGGGGTTGTGCGCCCGCGCCTCGTCGGCCGTCAGCAGCTTGTAGCCGCGGGCGGCGGCGTCGGGGCGGGCGAGGGCGGCCTCGGCGACGGCCAGCTCCAGGGCGTTGCGTACGGGGGTGAGGGAGCCGATCGCCCGGAAGCCGAGCTCGGGGACGCGGGCGCCGATGCCCTCCCACAGTTCGCGGGCGCGCAGCGCGGTGTCGAGCTCCTCTCCGCCCGCGCGGCCGCTCACCCATATCTGGCCGAAGTTGCGGAGCGAGGCCCCGCGCGCCTCGGCCTCGCGCTCGATGTGTACGACCTCGTGGCCGCGTTCCACTGCGTGCCAGGCGTGCATGGTTCCCACCACGCCGGCTCCTACGACGATCACCTTCATGCCCGTCACGCTCGCGGCGACGAGTGGCCCGGACGCGTCCGGGCGACGACGGGTCGGTGAACGCCCTGACAAGCTTGGCCTAGACCCGTTACCTTTCTGTGATCATACGGGAGGGGTGCGTATGTCGCGGGGAGTCGCCGTCAGCCCTGGTCCTGGCCCTGGTCCTGGGCCTGGCCCTGGGCCTGGCCCTGGTGGCCGAGATGCGCGGTGAAGCTGAAGCGGTCGCCGCGGTAGAGCGTGCGGACGCGTTCCAGGGGGCGGCCGGCGGTGTCCCGGGAGATCCGGTGGATCAGCAGCATCGGGAGCGCGGGCGGGGTGCCGATGAGCAGGGCCTCGCGGGGGGTGGCGAGCACGGTCTCGATCCGCTCGTCGGCGTCGCCGAAGGTGATGCCGAGTTCCTCGCGGAGGTAGGCGTAGAAGGAGGAGTCGGGGTCGAAGTCCTTGTCGAGGCGCGGGGCGCGGGCCTCGGAGACGTACGTACTCTCCAGGCCGACCCGCTCGTCGTCGGCGAGCAGCACGCGCTCCATGTGCCAGACGGGCTCGCCTCGCCGGACCCCGACCTCGGGCGCGAGGGCGTCGGGGCAGGGGAAGCGGTCGAGAGAGATCAGGCCGCGGCCGGGGCGACGGCCCTGACGGCGTACGCCCTCGGTGTAACTGGCGAGCGAGAGCGGCTGCTCCAGCTTGGGCCCGGCGACGACGGTCCCGCGCCCCTGGCGCCGCAGCCGTCCCTCCAGGAGGAGTTCACGCAGAGCCTGACGGACGGTCTCCCGGGAGACCTCGTACCGGACGGCGAGATCCCGCTCGGTGGGCAGCAGCCCGCCTTCGCCCAACTCGTCGATCAGCGAGGCGACTTTCGCCTTCACCGCGTAGTACTTGGGAATGCGGCCGTGCTCGGGGATGCCGGAGCGGATGGGGGCACCGGGTGCCTGGTCGCTCGGATGGTTCGGGTTGTCCACGGGGAGATGCTCGCAGATGGGGATGAACGGGAGGGTGTACGGCGAGTGGCGTGGGGGTGCGGGGGCCGGGCGACGAGCTTGGGGCGACTGGCCGTTCGGGCGCTCGGGCGCTCGACGGACGCGGTTCATCCGACCTGCTCGGCGACAGGACCAGTCCTAGCCGCGCCGGATCCTGCGGCAGGCGGCGAGGGACAGTGCGGCTCCCGTGAGCAGCAGTGCGGCGGAGGCGGGGGCCAGGGTGGTGGCCGACTCGGGGCCCGTGTGGGCGAGTTCGGGGCGGGTGAGGCCGGTGTCGCCCTTCGGTGGCGTGGTCGCCTCGGGGGTGGGGTCCGTCTCGCCGGCCGCTCCCTCGGCGGCGATGGTCAGGCGGTAGTCGCCGGACTCGCCGACCCAGTCGCCGTCGTCCCCCTGCCGCTGCACGATCGCCGCGTTGGCGACGACCTCGTTGGGCGCGGTGCCGGCGCGGAACGCCAGCCGGACGCTGACGGTGACCGTGCGGCCCGCGGGGACGGCGAAGCCGGGGAAGTCGCCGAACACGCCGATGTTCTCGTCCTCCTCGGTCTCCTCGAACCGCACCGGGCGCCAGCGGCGGGCCTCGGAGTCGTAGAAGTCGAGCTGGATCTGGGCCGGCTTGAGGACCCGGTCCCGGTCGGCGAGCGCCAGGACCGGATGGATGCCGCGGCAGGGCTCGGTGGTGGTGTTGGTGAGGTCGAGCTCGAAGGTGCGGAAGGCCTCGCCGGGGACGTAGTCGCCGGGGCCGCCGTGGATCCGGGTGTCCATGGGGAAGTCGGGGTCCGTCGCCTTGCCGCAGGTGGGGGGCTTGCCCCGGCCCTCCGAACCGGAGCCGGAGCCGCGGCCGGGGTCCGCGGAGGAGGGGGCGACGGCCAGGGCGAGGACGGCGGTTCCGGTCGTCGCCGCGGTCACTCCGAGGGCAAGGGCGTTGCGCAGTCGCATGGGGCGGATGCCTTTGCTGCTCGTGGGCGTACGGGACGGCCGCGACCCTGCCACCCCGCCCCGCCCGGGCGCGGCAGCGACGGGCGGCCCCGCCCCGGACGGCCCACACGATCCGTCCGATCAGCCTATTTTCCGAAGACCGGCGCGAGGATCAGCTGCGCCGCCCCCTCTGCGACGGCGTACGGGGTGGCGGTGCCCGAGACCGGTGTGCTCAGCCCGGCCCCGGCGAGGACCGCGCCGACGCCGTGCGCGAAGGCCTCGGGGGCCTCGGTGACGGCCCGGCCGCCGAGGACGACCCGGTCGATGTCGAGGAGCCGTACGAGATTCGCGGCGCCGATGCCGAGGATCCGCGCCGCCTCGGGGACGTCGCCCCGGGCCACGGCCGCCAGGCACAGGACCTCCAGACAGCCCCGGCCGCCGCAGCCGCACGGCGGCCCGTCGAGCTGGACGGTCTGATGCCCGAACTCCCCCGCCCCGGTCCTGGCCCCCCGGTGGAGGGCGCCGCCGAGGACGAGACCGGAGCCGAGCCCCGTACCGAGATGGAGATACGCGAACGAGTCGGCGACGGGCGCCTGGAGCGCGAGCCCGAGGGCGGCGGCGTTGGTGTCCTTGTCGAGCGCGACGGGCAACCCGAGCCGCCGCGCGAGCTCCTCCCGTACCGGAACCCCGTCCCACTCCGGACACCCGGTGACCCGCCCCGGGACCCCGGTGAGGTGATCGAGCGGCCCGGGCATGGCGACCCCGACCCCGAGGAGGGTGGGGGTGGTGGGGGTGGTGGGGGTGGTGGGGGTGGTGGGGGTGGTGGGGGTGGTGGGGGCCTCCGGCGCGTCGGGGTCCTCGCGGGCCTCGACGGCCTCGCGGCCTTCGCGCGCCCCACGTACCTCACGTGCCTCACGGCCTCCGCCGACCTCGCGGGCTCCCCGGCCCTCGCCGGCCTCCGGGACCGCCGGGACCTCCGGGACCGCCGGGACCGCCGGGACCTCCGAGAGCTCCGGGACCTCCGAGAGCTCCGGGACCTCCCGGCCCCCAGAGGTGTCAGAGGCGCCGGAGGCATCCACGGTGTCCACGGCGTCCAAGGCCCCCCGCCCGGCCTCCCCCCGGGGAACCCAGCCCTCGCGCAGGCCCCCCACCTCCCGCTCGACCGCACCCAACACCACGTCCGCGCCCGCGCCGAGGTCGAGGCGGGTCCGCCGCAGCGCCACCCGTACCCCCGCCAGGTCCACCAGGACGGCCGTCAGCTCGTCGCGGTCGAGGTGCACCCCGACCGCGTACGCCGCCGACGGGACCAGCCGCAGGAGGGTCCGCGGTTTGCCGCCGGTCGAGGCGCGGTGGCCCGCCTCCCGTGCCAGGCCCTCCGCCCGCAGCCGTGCCGTGATCTTGCTGACCGCCTGTGGGGTGAGCCCGGTCCGCTCGGCCAGCTCGAGGCGGCTGATCCCAGCGCCCCCGGCCGTCCGCAGCAGATCGAGCACCAGCGCCGCGTTGTGGCTGCGCAGCGCCGGCAGGTTGACCCCCGTAGCGGCCCTGACACCCCTGACACTTCTGACACTCCTGTTCACGACGCCATTGTCTCCCGCGCTTGCACTTTGGCAACAGCGTTGCTTAAGTGAGGTCCATGACTGGCACCGCTCCGCTCCGCGTCGGACTCGTCGGCTACGGCCTCGCGGGCTCCGTCTTCCACGCCCCGCTGATCGCCTCCACCGAGGGCCTCGTCCTCGACACGGTCACGACCGGCAACCCGGAGCGCCAGGCCCAGGCCCGCGCCGCGCATCCCGGCGTACGGGTCGTGGACTCCCCCGACGCGCTGTGGGCGCGGGCGGACGAGCTCGATCTGATCGTCGTCGCCTCCCCCAACAAGACGCACGTCGCGTTCGCCACCGCCGCCCTGGAGGCGGGCCTCCCGGTCGTCGTCGACAAGCCGGTCGCCGGCACCGCCGCCGAGGCGCGCGAGCTGGCCGCGCTCGCCGAGGAGCGCGGCCTGCTCCTGTCCGTCTTCCAGAACCGCCGCTGGGACAACGACTTCCGTACGCTCCGCGCGCTCCTCGCGGACGGCGCGCTCGGTGACGTCCAGCGCTTCGAGTCCCGGTTCGAGCGCTGGCGCCCGCAGCTCAAGGGCGGCTGGCGCGAGTCCGGCGCCCCGGAGGAGATCGGCGGGCTGCTCTACGACCTCGGCAGCCATGTCGTCGACCAGGCCCTGGTCCTCTTCGGTCCGGCGGTGCGCGTGTACGCGGAGTCGGACGTCCGCCGCCCCGGCGCCGAGGCCGACGACGACACCTTCCTCGCGATCACCCACGCGAACGGCGTCCGCTCCCACCTCTACGTGAGCGCCACCACCGCCCAGCTCGGCCCCCGCTTCCGCGTCCTGGGTTCGCGCGCCGGATTCGTGAAGTACGGACTCGACCCCCAGGAGGCCGACCTGCGCGAGGGCCTGCGCCCGGCGCCCGGAAGGCCGTGGGGCGTGGAGCCGGAGTCGATGTGGGGCACCCTCGGCGCGGGGGAGTCCCCGCTGACGGGCGGCGGCGACCCGGTCGAGACGCTGCCGGGCGACTACCCGGCGTACTATGCGGCCGTCGCCGCCGCCGTACGCGGAACCGGTACGAACCCGGTCACCGCCCACGAGGCCGCGGCCGCCCTCGACGTCCTGGAGGCGGCCCGCCGCTCGGCTCGCGAGGGGATCACGATCCAGCTCGGCTGAGGCGAGGCCTGCGGCAGTTAGGCCAGTTCGGAAGTGTCCAGCTCGAAGCCGAACGGCTCGGGCAGCTGAAGCTTCGCCCCGAAAACTGCGCGGCATTCGTGGCGATAGCGGCCCGCCGAGGGCTCCCGGTGCACAACAGCCTCGCCGCGATGCCGGTCGATGAGCAGATATGCCGGGATCCCGGCCTGGGCGTAAGCGTCGCGCTTGTCGACCCGATCGACTTCAGCGTCTGCTTCCCGCCCCGACGTCACCTCGATGACGAGGAGCACTCCTGACGGGTCCGACCAGGACGGTTGCCCTCGGAAGTACCCGGCAGGAGCGACGGCCCCGTCGACGCGCGCGCGCCCCGCACGGTACGCAGGCACCGCGAGACCGCGCTCCTGGTACACGCGCAGGCCCGGGTCATGTGCCCGCACCTGATCGCCGACCGACATCACATTCTCGTCGTGGTCTCCATCCGGAGCCGGAGTCACGATGAGCCTCCCGTTGATCAACTCGACGTGAAGGCTCTCAGGAGACGCAGCATCGAACGCCTCAAACTCGTCGAGCGTCACTTCGGAATGCGTAACAGTCATGGTGCCCTCCTCGGGGCACCAGCCTACGCGTCCTTGAGCTCCTGGCGCTGGCGCCCGAGCCCGTCGATCTCCAGCTCCACCACGTCACCGGCCCGCAGATACGGCTTCGGCTCCGGCTGCCCCATCGCCACGCCCGCCGGCGTACCCGTGTTGATGATGTCGCCGGGGTACAGGGTCATGAACTGGCTGACGTACCGTACGACCTCCGCGACGCCGAAGATCTGGTCGGAGGTGTTGCCGTCCTGCTTCAGCTCGCCGTTGACCCAGAGCCGCAGGCCGAGGGTCTGCGGGTCCGGCACCTCGTCGGCGGTGACCAGCCACGGGCCGAGCGGGTTGAACGTCTCGCAGTTCTTGCCCTTGTCCCACGTGCCGCCGCGCTCGATCTGGAACTCGCGCTCCGAGACGTCGTGGGCGACCGCGTACCCGGCGACGTGCGCGAGCGCCTGCTCGTCGGTCTCCAGGTAGCGGGCGGTGCGGCCGATGACGATCGCCAGCTCCACCTCCCAGTCCGTCTTGGTGCTGCGGCGCGGTACGAGCACGGTGTCGTCGGGGCCCACGACCGTGTCGGCGGCCTTGAGGAAGACGACCGGCTCGGCGGGGGTCGCCGCGCCGGTCTCGGCCGCGTGGCCGTGGTAGTTCAGCCCGATGCACACGACCTTGCCGATCCGGCCGACCGGCGGGCCGACCCGCAGCCCGGCCGCGTCGAGCGCGGGCAGGACCCCGGCGGCGACGGCGGCCCGGATCCGGTCGAGCGCGGACTCGTCGGCGAGCAGGCTGCCGTCGACGTCGTCGACCAGGGCGGACAGATCGCGCAGCGTCCCTTCCTCGTCGAGCAGGGCGGGACGCTCGGCACCCGCCGGACCGACTCGCAGCAGCTTCATGGTCTTCTCCCTGTGGTCGAGGTGAGCCCCGGCCGATGGAGTGCGGCCATCGGAGGATTGGTCGATCCTCCAAGAGAAGAGACCACTCTGCAAGACCCCGTTCACGGATCGGACCCTTACGCGCCAGTAGCGGATGCCGCCCGTCGCAGCCGGTCAGCAGCACTGTCAGTAGAGCAGCGCTCGCTCCACGGCACTCCAGGCGGTACTGGTCACGATGTAGAGCGCGGCGGCGAGGGGCACGATCGCGACGGTGAGGATCGTGCCGAAGGACAGCAGCGGCATCACCTTGGCCATGGCCCCGGCGCCCGGCCCCTCCAGCGGGGAGGCGGCCAGCTGCCGCTTGGCCCGCCCGTAGGAGAAGGCCGCCACGGCGGCGGCGATCCCGAACATCACGACGTATACGAGCCCGGCCGGACCGAAGACCCCGCCCTGGCCGAGGGCGTCGGTCCAGCGGTCGCCGAGCGGGGCGGCGAAGAGGCTGTGCCCGGCCATCCGGTCACTCGAGAACAGGTGGTACAGCAGGAAGAAGGCGGGGAGCTGGAATAGCGCGGGCAGGATGCCGGAGAGCGGCGAGACCTTCTCTTCGGCGTGCAGCTCCATGACCGCCTTCCGCAGCCGCTCGGGGTTCTTGGCGTGCTTCTTGCGCAGGTCGGCGAGTTGCGGGGCGAGCACGGTGCGGGCCTTCTGGCCGCGGGCGGCGGCCCGGGAGAGGGGGTGGATCGCGAGGCGTACGGCCATCGTGAACAGGACGATCGCGGCGGCGGTCGCGGTGGTGGCGAAGAGCGGCTGGAGCAGGTCGGCGAGCTGCTCGACCAGGGAAGCGAAAACGGACATGGGAGCCCTCCGAGGGGTCTCGTCGTGCCGGAAGACGTACGGGTCGGCATGACGGAATCCGCGCAGGAGACCTCTGGTTCGCTACGCGGCCGTCGGGAGGGGACGGCCGGGTGCTCGCGGCCTGCGGCGCCCCCGGGCATCGGGGTCGCGCTGCGGCAGGAAGGCGGTGCGTTGCTCACGGTCGCGCAGGGCGGTTCGTACCCGGGTCGGGGGCACGACCGGGGCCGTACGGGCGCCGATCAGGCCGCAGACGACGGTGGTCGCGGCGAGGGCGACGGCGGCGGAGACGGAGGCGCCGTCGGAGAGCAGCAGATCGGCGAGGGCGAGGAGGGAGAAGAGCGGCGCGACAACGCGCAGGATCAGATTCCCGATCATCGTGCCCCCCCTCCCATGCCTCTCCTCATTGTAGGAGTCTCGCCCACACGACGAGGCGGTAGGCGGAACTGAACTCGGGCGTACATGTCGTCAGGGTCAGGTAGGAGCCGGGGTCGGAGTACCCGTAGGAGGGCTTGACGAGGGAGCGGGGTACGGGCTGGATGACGCCGGTGTCGCGGGGGGCGGTCTGCGGCAGGACCTGGTCGACGACGTAGACGTACTCGCGCTCCCGGGTGCGTATGTGGATGCGGTCCCCCTTGGCGAGCCGGTTGATGTACCGGAAGGGCTCGCCGTGGGTGTTGCGGTGCCCGGCGAGGGCGACGTTCCCGGGCCGGCCGGGCGCGGCGGTGCCCGGGTAGTGCCCCACGTACCCCTTGTCGAGGACCGACCTCTTGCCGATGCCGCGGGCGATGGGGGCGGTGACGCCGATGCGGGGGATGCGGATGACGGCGTAGGCGGCGGAGGAGCGGGCGGGGGCCGTCGTCGGAGGGGCGGGGTTCACGGAGGCCTCGGGCACTACCGGGGCGGCGGGGGGCACGGGCGCCACGGAGGCCACCGGAGCCTCCGACGCCTGGGGGGCCTCAGGAGGTGATTCCCCCCACTCCCGCCACTCCTCCTCAAGGACGCGGACCTGTTCGCCGGCCTCGGCACGGGCCTGCTCGTTGGTCCACCAGAGCTGATGAACGACAAGAAGCAGCAGAACAACCCCGCAGGTGACGACCGCCTCGGCGCACACCCACAGGACGCGGGCGGGCGTGCTCCGCACCCCGCGTGTCTGGACGACGACCGGCACCCTGTCCCGCACGCGGGGCACGATAAGGGCTGAGGCGCCAACTCTCCAGGGCCGTACAGCAGTACGGTGGTCAGCATGCGCCCCGACACGCCTGCCGACCACGCCACCGAAGCCGAGCGCCTGCTGCGCACCGCCGCTCAGTACCCCGAGGACCAGGAGCCCCTGCTGCTCCAGGCGGCGGCCCACCTGGAACTGGCGGGCGAGCGCGCGCGGGCGACGGCCTTGTACGACACCCTCCTCTCCTCCGCCGCTCCCGTGAACCCCCACCTCATCCGCGCCCTCAAGGCGGCGAACCTGTGGGAGTACGGCCACGAGGCGGAGGCACGCGCGATCATCGAGGGCGTCCGTGCCGCGCGCCCGGCGGAGGCGGCCCCGTGGGAGATCATCGCGGAGACACTCGAGTCCCACGACGAGCTGGAGCTGTCGGAGACGGTGGCGACGGAGGCGGCGGCCCTGCTGGCAGCGACGGCCGATTCCGGGGACTCCGGGGACTCCCTCCCCCACCCCACGCGTTCCTTGCTCACCACGCGCCACCGGGTCCGCCGCATGCTGGCCCTCCCCCACGACGCCTGGGACACCCTGGCGGACAACCTCCACACGGCTGACGTCCCCCTGGACGAGCTCCACGACCCGAAGCGCCTGTGGTCGCTGGGCTCCTCGGACCCGGCGGAACTCCAGGCCGAGATCACCCGCCTCCGCAGCGAACTGGGCTCCTACCGCACGGCCCTCTCCCGCCCCTTCCCGGTGGCGGTCCTCCACTGGCCGGAGCCGGAACTGGACGAGCTCCTCGCGTCGTACCCGGAACTCGAATCCGAGTACCCCACCTACCGCGCCCACCTCACGGACATCGAGGCCTCCCTCCGCGAACTGTCCGCGGCCGGCACCCCCAACCTCGGCATCGTCCCGGCCACGGTCCCCTCCTACGAGGCCTTCGCCGCCTCCGAGTCCTCCTCCCCCTCCAACGCCGACCTGCTCCCCCAGTACGCCACCACCCTGGCGGCCCGTGGGCGTGCGACGGCCTGGCCCCCGGCCCGGGGCGCGGCCTGCTGGTGCGGGTCGGGGCGGACGTACGGGGAGTGCCACGGGGCGGAGTAGCCGCCCCGGGCCGGGCACAACTACCCAACCGGCTGTCGATGTCAGCGCCGTCCATTAGGGTCGCTTGATCAGGTGTAGCGCGCGTATCCCAAGGCGAGACATGACGACTGAGTGGCAGTTCGAAGTACCCACCACCGGCAGCAAGCGCCTGCCTCCGGACGCTCGCTACATGGAGGCCCTCAGCAGTCAGGGCTACGGCTTCGAGGCGGCGGTCGCGGACCTGGTGGACAACTCCATCGACGCCGGCGCCAAGGACGTCGTGATCCACTTCCTGCGCGACGGCGACAGACTTGTCAGCCTGCTCATAGTCGACGACGGCAAGGGCATGGACGAGGACGAGTTGGACGTCGCGATGACCGTCGGTGGTCGCCGCGACTACGACTCCCGAGCACTCGGGATGTTCGGCACCGGATTGAAGTCCGCCTCGCTCAGTCACGCCGGTGCCGTCACCGTGGTCAGCAAGGTGCGACGAACGCGAGCAGCGGCACCGGCAGGGCGGCGCTGGACGATGGAGCGGGCTGTGACCGGCTATCAATGCGACATCGTCGCGCCGGACTACGCCCAGCAGCTCATCGACCGCTACTACGACTGCCCGATCGTCTGGCAGGGCACCGTGATCCGCTGGGACGCTGTCAAGAACTTCCCGCAGACCGGTGGTGGCGGCCAGACGGATCGGTACTTGCACCGCACGATCAACAAGCTGGGGCTCCACCTCGGCCTGCATCTGCACCGTTTCCTGGCTCGCGACGACTTCAACATCACCATCGCCGTCGAGGACGTGTCCACCGGTGTCGAATACATGAACTTCGGTGTCCAGCCGCTCGACCCGTTCGCCTACCCGGTCAGCGGGCACCCCGATTACGCGCACGATTTCGTTGCCGCCATCCCCTCCGTCGACCCGATCACCATGGCTGCGCACATCTGGCCGCCGAAGTCGAACAACGACGAGTTCAAAGCCGTCGGCACGGTCATCGACCGGCAGGGCTTCTATTTCTACCGGCACGACCGCCTGGTCCAGGCCGGTGGCTGGAACAACTTCCGTCAGCCCGAACAGCATCTTGCCCTCGCGCGCGTCGCCGTCGATCTGCCCGACGACGCAATGGCCTCCGAGGTGTTCCGTCTCACGGTGAAGAAGGACGGCGTCGACACCTCTCCGGAGTTCGTGACGGCCCTGGAGTCCGCGGTGGGCTCCGACGGGCGTACGTTCTCCCAGTACGTGGCGGATGCCGACGCGACGTACAGGGAGGCACGGAAGCGGACTGGTACGACCCGCAAGCCCGTGATACCGGCGGGCAAGGGCTTCGAGTCGTCCGTGCGGGAGGCCATCGAGGACGAACTGCCGCTCATACCCGGCGAGGAGCCGATCGCCGTCCGCTGGCAGAAGATCGACAACAGCACGTTCTTCGAGATCGATCGTGAGAACCGGACGATCATCCTCAACCACCACTATCGTGCCGCGATCCTCGGCGGTCGTCGGGGCGGGCTCAACGACGCCCCGACCCTCAAGTCGCTCATGTACCTGTTGCTCCACGGGGTCTTCGAGAAGGAGTACAGCGGCAGCCGCGAGAAGGACAACCTGCAGCTGTGGCAGTCCGTCCTGGTCGCGGCGGCCCGCGCCGAACTGAATCGGGTGGCGGACGATGACTGAGTCGGCCGGCGGCGCGGCACTGTCCTGGTCGACGGTGGAGCATTACCTGGGAGAAGGACTCGGCGCGAGCTACCGTCTGTCCGCCGCCGACAAGCATCCCGTCGTCTCGTACGAGATAGGGCACGGCGGTCGGGACATCGCTCTGTTCGTCGAGCTCGGCCGGAACCAGCAGCCGCCCCGTTCCTCGCTGCCCGCCGTCCGCATCGATCAGGTGGTGGTCCACAAGGGGTTGCGGATGGCCCGCATCCGAACCACACAGGTCGAGTTGATGCGCGACTTCCACGACATGCTGCTTGCCGTGGCCGATCGGATCGTCACGAAGAACCGTCCGCTCGACGGTGCCTTCGTCGAGACCGTGGAGGGCTGGGGCTCGCTGCTCGACCGTCCTCGGGCGATGAGCGTCGAACGCCGGATCGGCCTGTTGGGCGAGCTCTCGATGCTGTCCCGGCTCGCCGAGAGGTACGGCTGGCAGACGGCCGTCGAGGCGTGGACCGGCCCGTACGGCGAGGAACACGACTTCGCCCTCGTGGACTTCGACATCGAGGTGAAGACGACCGCGGCGGAACGGCGACGACACGTGATCCACGGGATCGGCCAGCTGCAACCCGCTCCCGACCGGCCTCTGTGGTTCGCCTCGCTCCGGCTGACCCGGGGCGGTGCGGGTGGCCGCACGCTCTCCGAGTCGGTCCACGCGGTGCGCGGTGCAGTGACGAAACAGGCGCCGGCAGCTCTGGCCCGACTGAACTCCGCGCTGGAGCGGTCCGGGTGGTCGGCCGAACGTGAGGACGACGAGCGCTGGACGCCTCGGGACGAGGCCCTGGTCCTGGCAGCCGAGTCCGTGCCTCGCCTCAGTCCCGAGTTGCTCGCCGCCGCCACACTCGAGCGGATCTCCGCCGTGCGCTACGAAACCGATGTCACCGGGCTCGCGCCCACGCCCGGTGCCCCGGTGGACCTGGCCGGGCTTCGCCTTCCGTGAATCGCCCGTGTACCCCTCTCACACCGTCCTGACAGCCGAGGAACCGCCCATGACCAGTCCCGACACCGCCGCCGGAATCCGTCTCGACCTCCATGCCCGGGCCCTCGGCGACATGAGCTCGGGAAGGCCGAAGCGGCTCGTCCGCGCCCTGGAATACCAGGCCGAGGACCTCGCACCGGGGGCCATGGAGTACGCCGCCGAGGCGGACTTCCTGTCCGTGCTCCGCGAGGCACACGCCACCGACCAGCTGGTGGAGGTGTGGCGCAAGCAGCTGACCCGCTGGGACTACAACGAGAACGTCGCCTGGTCGTCCTCCCCTCCCCGTACGGAGAAGCGGCGGGCCGACGTGTACGCGCTGTTGGGCGTCGGCGACGAGACCGGAAAGCTGCTCGACTCCCTTGTCCCTGTCTCGAAGGCCGGCGGGGCGGTCGTCATCAGCACCGAGCACACACCCTGGTACACCCCGCAGTCCCTCCAGGGGCGCCCCTGGTACTGGCCCGCGTACCGCAGGTTGCTGGCGGACAAGGGGTGGCCCGAGGACGTCGTCGCCGGTCTCGACGAAGCATCCGATCGTGTGGTGGAGCGGCTGGCCGACCCGACGGCACCGGAGGCATACCAGTCGAAGGGCCTGGTGGTCGGCTACGTCCAGTCCGGCAAGACCGCCAACTTCGCCGGTGTCATCGCCAAGGCGATCGACGCCGGCTACCGACTGGTGATCGTCCTGGGCGGCACGCTCAACATGCTGCGTGCCCAGACCCAGCGCCGCCTGGACATGGAGTTGGTCGGCCGCGAGAACATCGTGCGCGGCGCGAGCGAGTACGAGTCCGACTACGCCGACGACCCCGCCTGGAGCCAGGGCAAGTTCGCCACCTTCGGTGCACTGCCCTCCACGCTCGGCGCCTTCGACATCCATCGGATGACGACCCGCGACGACGACTATCAGAGCCTCCTGCAGGGGATCGTCGCCCTCGAGTACGAGAAGCAGGAACCGGGCCTCCCCTTGTACGACCCCCGCAACCTGCACCGGGCCCCGGCCCGCCTGATGGTGGTGAAGAAGAACGAGAGGGTCCTGAAGAAGCTGGTCAAGGATCTACGGAAGATCAAGACGCCCCTCTCCGAGATCCCGGTCCTGATCGTGGACGACGAGTCCGACGAGGCCTCGGTGAACACCGCCGACCTCGCCAAGCCGAACGCAGAGCGGACCGCGATCAACCAGAAGATCTCCGAGCTGCTCCGGATGCTGCCGCGCGCCCAGTACGTGGGCTACACCGCGACCCCCTTCGCGAACGTCTTCGTCGACCCGAGCGACACCGCGGACATCTTCCCCAAGGACTTCATCATCTCCCTGCCGCGCCCGAACGAGTACATGGGCGCCCGCGACTTCCACGACCTCGGCTCCGCTCTGGCCGACGAGGAGCGGACGTATGCGAACTCCAACGAGATGGCGCACGTCCGCGACATCGTGGTGGAGGACGACGAGGACGACGCCTGCCTCGAGCGAGCCATGGACATGTTCGTGCTGACAGCCGCGATGAAGCTGTACCGCGAGGACAAGGGCGGTCTCGGGGATCGCTACTTCCAGCACCACACCATGCTGATCCACGAATCCGTCCGGCAGGACGTGCACCGCGAACTGCTCGGCCGGGTCACACGGCTGTGGTGGGATGCCGGCTACCTCGGGGCCCGCGGCCACCAGCGGCTGCGGGATCTCTTCGACACCGACATCGCCCCGGTATCCGCGGTGCGCGCCGACGGTCAGGCCGTGCCCGCCTCGTTCGACGAGCTCGCGCCCTACATCGGCCCCGCCACGATCCGGATCGGGGGCGACGACAAGCCGATCATCGTGGTCAACGGCGACAAGGACCTCGAAACCGGGGAGGCCGACTTCGACAAGCGGTCCATCTGGAAGATCCTCATCGGCGGCCAGAAGCTGGCCCGAGGCTTCACCGTCGAAGGGTTGACCGTCTCGTACTTCCGGCGCCGCGCCGGAAACGCCTCCACGCTCATGCAGATGGGCCGCTGGTTCGGCTTCCGTAAGGGCTACCGGGACCTGGTCCGGCTCTACTTGGGCCGTCAGGAGGCCATGGGGAGGAAGGAGATCGACCTCTATGAGGGGTTCGAGGCGATCTGCCGGGACGAAGAGACGTTCCGTGCAGAGCTGGAACAGTACTCAGTGACGGTCGACGGTCGCCCGCAGGTCACGCCGGACAGGGTTCCGCCGCTGGTCTCGCAGCACATCCCGTGGCTCAAGCCGACCAGCCCGAACAAGATGTACAACTCGCGCCTGGTCACCCTCCGCTCCCCTGGCCAGTGGCAGGAGCCGACCGCGTACCCGACGAAGGCCTCCGACCTCCGGCACAACACCAACCTGTGGACGCCCGTCCTGGATTCCCTGTCCGCGGAGCCGACGCAGCTCTCCTACCACTTCCCGGAGCAGGGCGTCACTCACCGTTTCGCTGCTCTCACGGGGAGGTTGGACGCCGCCGGTCTCTTCGATCTGGTGTCGAGCATCCGTTGGGGCGCGCCGTCGCAGTTCGCCCCGCACCTGGACTACCTGCGGGAGATCACCACGAGTATTCCCGCCCAGGTGGACGACTGGGTCGTGCTCGCACCGCAGCATGCCCAGACGGGCCGGCGAATCCGGCTCGGCACCGCCGACCGCACGTACTCCTACTTCGCTCGTGACCGTCGCCGTGACCCGCTCTTCGGCGCCATCAGCGACCTCAAGCACCGTGCAGCAGCTATGTGCATCGCGGGCTCGCTCGCCGACTCCGGCGACGCCGCCGTCGAAAGCCTGGTCGCCCCGCGGCGGGGTGTGATCGTCCTCTACCCGATCGTCGAATCCGCACATCGGGACACGCTCGTGGAGTACGGCACGCTCGATCCGAGTCGCATCGTGATGGCTTTCGGCTTCGTCGCCCCGGCCTCGGCCCGCAGCGAGGACGGCCGCGTGCTGCGGTTCACGACCATCGACTCCTCTCAGGAAGGGGTCGCCATCATCGACACCGCCCCTGAAGCCGCCACTGGCTGACGCGCGAGGACATCCCCGGTGGGGCAGGCATACCGAACGAGGATCCACGGAGACAGTGATGACCACCAAGACGACACCCCTGCGGAGTGTCGGCGTCTGCGCCGGTGCCGGGGGCCTCGCCCTCGGCTTGGAGCAGGCGGGCTTCGATCCCGTGCTCCTCCTCGACAACAGGACCGTCACCTGTGACACGCTCCTTGCGAACAGGCCCGCCTGGAACGTCCTCGACCTCGACCTCGTCGAATTCGACCCCGTCGACCACCAGCAAACCTACGACGTGGACCTGCTCGCGGCCGGACTCCCCCGCGTCAAGGCCACCGCCTCCGTACGCCGCGCCGACAGGGACGACGAGTGGGAGGTACTCAAGGCCACGATCATGCTCATGCACGGCGTCCGACCCAGGGCCCTGTTGATCGAGAACGTCCCCGATCTCGTCACCAAGCCGGCGTACGGGCCGATCCGGGAGTACATCGCCGAGGAGCTCGTTCACCTCGGCTACGACATTCATTGGTTCGTGCTCAACGCAGCTGATTTCGGAGTGGCGCAAGATCGGAAGCAAGGTGTCGTGGTCGCCTTCAGGGACGGACGTCTGGACTTCTTCACCCCTCCCACGGCCTCGGTCACACGCCACCGGACCGTCGGGGAGGTACTCGGCCCATCCATGGCCGATCGTGGCTGGCCTCAGGCTGCCGAGTGGGCCGCCCAGGCCGACCGGCCGGCCCCGACCCTGGTCGGTGGTTCCTGGAACCGCGGCGGTGCAGACCTGGGGCCGACGGGCACCAAGCGCGCATGGGCACGCATGGGCGTGGACGGCGGCACGGTCGCCGACGACGTGCCGGGCCCGGACTTCGCCTGGGATCCGTCGCGCGGTCGCCCCGGGATGATGGCCCTCACCGTTCGCCAGGCTGCCACCCTTCAGGGCTTCCCGCCCGACTGGGTCTTCGCAGGCCGGAAGACCGCACAGTACCGGCAAGTGGGCCACGCCACCCCTCCTCCGGTCGGACGAGCGCTGGGCGAAGCGATCAAAGCGGCGTTGAAGTCCTGACCTCGACGCGCGGAATCCGTCACCCTCCGACCATCCGGGAGCGAGGCCCGATCAGCCTCGCCGCTCGATCGGCAGCGCCGGGTAACCTGTAGCGCTGCTGGGGTCTCCCGGTCCCCTTCACAAACACACCACCCCTCTGGAGATCACGTGCCACGCCCCGAGATTGTCGACTTGTTCGCCGGACCCGGCGGGCTCGACGTGGCGGCACGTGAGCTCGGCTACGAGGTGACGGGCATCGAATTCGACCAGGACGCGTGTGATACGCGGACCGCCGCCGGGCTCCTCACCCTGCAGGGAGACGTACAGGACTTCGGGCCGCACAAGTTCCCGAATGCCACCGTGCTCGCGGGTGGCCCTCCGTGCCAGACGTTCACGGTGGCCGGCAGCGGCGCGGGCCGCCGTGCGCTCGACGAAGTGATCGGCTTCGTCAAGCGGATGGCACGTGGAGAGGACGTCCGGTCCGAACTCGCCGTGCTCGACGACCCGCGTACCGGCCTCGTCCTGGAGCCGCTGCGCTGGGCGCTGGAAGCACTTCGTGACGATCGGCCCTACGAAGCGATCGTTCTGGAGCAGGTGCCCGCAGTCCTCCCCGTCTGGAGGGAGTACGGGAAAGTCCTGTCCCAGAAGGGATACTGGGTCGCCGAGCCCCAGGTGCTGCACACGGAACAGTTCGGCGTCCCGCAGACGCGGCGTCGTGCCATCCTCGTGGCCCGCCTCAACCGCATCGTCGAGCTGCCGGAGCCCTCCCACCGTCTGTATCGCAAGGGCGTACCCCGTGAGCAGGGGGATCCTCGCCTGAAGCCCTGGGTCCCCATGTCGGAGGTCCTCGACCGGCCGACTCCCTTCGAGGTCGTCTCGAACTACGGCACCGGCGGCGACCCCAAGGCCCGCGGCCGTCGCTCGTCCGACCAGCCGGCATTCACGGTCACGGGCAAGGTCTCCCGCAACCGCGTCGTCGCCGAGGACGGGACCGAACTTCCCCGCTTCTCGGACGCCGAGGCCGGGATCCTGCAGACGTTCCCCGCCGACTACCCCTGGTCCGGCCGGGCCATCGCCCAGCAGATCGGCAATGCGATCCCGCCGCTGCTGGGCAAGGCGGTCCTCCAGGCCGCGATCGGTTCGGCGGACGAGTACGAGGGCTGATCACCCGGTCACGCGAAGTCCGAAGGCTTCGACAGGGTGACCCCGGGTGCCCTGGGAGCGGGAACGGACGCCCCTGTCTCCTCCTCGGACTCGGAGGACTTCCGCTGCCGCAACGGGGCCTCGGCCCGCAGCTTCTCGAAGAGGGGGAGCAACGCGTCGACGGCGGCTCCCTCGACGCGGCCGTCGGCAGGGCCTTCCGGAAGGCGGTCCCAGTCCACCGCCTCGCCGACACCGGCCTCGATCCAGTCGTGGAGTTCATCGACGTCAGGGTCGCTGTCCCGCGCCAGCACGTCGTAGATGAGGGTGCTGCCGGCCGCGTTCACCGCGGAGGAGAAGGCGTTGACGTGGTCGCCGGGGCGGGGGATGCCCGAGTCGAGCAGTCCGCCGATGACACGGATCATGGCCTGGGCGGTGGGACGGTGGTCGATCACGTCCAGGCGCATCGTGGTGTTCAGAACATCCTGGACTCGGCAGGCCGTGGCGACGGGGCGGTAGTCGTCGCCGTCGCGGAAGAGTTCGGCAGCCCACCAGAGACGGGAAAAGGCCTGCGTGTAGTGGGGACCGCTGAAGCGGGCGGCGGTGGCGATACCAGGGCCTTCGCCCTTGTCGGCTCCCTTGTGCCGCCAGACGACGTAGTCGGGGGCCACGATCATGGCCAAGTGGTTCCAGAGACGACTGTCGGCAGCCTCGGCACGGGTCATCCGAAGGGTGGCGTGAAGACGAGGGGCGAGCCAGCCGTCGGCGGCGTGGCGATCGCCCACGAAACGTCTCATGGCCTCGTCGAGGAGTTCACGGACCGGCGCAGTGCGCCGCCGCTCCGCGGTCCGGTCGTCATAGGCGACGCAGGAGCGGGCGAGTGCCACCTGCGGCGGGAGTTCCCGGCCGGACTGGACGCCTCGGCCGAGGTACTTGGTGACGGCGGCGTCGGGCAGGAGCGCGAGCACCGGCGGCACGTCGACGGGGGCGAGGGGGCTCATCAGATGCCACTCCTTTCCGCACGATCGACAGCGCGCACTGCGCTGGTCAGCTTCTTGGCGATCTGGCTTCGCTTGCCCGCCGCGTACTGGATGGTCGTCTGGAGCTCGGACCAGCCGAACCCCTTGGTGCGGCGTTCCTCGATGTCGTGCAGGGCGTCGGTGAGCTGACGGCCCGGGAGCACATCGGGGAGCATCATCCGGAGAACGGCCTCTCGCCAGCCGGTCGGCATGACAGGGGTGCCGTCCTCGTCGGCGTCGAGATCACTGACGGCGGTGTGGAACATCGCGGTCCACGCGTCCTGGGCGATCTGACTGGAGGTCATATCTCGAAGCAGTTTCTCGGCCGGGGTGCCCCCGCTTCCACCGAGCATTTCGATGAGCCCGTCGACGGATCCGCTGTTGAGGTAGACAGTGGGCACATCGCCGGTGGTCTCCACGATCCAGGGGGAGTCCTTGTACGGTCGGAGCCATTCCTCAGGCCCCTCGCGAAAGTCCACCTCGACGATCTCGATCTCGCGTTGCCGTACAGGGGTGGCTCCCTTGAGGTCGAGATACCAGTCCTGTTCGGTGGTGCCGATCACCCGGCCTTCGACTCCGCCGACGGTGGCGACGACGGACAGGCCGAGGGTGGCACGGTTGAGGTGACGGTTCCGGTACAGGTCGATGGTGCCGCTCCAGACACCGTCGGCCGACCGTCTGAGCCGGGCCGTGGTCCGGGCGTTGGTCGCCTTCTCGGTGAGGGCGGCCAGACAAACCAGGTCCGTCCACTCTCCGTCGGCGATCTCCGCCTCGGGGAGCGATGCCTGCAGCCGAATTGTGCAGTACTCCCAGTTCTCCCGACCGGATTGGTGGAGCGCCACGGTCCGCTCGGACTTGGAGACGTTGGAGTACGGAAGTGGAGACGTCCCGTCGACAGTGATCGCGAGGACGTCGAGGTCGATGTCACCGAAGAGGGTCGTGTACGGGTAGACGGACTTCACGCCGCTCCTCCACGAGCTTTCTGGACATCGACGACGAGACGGGCGAGACCACCCTGGACAGGGTGGGTCGCAGGATCGGTCACTCCCGTGAACACGGCGGTCCGCACGCCGGGGTCGACGACGAGGTTGCCGTTCTCCACGCGGCAGTCGTCGGAAGCAGTGAGCACGGCCCACCCCACGGCTGGGCGGCCGCCGGATCGGACATCGAACTTGGCCACGGGGGTCAGAACCCAGGGGTCCTCGGCGTCGGGAATCTTGAGGCCGACGATGACATGCCAGGCGCCACCGTCCTCGACGTGCGCTTGAACGCTGCGTACGACCGGAAAGCCTTGGGCGCGTCTCCCCCCGCCGGCGCTGCCGGCGCCACCGTCCAACTTCAGCAGCTCGCGGAGGGCGGCCGGGCCGCTGGTGCGGACCGTCTCCCGGCGCCCGACCAGGCTGCGTACTGCCTTGTCGATCTCGGTCCGGAATTCCTTGAGCCGAGTGAGAGCGCCCCGCTCGTAGAGAGTCGTGAGCTCCTCGGTACGGTCCCAGCGGTCGTGCTCGGGTGGTTCGGAGGCGCGAAGGAACGCCTCCGCGAGTTCGACGTCTTCGCCTTCCCGACCGGTGGCGAAGCCGGCGAGCAGAACGGCCTGGAACGGCGCGGTGCCGAGAGGGAGCTCTCGGGGGCGCTGTTCGGTGATGGTCATCCGATTGCCTCGCATGCAGACGACGCGGCTGTGCCGCTCGTCCCGATCCGCGGCCGCGGTGAGCAGGAGTACTGCGGGGTGCTCACGGCCCTTGTCCCGGGCGCGACCGCGCCCCTTGAGCGGGGAGACGACGAGGGGTACCTCGACGAGAGCGACCTGATCGCCGGAGGTCAGTTCGGGGACCGTCTCCCCGTCGAGGTAGGCCTGGAATGCGCGGCCCAATGCGGGGTGGTGGGCGTGCGGGTCGACCCGCTCCTCGGAGATCAGGACGTGGCCGTTGCGGAGGGTGGTGACGCTCGCCTCCATCAACGCCCCGGCCGACTTGCCTCCGATCATGGAGGCCCAGAACCCGTCGGCGAGCGATCGAACGAGCTTGTCGTGCATCTCCTGAAGGGTCTCGGCGTCGCCGGAGGCGTCGTGGGCACCGACGATGAGAAAGGAGGTACCGGGGGCGGTGCCCAGCCGGTCCAGGTGGAGGGAGCGCACCTCGTCCTCGTCGGCCCACCACGAGCGTGACACGCCCTTGTGGACGGGCTCGGGCTCCGGCTCGCCGAACCAAGCCGGTCCTGCGTAGGCCTCGTCGTCGAGTTCGTGCCAGGGAAGGTCGAGTCGTCCGACGACACGGCGTTCGCATCGTCCCTCGTGAGGATCGGAGAGGGTGGAGTTGACGAGGACGAGTCCGAGACGGCTGGTGGCCCAGAGCGTGGCCTTGCCCAGTCCGTACGAACCACCGGCACGACCGCCGGCCTGCTTGTGACTGTCGAGCTGGCGACGTACGACGGCGGCGTAGCGGCCGTCCTGATACTCCGGGCCGGTGAGACCGGCGGCGTTGTAGTCCTCGACACGGAGCAGGAGCAGGGAACGCTGATCGTCCAGATCGTCGAGTGCGGCCTGAAGACTGCGGGAGACCTTCTGGCTGCCGGCAGCGGCGGCCTCGTAATGCGGGCGCAGTTCGTCCCATCGCATGGCAGTGAGGAACGCGTCCAGGTGTTCGCCGGTGAGTTCGTGGAGGACGTATCGGACGCGAACCGGAGCCGTGGGGTCGAGGCGCTCGTCGAGGGAATTCTGAGTGGCCTCGCGGGCAAGGACGGACAGGTCGGCATCGAAGGCGAAAGCCGCGGCGTTGCCGTACTCGCGGCCGCCGTCGGTGTGCGCCGGTCGGTGGTGCCACTGACGGGGAAGGGCGGAGGCGATGTCGGTCGTACGGTTGTAGACCGAGGACGGGTCGATGTCGAAGACGGCTGCGATGGCCCGCTTGATCTCCTCGCGAGGTTCGGCGCGACCGTTGATCCACGCGGAGACCGCGGCTCGGGTGAGCCCGAGGCGCTGCGCGAGGTCGACCTGTTTCATGTCCGCTCGCGCGAGCTGGCGCTCCAGCCAGGTGCCGAACTCCTCGCCCTGCGGTTCCCTCACGCGTATCCCCCCGGACCTCGCCCTTCACTGCGCAGGATGCGTGCAGCGAGAAAGATCCTTCGCACACACCCCCTGCAGACACGTTACCATCAGTCATTTGACAGATGCAGATTGTCAAATACCGGTTGGCGAGCTCTCTTGACCGCCCTCGAGAGCCACGCCACGTACCGCTCTCCCAGCCCGCTGGAGAGCCCGCCGCTCCGCGACGACCGCAGCGACCCTTGCGGCAGCCACGTCCGCGGCCTCGTGCTCCCATACCCGCAGGGATACCCAGCCCGCTTCCTGCAGGCGGGCGTCGGTGTTCGCGTCCCGTTCCCGATTCTTCTCGATCTTCTCCCGCCAGAACATCGAGTTCCTCTTCGGCCACGTCGCGTGTTCCGGACAGCCGTGCCAGAAGCAGCCGTCGACGAATACGGCCACCTTGGCGGGACCGAAGACGATGTCCGCTTCCCGCCGCACGCCTTTGAGCGGACGTCGGTGAACCCGATAACGGAACCCTGAAGCGTGCAGGGCACGACGCAGCGCCATCTCCACATCGGTGTTACGGCTGCGCTGCTTGCTCATCCGGGAGCTCGTCTCCGCAGTCGTCTCCAGGGCTCTCATGGTGGCCATTGTGACGCGGATGCGGCGCGGAAGATCGCGCCTCCGGTAGTGGACCGCCTTGCCCTAGGCTCGAAACACGACGCGTCGACCGGAAAGGCACCCCATGCCCCGCATCCCCGCCCCCGTCATCGCAGCCACCGGCCTCGTCGGTGGATACGCCGTCGCCCGGTGGACCAAGAAGCGGCCGCTCGGTGGGGTCGTGCTCGCCGCCGCCGGGGGGATGGCCGCGCGGGAGTGGGGGCAGGTGGTCGGGGGGAAGGCTGCCGTCGGGCTGACGGCGGCGTATGTCGCCGCGTTCGCCGGGGCGCATCCGTTGGCCAAGAAGGTCGGGGCGTGGCCCGCGGTGTTCGGGGTCGCCGGGGTCATGGCGGGCACCTCGTGGGTCGTCACCCGGGCCAAGGGCTGAACGCCCCGACCCTCCCGTACGTATAGAGCGATGCCCTCCCCATGAGCGCTGGGCGGGTGAGCCGGAACTCATCCGCCCAGCGCCCCGGCACCCCCGCCTCAGCCGCCCAGCGCGTGGCTCACCGTGTAGATCAGCAGGCCCGCCAGTGCGCCCACCACCGTGCCGTTGATGCGGATGAACTGCAGGTCGCGGCCGATGTTCGCCTCGATCTTCTTCGAGGTCTGGTCCGCGTCCCAGCTCGCGACCGTGTCGCTGATCAGGGACGTGATCTCGTCGCGGTACGTCGTCACCACGTACGCCGCCGCGTCCTCGCCCCACCCCTCGACCTTCGCCTGAAGACGGCCGTCCGTCACCAGCCGGCCGCCGAAGGAGATCAGGGACGCCCGGGCCCGCAGGCGCAGCTGGCTGCGGTCGTCCTCCGCCGCCGCGATGATCATGCCGCGGACCGATGCCCATGCCGAGGCGATGATGTCCTGCACCTCCGGGCGGGCCAGCAGGTCCGCCTTCAGGCGTTCCACCCGCGCGCGGGTGTCCGTGTCCGCCTGGAGGTCGGCCGCGAAGTCCGTCAGGAAGCGGTCGATCGCGCCGCGCGCCGGGTGGGCCGGCATGTCCCGCATCTCGGAGATGAAACGGAGCAACTCCCGATACACGCGCTCGCCGACCTTCCTGTCCACGAAGCGCGGCGTCCAGCCCGGCGCGCCGCCCTGGACCGCGTCCATCACCGAGTCCGCGTGGAAGACCAGCCAGTCGTGCGCGCGGGCGCAGATCAGGTCCACGGCCCGGTGGTGGGCGCCGTCCGCGACGATCCGCTCCAGGGTCTTGCCGATGCCGGGCGCGATCTCCGCCGCCTCCGCCCGCCGCGTGATCGCCTCGCCGACGACCGCCTGGACGTCGGAGTCCCGCAGGACCGTCAGGGCGCCGCGCAGAGCGGTGGACAGCTCCGTGGTCACCCGGTCCGCATGCCCCGGGTCCGCGAGCCAGGCGCCCAGGCGGCCGGCGAGGCCGAGTGCGTGCAGTCGCCCCCGTACGACGCTCTCCGACAGGAAGTTCTCGCCGACGAACGAGCCCAGCGTCGCCCCCAGCTGGTCCTTCTTCGTCGGGATGATCGCGGTGTGCGGGATCGGCAGGCCCAGCGGGCGCCGGAACAGCGCCGTCACCGCGAACCAGTCCGCCAGCGCACCCACCATGCCGGCCTCCGCCGCGGCCGCCACATAGGCGGTCCAAGCGCCGAGCCCCTCGTTCTTCCCCCAGGTCGCCAGGGCGTAGATGACGGCCACCACAAGGAGAAGGCCCGTCGCGAGCGTCTTCATGCGACGGACCCCGCGGTGCCTCTCCGCGTCCGCCGCCGTGTACGAGAACGCCACCAGCGGTGTCCTGGCCTCGCTTCTCGTGTCGCTCATCACCCCACCTCCCTACATCAGGGACTTCCCAGACGCACCTCAAGTTCCCGTTCCCCGTACATCTTCGCGATCACGGCCTCGATGTCCGGTTCCCGCACCGACAGATCCACCAGCGGATACGCCTCCGCCACCGCCGCCACGAGCGGCGCCGCGGAACAGGACGCGGGAAACGCCAGCACCTGCCGCGGGCCCTCCGACCGTACGAAACGCGCCCCCGCCAGCTCGATCGGCGGCAGCTCCCGCTCCAGGTCCACGACCAGGAGACGCTCGCTCTCCCCGACCTCGTGCAGGCCCGCCAGTTCGCCGTCGTACATCAGCCGCCCGTGGTCGATCACCATCACCCGCTGGCACAGCTGCTCGATGTCCGTCAGATCGTGGGTGGTCAGCAGCACGGTCGTCCCCCGCGAGGCGTTGAGCTCGCGCAGGAACTCCCGTACCCGCGCCTTCGACACGACGTCGAGGCCGATCGTCGGCTCGTCCAGGTACAGCACGTCCGGGTCGTGCAGCAGCGCCGCCGCGATGTCGCCCCGCATCCGCTGCCCCAGCGACAGCTGGCGTACGGGGACGTCCAGCAGCTCGCCCAGTTCCAGCAGGTCCACACAGCGCGCGAGGTTGGCGCGGAAGCGGTCGTCCGGGATGCGGTACATCCGGTGCATCAGACGGTACGAGTCCTTCAGCGGCAGGTCCCACCACAGCGTCGTCCGCTGCCCGAACACCACCCCGATCCGCCGCGCGAGCCGCGTCCGCTCCCGCGACGGGTCGATGCCCGCGACCCGCAGCCGGCCCCCGCTGGGGGTGAGGATGCCCGTCAGCATCTTGATCGTGGTCGACTTGCCCGCGCCGTTCGGGCCGATGTAGCCGACCATCTCGCCGCGCTCCACCCCGAAGGTGATCCCGTCGACCGCCCGGACCTCACGCTTCTCCCGGCGCACCAGTCCCGTCTTGCGACGCACCGTGAAGACCTTCTCGACGTCCTCCAGCTCAATGAAGGCCATGCCTCAGCTCCCTGTGGATCGGTACGCACGAATTCCCGCGCGCCACGCCAGTCCGGCGAGCCCGCAGCACACCGCCGCGACCAGCGGCGACACGAACGCCGCCCAGCCCGGCACGCCCGCGGGCGCCTCGCGCCCGAGGATGTACAGCGCCGGCAGCCAGTTCACGAACGCCAGCGGTACGACATAGACGACACCCCGCACCAGCTCCTGCGCGAAGATCGTCGGCGGGTACTGCAGCAGCGTGTTGCCGCCGTACGTGAAGGAGCTGGTCACCTCCGCCGCGTCCTGCGCCCAGAACAGGGCGGACGCGCCCGCGACCATCACCGCCGCGAAGATCAGCGCGCCGCACACCACCGTCACCGGCAGCAGCAGCACCTTCACCGCCGTCCACTCCACGTCCAGGATCAGCAGCGCCCAGACCAGCACGAACAGCCCCTGCGCCACCCGGCCGAGGCGCCGCAGCGCGAACTTGTCCGCCGCCACCTGCGCGAGGACCGGCGCCGGACGCATCAGGAACATGTCCAGCGAGCCGTCGCGCACCCGCTTGCCCATCCGCTGCAGCGAGCCCATCGTCAGGTCGGCGAGACCGAAGGCCGTGCCGGCCGTTCCGTACAGGAACGCGACCTCGGCGAAGGAGAAGCCGCCCAGACCCTCGACCTGACCGAACATCAGCAGGATCACGACGAAGTCGAAGAAGGTGACGGCGAAGGAGGAGAAGAGCGTCAGCGCGAAGGAGGCGCGGTACGTCATCGTCGAACGGATCCACATGCCCGCGACCATCCGGTACGTACGCCAGGAGTCCGCGAGTACGTCGACGCCCGCCGAGGACCGGCCGGATCGCAGCCGCTCACCCACCCTGCACCACCACCTTCCGCGTCGCGAGCGACTGCGCCAGCCGCCCCGCCGCGAGCAGCACCGCCGCCCAGCCGAGCTGGAAGGCGTACGCCCCGAGCAGCCCCCACCCCTCGTACTTCTCCAGGTAGACATCCGCCGGGATCTGCAGCATCGACGCCCACGGCAGCACCCGCGCCACCTCGCCCAGCGCGCCGGGGAAGACGTTCAGCGGCAGCAGCATCCCGGAGAAGAACAGCCCGCCCAGCCACGCCACCTGCACCACCCCCTGACCGTCCATCAGCCAGAACGCGCTCATCGCGACCAGGTACCAGATCGCGAAGCTGACGGCCGACCCGAGGGCGATCGCCACGAGGAACGCCACCCACGTCAGCGGACGTGAGGGCAGCGCGATGTCGAAGGCGAGCGCGCCGACCGCCATGGGGACCACGCCGCGTCCGAGCAACTGGTAGGCGCTCCGGCCCGCGTTGGCCGAGAACCACCAGGTCTGGAGGTCGGCGGGACGGTAGAGGTCGACGGCGATGTCGCCGGTCCTGATCCGTTCGATCAGTTCGTCCTCGAACCCGCCGCCCATCAGCCCGCAGACGGTGATCAGTCCCTGGCCGATCCACACATAGGCGAGCGCGTCGGCCATGTCGTACCCGCCGAGCTGCGGCCGTTCGTCCCACAGGGCGATATACGTGTACGACAGAATGAAGCCGAACACGGTGTTGGTGAACACCCCCGCCGCCGTGGCCATGCGGTACGTGGCATGGCGCCGGAACCCACCCGCGGCAACCGTCCCGTACAGCCGCAGCATGCGCCCTCCCTCCTGTCCCGCCTGTCGGCACCAAAGCGCACGACCCTAGTGGGCCCGATGCCGCCACCGCGAGTGGATTTCGAGTCGCATTCCTCAGGTTCTGTCCCGGTGCGTGCAGTATGGGGGAGCCATCCCCCTTCATCCGGTACGGGAGCTCCGCACATGAGCGACGACCAGCCACACCGGCCCGGCTGGGCGCCCAGGGACCCCACCGTCCCCGCCAGACCCTCCAAGCCTCCGAAGTCCTCGAAGGCTCCGAAGCGGCGTCTGCGGTGGCGGATCCTGCGGGCGCTCCTCGGCACGTTCCTCTTCGCCGCCCTGCTGCTGACCGGCGGCTTCGTCGCCGGCTATCTGCTCGTCGACATCCCGCCCGCCAACGCCGCCGCGACCGCGCAGTCCAACGTGTACCTCTACCAGGACGGCACCCAGATCGCCCGCGACGGCGAGATCAACCGCGAGAACGTACGGCTCACCCACGTACCCGCGCACGTCCGGCACGCCGTACTGGCCGCGGAGGACCGCGAGTTCTACTCCGAACGGGCCGTCGTCGACCCCAAGGCCATGGTCCGCGCCGCCTGGAACACCCTCACCGGCAAGGGCCGCCAGTCCGGCTCCACCATCACCCAGCAGTACGTCAAGAACTACTACCTCGGCCAGGAACAGACCGTCACCCGCAAGGTGAAGGAGTTCTTCATCGCCATCAAGCTCAACCGCGAGAAGACCAAGGACGAGATCTTCGAGGGCTATCTGAACACCAGTTACTTCGGCCGCAACGCCTACGGCATCCAGGCCGCCGCCCGCGCCTACTACGGCAAGGACGCCGGACAGCTCGACACCGCCGAGGGCGCCTACCTCGCCTCCCTGCTCAAGGCCCCGAGCGCCTACGACGTCGCCACCCACCCCGAGAACCGGGCCAAGGCGCTCGCCCGCTGGAACTACGTCATGGACGGCATGGTCAAGGAGCAGTGGCTCTCCCCCGCCGACCGGGCCATCGCCGCCTTCCCGGCCCCCCAGACCGCCCGCCCCGCGACCGGGCTCTCCGGACAGCGCGGCTACATCGTCCTGGCCGTCGAGGAGTACCTGACGAGCCACGGCGTCATCGACGAGAACACCCTCGCCGGCGGCGGCCACCGCATCACCACCACCTTGGAGAGGCGGAAACAGGACGCCTTCGTCGCCGCCGTCGACGACCAGGTGATGTCCCGGCTCGACCCGGCGCGGAACCCCACCGACCGCTTCGTACGGGTCGGCGGCGCGGCGATCCACCCGGCGACCGGCCACGTCGTCGCGATGTACGGCGGCATCGACTACACCAAGCAGTACGTCAACAACGCCACCCGCCGCGACTACCAGGTCGGCTCCACCTTCAAGCCCTTCGTCCTCACCGCGGCCGTCGAGAACGGCGCGTTCACCCAGGAGGGCGAGCAGATCACCCCGAACACCTACTACGACGGCACCGACAAGCGCCCCGTGGAGGGCTGGAACGGCGACTCCTACGCCCCCGCCAACGAGGACGACGCCTCCTACGGCTACATCACCCTCCGCACCGCCACCGACAGCTCGGTCAACTCCGTGTACGCACAGCTGGCGGTGGACGTCGGGCCCGCGAAGGTCAGGGAGACCGCCGTCGCCCTCGGCCTGCCCCCGAACACCCCCGACCTCAGCGCCTCCCCCTCCATCGCGCTGGGCCCCGCCACCGCGAGCGTCCTCGACATGGCGGAGGCGTACGCCACCCTCGCCAACCACGGCAGGCACGGCACGTACACCCTCGTCACCAAGGTCACCAGGAACGGCCAGGAACTGGAGCTGCCGGCCTCCGCGAGCCGGCAGGCGGTGGGCCGGGAGGCCGCCGACACGACGACGGCGGTCCTGCGCGGTGTCGTCGAGAGCGGTACGGGAACGGCGGCGCTGTCCGCGGGCCGGCCGGCGGCGGGGAAGACGGGCACGGCGGAGGACGACAAGGCCGCCTGGTTCGCGGGGTACACCCCGGACCTGGCGACGGTGGTCACGATGATGGGCCAGGACCCGGAGACCGGCGAACAGAAGCCGCTGTACGGGGCGCTGGGGCTGCCCCGGATCAACGGGGGCGGGGCGCCGGCGGAGATCTGGGCCCAGTTCACGCGGGAGGCGCTGGCGGGGACGGAGGCGCGCGAGTTCGAACTCCAGCCGGCACCAGGGACGGAGGAGTCGATGGACCCGATGGACCCGCACGAGCCGTACCTACCGGACTGGTCGGACTGGTCGGAGTGGTCGGACGAACGGCCTCGTACACCGCAGCGCCACCCACGGCCGGGACCGCTGCCCCTGCCCCTGCCGCTGCCCCAGGCACCGGAAACCAGCGCGAGTGCGAGTACGAGTGGGAGTACCGGCACCAGCACGACGCCGACGCCGATGCCGATGCCGATCCCGCCGGCAACGTCAACGCCGACGCCCACGCCGACGCCGACGCCACCGTTCCTCTAATGCCCCGAGGTCGCCTTCAGACCCACCACCGCGACCAGGAGCAGACAGACGAAGAAGATCCGCGCGGCGGTCGCCGGCTCACCGAGCACCACCATGCCGAGCACCGCCGCACCGGCAGCACCGATGCCGACCCAGACGCCGTACGCCGTGCCGATGGGCAGCGTCCTGGCGGCGTGCGAAAGGAGCAGCATCGAGGCGACGATCCCGGCGGCCGTGAAGACACTGGGCCAGAGGCGGGTGAAGCCGTCGGTGTACTTCATACCGATCGACCAGCCGACCTCGAGCAGACCGGCGACGACGAGAAGAACCCAGGCCATGACGACAAGCACCTCCGCGAGACGGATCAACAGGGGTGCGTCGTCTTTGCGTGTCGTGCGTGGGGCCCGGTACGGCGCGTCTCGTCGGGTGACTCCAGGCTAGCAAAAGGCAGACAAAAGGCCTGGTGACACCGGTCACCAGGCCTTCGCCGCTCTATAGGTAGCGCTCTACAGGTACCGCTCTACAGGTACAGACCCGTGGTGTCCTTCGAACCCTCGAACCGGTCCGCGGCCACCGCGTGCAGGTCGCGCTCTCGCATCAGGACGTACGCCACGCCCCGCACCTCGACCTCGGCGCGGTCCTCGGGGTCGTACAGGACACGGTCGCCGGTCTCGACCGTACGGACGTTCTGGCCGACCGCGACGACCTCGGCCCAGGCCAGTCGGCGGCCGACGGCGGCGGTCGCCGGGATCAGGATGCCGCCGCCCGAACGCCTCTCCCCCTCGGGGGAGTCGCTCCGGACCAGGACACGGTCGTGGAGCATCCGGATGGGCAGCTTGTCGTGCGTGTTCTCGCTCACGGTTCGAACCTACCTGCCCGGGCGTGTCGACCGTACTCGGGAGGGGTCATCCCTTGTGCTTGCGCGCGGAGGCCGCGAGCAGCCCCACGAGGGCCGCGGCGGCGAGCGCCACCGGAACCACTCGCTCCAGGCGCGGCGAACCGTCCTCGTGGGTGAAGCGGGCCTTCACGTCGGACACGGTCCGGTTGACGGCGACGAACGCCCGCCCGACGGTGTGGTCGACCGTGGACGCCACCCTCGCCTTCGCGTCACCGATGATGGTCTTCGGGTGCACCCGAATGCCGATCTCGTCGAGAGTGACGGCGAGCTGCTCGCGCCGGCGGACGATGTCCGCCTCGATCTGCGCAGGGGTCCTGGCGTTCGACACCGCGCTGCCTCCGTAGTCGTAATCGGTCGTTGACGGACAGTCTCTCAGCTTTGGCACCCGTGGTCTGTCTCAGGCCCCCATTAGGCTCGGTCGCGTACGCCCAGATACCACGAGGAGAGCCATGAGCGAGCGACTTCAGCCCGGCGACACCGCCCCCGCCTTCACCCTTCCCGACGCGGACGGCAACGAGATCTCGCTCGCGGACCACAAGGGGCGCAAGGTCATCGTCTACTTCTACCCGGCGGCGCTCACCCCGGGCTGCACCAAGCAGGCCTGCGATTTCACGGACAACCTGGACCTGCTGGCCGGCGCCGGCTACGAGGTCATCGGCGTGTCGCCGGACAAGCCGGAGAAGCTGGCGAAGTTCCGCGACAAGGAGGCCTTGAAGGTCACGCTGGTCGGCGACCCGTCGAAGGAGGTCCTGGAGGCGTACGGCGCCTTCGGGGAGAAGAAGCTGTACGGCAAGACGGTGACGGGCGTGATCCGCTCGACCGTGATCGTCGACGAGGAGGGCAAGGTCGAGCGCGCGCTGTACAACGTGAAGGCGACCGGCCATGTCGCCAAGATCATCAAGGATCTGGGCATCTGAGCCGGGCGTCCGGCCAGTAGCATGGCCGGGCGACGCGCGGCCGTGGTGGAACTGGCAGTCACGCTGGGTTTAGGTCCCAGTGGGGTAACACCCGTGGGGGTTCGAGTCCCCCCGGCCGCACTTTTCGGCGAAGGGCCGTCCCGATGGGGCGGCCCTTCGCCGTACGGTACGGGTCGTCAGCCCAGCAGCTCGCGGATCACCGGGACGAGCGCCCTGAACGCCTTCCCCCGGTGGCTGATCGCGTTCTTCTCCTCCGGCGACAGCTGGGCGCACGTCACCTCGTAGCCCTGCGGCTGGAGGATCGGGTCGTAGCCGAAGCCGTTCGTGCCGATCGGGGCGTGGCGCAGGGTGCCCGGCATGCGGCCTTCGACGACGCGTTCCGTGCCGTCGGGGAGGGCGAGGGCCGCCGCGCAGGCGAAGTGGGCGCCCCTGTGGTCGTCGTCGATGTCGGCGAGTTGGGCGAGGAGCAGGTCCAGGTTGGCGCGGTCGTCGCCGTGGGCGCCGGACCAGCGGGCCGAGAAGATGCCGGGGGCGCCGTTCAGGACGTCGACGCAGAGGCCGGAGTCGTCGGCGATGGCCGGCAGGCCGGTGGCCTGGGCCAGGGCGTGTGCCTTGAGGAGGGCGTTCTCGGCGAAGGTGACGCCGGTTTCCTTGGTGTCGGGGATCTCGGGGTACGCGTCCGCGCCGACGAGGTCGTGGGTGAGACCTGCGTCGGCGAGGATCGCGTGGAGTTCGGTGATCTTGCCCGCGTTGCGGGTGGCGAGGATCAGGCGGGTCATGTCCCCAGTATCTACGGGGCTACGGGGTGCAGACCTTGCCGATCTCGGTGGCCGCGTCCGTGATGGGCTTGATGTCCGGGGTGGTGTCGCCGTTGTTGACGGCCGTCTTGACGGATTCGACGCCCTTGGTGAGGTCGTCGACGGCCTTGGACAGGTCGGCGTTGTCGGTCGTGTCCTTGAGGTTGCCGAGCTCCGTGGAGATCTCGTTCAGGGCCTCGTTGAGCTGCGTCGGGTCGTTGGAGGCGTTGGAGACGGCCTGCTGGAGCTTGTCGACGCTGGTGGCTATCGCGTCGGCGGTCTGGACGCAGTCCATCGCCTTGTCGAGTGCCGCGCAGCCGACGAGCGTGGTGGTGAGCATGGCTGCCGAAGCCACGGCGAGTGCGATACGGCGACGCTTCAAGACTGGTCCTCCCCAGAGGTACGGATGGCAGTACGGGCGTACGGTTCGGTCCGTACGCCCGTGTTCACGAAGACGCGGTGGCGTCTCAGAGAGTTCCTTCGAGCGCCTTGCGCTGGATCTCGGCGAGTTCGGCGCAGCCGCCGGAGGCGAGGTCGAGGAGCGCGTTGAGCTCCTTGCGGTCGAAGGGCTCGGCCTCGGCGGTGCCCTGGACCTCGACGAAGCGGCCGTCGCCGGTGCAGACGACGTTCATGTCGGTCTCGGCGCGGACGTCTTCCTCGTAGCAGAGGTCGAGCAGCGGGGTGCCGTCGACGATGCCGACGGAGACGGCGGCGACGGTGCCGGTGAGGGGCTTGCGGCCGGCCTTGACGAGCTTCTTGCCCTGGGCCCAGGAGACGGCGTCGGCGAGGGCGACGTACGCGCCGGTGATGGCGGCGGTGCGGGTGCCGCCGTCGGCCTGGAGGACGTCGCAGTCGAGGACGATGGTGTTCTCGCCGAGGGCCTTGTAGTCGATGACCGCGCGCAGGGAGCGGCCGATGAGGCGGGAGATCTCGTGGGTGCGGCCGCCGATCTTGCCGCGGACGGATTCGCGGTCGCCGCGGGTGTTGGTGGCCCGCGGGAGCATCGAGTACTCGCCGGTGACCCAGCCCTCACCGCTGCCCTTGCGCCAGCGCGGAACGCCTTCGGTGACGGAGGCGGTGCAGAAGACCTTGGTGTCGCCGAAGGAGATGAGGACGGAGCCCTCGGCGTGCTTGCTCCACCCGCGTTCGATGGTGACGGGGCGGAGCTGTTCGGGGGTACGGCCGTCGATACGAGACATGCCACGAGCGTAGCCGTACGCGACGGGAGCCCGTTCCCCTGCCGGAACGGGCCCCCGTCGGGGGCGCGTCAGCTGCTCACATCATGTCTTCGATGTCGGCGGCGATGGGGTCGGCGTCGGTGCCGATGACGACCTGGATCGCGGTGCCCATCTTCACGACGCCGTGGGCGCCGGCGGCCTTGAGGGCGGCCTCGTCGACCTTGGCGGGGTCGACGACTTCGGTGCGGAGGCGGGTGATGCAGCCCTCGACCTCTTCGATGTTGTCGATGCCGCCGAGCCCGGCGACGATCTTCTCAGCCTTGCTGGCCATGTGTTTCTCCCTGTCCGTTCCGTTCAAAGAACGTGAGTCTCGGCGCACCGAAGGTTCGCTTTGTCACGTTAACCCACGGTTGGCCCAACTTCGCGAGCGAGTGCACTCGTTCTGCCGAAGGATGACGATCACCGACGGCCTGCCCTCAGCGGGCTCCGGGGAGCCTATCGCAACTGGTCTACACCAGTTTGCAACGTGTCGGGCCAGGGAGGAAGCCGATGAGTACCGACAGCGCCGCGGCCGCGCCGAAGAAGTCGCTGTGGGGCGGCTTCTTCCAGGGGCTGCAGAAGATGGGCCGCAGCCTTCAGCTGCCCATCGCGGTCCTGCCGGCGGCGGGCATCCTCAACCGGCTGGGACAGGACGACGTCTTCGGGGCGGAGGGGCTCGGCTGGGACGACGTCGCCAAGGTGATGAAGGGCGCGGGCGGCGCCCTGCTCGACGGCAACCTCGGACTTCCTCTGCTGTTCTGCATCGGCGTCGCGATCGGCATGGCGAAGAAGGCGGACGGCTCGACCGCACTCGCGGCCACGGTGGGCTTCCTCGTCTACTACAACGTGCTGCGCCAGTTCCCCGAGGAGTGCCCGCGGGGCACGGCGGACATCAACGGCGGCTGCCTCTCCCCCGAGCAGGCCTTCACCGGCTACACGTACCAGAACCCGGGCGTCTTCGGCGGCATCGTCATCGGTCTCCTCGCGGCCTGGTTCTGGCAGCGCTACCACCGGGTGAAGCTGGTGGACTGGCTGGGCTTCTTCAACGGCCGCCGGCTCGTGCCGATCATCATGACCTTCGTCGCGATCGCCTTCGCGGCCCTGTGCCTGTGGGTCTGGCCGCCGATCGGCGACGGGCTCGAGAACTTCAGCGACTGGCTGGTGGGCCTGGGCGCCTGGGGTTCGGGCATCTTCGGCGTCGCCAACCGCGCGCTGCTGGTCATCGGCCTGCACCAGTTCCTGAACGTGCCGATCTGGTTCCAGTTCGGCACCTTCGAGAAGCCGGACGGCCAGGTGGTCCATGGCGACATCCCCATGTTCCTCGGCGGCGACCCCGAGGCCGGCCAGTTCCTGACGGGCTTCTTCCCGATCATGATGTTCGCGCTCCCGGCGGCGGCCCTGGCGATCACCCACTGCGCCAAGCCGCACCGGCGCAAGGAGGTGGGCGGCATGATGCTCTCGGTCGCCCTGACCTCGTTCGTCACGGGCATCACCGAGCCGATCGAGTACTCGTTCCTCTTCATCGCCCCGGTGCTCTACGCGATCCACGCGGTGCTCACGGGTGTGTCGATGGCCGTGACCTGGGCGCTGGGGGTGAAGGACGGCTTCAGCTTCTCGGCCGGCCTGATCGACTACGTCATCAACTGGAACCTCGCGACGAAGCCGTGGCTGATCATTCCGATCGGTCTCGCCTTCGCCGCCGTCTATTACGTGATCTTCCGGTTCGCGATCACGAAGTTCGACCTCCCGACGCCGGGCCGCGAGCCCGAGGAGGTGGCGGAGGAGATGGAGCGGGACGCCACCAAGGCGTGACCCCGGCGTAGCGCCCGGCTCGGGACGTACGTCCCGTTTCGCGGAGGCGCGAAGGGCCCCTGGACCTCATGGTCCGGGGGCCCTTCGTCGTTCACACGCAGCTATGGCTCGGGCACACAGAATTCGCAGGTTCCTTATCTAAGTCTCACGTGCTAAAACAGGTCTACACCACTCATTGGTGTAGACCACGCGGTCCAGACCACCGCGTTCCACGAGACGCCGCCGTCCCCCCGTACCACCTGTCCCCTGGCGGCGCCTTGCCCACTGGAGGAAGTTGTGTCTACGGCTAGCGCCGCCCCCGCGGCCGACAAGAAGAAGGGCTCCGGCGCGATGGCTGTCATGCAGCGCATCGGCCGCAGCCTCATGCTGCCCGTCGCGGTGCTGCCCGCCGCCGCGCTCCTGGTGCGGTTCGGCCAGGCGGACATGCTCGGCAAGGAGTCCTTCCCGGACTTCATCAACAAGCTCGCCGGCTACATGGCCGCCGGTGGTGGCGCCATCCTCGACAACATGGCGCTGCTGTTCTGCGTCGGTATCGCGATCGGCTTCGCGAAGAAGTCGGACGGCTCGACCGCGCTCGCCGCCGTCACCGGCTACCTGGTCTTCCAGAAGGTCCTGGCGACCTTCACCGACAAGAACCTTCCGCAGGTCGCGTCCGTCGTCGACGGCAAGATCGTCATGAACGACGCCCCGGTCAACGCCGGTGTCCTCGGCGGTGTCGTGATGGGCATCATCGTCGCCCTGCTGTACCAGAAGTTCTACCGGACCAAGCTGCCCGACTGGGCCGGCTTCTTCGGCGGGCGCCGTCTGGTCCCGATCCTCTCCGCCTTCGCCGGTCTGATCACCGGCATCGTCTTCGGTCTGATCTGGCCCGTCCTCGGCGCCGGTCTGCACAACCTCAGTGAGTGGCTCGTCGGCTCCGGCGCCGTCGGCGCGGGCATCTTCGGTGTCGCCAACCGTGCGCTGATCCCGATCGGCATGCACCACCTGCTGAACTCGTTCCCGTGGTTCCAGGCCGGCGAGTTCGACGGCAAGAGCGGCGACATAGCCCGCTTCCTCGCCGGCGACCCGACCGCCGGACAGTTCATGACCGGCTTCTTCCCGATCATGATGTTCGCCCTTCCGGCCGCCTGCCTGGCGATCGTCCACTGCGCCCGTCCCGAGCGCCGCAAGGTCGTCGGCGGCATGATGTTCTCCCTCGCGCTCACCTCCTTCGTCACCGGTGTGACCGAGCCGATCGAGTTCACCTTCATGTTCATCGCCCCGGTGCTGTACGCGATCCACGCGGTCCTGACCGGTGTCTCGATGGCGCTGACCTGGGCCCTCGGCATGCGGGACGGCTTCGGCTTCTCCGCCGGTGCGGTCGACTTCCTCCTGAACCTCGGTATCGCCTCGAACCCGTGGGGTCTGGCGCTGGTCGGCCTCTGCTTCGCGGCGGTCTACTACGTCGTCTTCCGCTTCGCGATCACCAAGTTCAACCTTCCGACGCCGGGCCGCGAGTCCGACGAGGAGCTCGCCGAGCTGCTGAAGGCCGAGGCGAAGTAGGCCCGTCCACACACGCCGAAGCCCCTGCCCCCTCGCGCTGAGGGGGCAGGGGCTTCGGCGTTGCCGTACTCGGATCCCGTCTCGGATCCCGTCTCGGATCCCGTACTCAGATCTCGTAGACCGCGCCCGGGCGCGCCAGCTCCGCCGGCCCGTCGTAGGCCACCCGCGCGTCCGCCAGGTTCTGCTCGCCGTCCGTCCACGGCGGGATGTGCGTGAGCACCAGCCGGCCCACCGACGAGCGGGCCGCCTCCGCGCCCGCCTCGCGGCCGTTGAGGTGGAGGGCCGGGATGTCCTCCTTGCCGTGGGTGAAGGACGCCTCGCACAGGAACAGGTCCGTGCCGTCCGCCAGTTCGTGCAGGGCGTCGCAGACTCCCGTGTCTCCGGAGTACGTGAGCGAACGGCCGCCGTGCTCGATCCTGATGCCGTACGCCTCCACGGGGTGGCTCACCTTCTCCGTACGGACGGAGAACGGGCCGATCTCGAAGGAGCCGGACTTCAGCGTCCGGAAGTCGAAGACCTCGCTCATCGACTTGTCCGAGGGGGTGTCCGCGTACGCCGTCGTCAGGCGCTGCTCGGCGCCCTCGGGGGCGAAGACCGGGATCGCGTCGCAGCGGCCGCCGTCGTGGCGGTAGTAGCGCGCGACGAAGTACCCGCACATGTCGATGCAGTGATCGGCGTGGAGGTGGCTGAGGAAGATGGCGTCGAGGTCGTACAGACCGATGTGGCGCTGCAGCTCGCCCAGGGCGCCGTTGCCCATGTCGAGGAGCAGCCGGAAGCCGTCGGCCTCTACGAGGTAGCTCGAGCAGGCCGAATCCGCGGACGGGAACGACCCGGAGCAGCCGACGACGGTGAGCTTCATGGAGCGTGAACCTCCGAGGGCGGAGAGCGGCGGGGGAGGTCTTGCGATGCGTCGAGCGTAAGGGGCTGCACGGCCCGTCGCTCCTCCGTGGCGGCCCGTTGTGGGCGAACTCACGGGCTCTGTCACCGGTTCGGATGGACCTGGGGCGGGTGAGCGCGGGGTGGCGGTCGCCGGTAACGTCTGGGGGTATGGACACGTCCTGGTGGCCGGCTCTCCTCGCGGTCGTGGTGATCGCGCTGGTCGTGGCGCTGGCGGACGGCTGGAAGCGCTCGGCCCGGAGGCCCGGGGGGCGGACACGGCCGCCCGCGCGACCCCCCGTGCGGCCGCGCGCTCCGGGGAAGGCGCCCGGACGGGTCCCCCGGCCGGGCGAGATCTGGTGGGCCGATGTGCCGTATGAGGACGGGCCCGGCTCCAAGGACCGGCCGTGCCTGGTCCTGACGCTGCGGGGCGACAACGCGCTGGTCGCCAAGATCACCAGCAAGTACCACGACGAGCGGCCCGGTGTGATCGCGTTGCCGCCGGGCGCGGTCGGGGACGCGCGGGGGCGGCCGAGTTTTCTGGAGACGGACGAGTTGCGGGAGGTCCCGGTGTGGGAGTTCCGCCGCAGAGTGGGAACGGCGGACCCGGTCGTCTGGGACCAGGTCCGCCATCTGGCGCCCTAGGAGCGCCGGGGCCGTACGGGTGGCGCCGTGAGAGCTGCCGGGCCTACGCCCAGAGCTGGCCCTGCAGGGTCTCGATCGCCTCTTCCGTCGTCGCCGCCGTGTAGACGCCCGTCGACAGGTACTTCCAGCCGCCGTCCGCGACGACGAAGACGATGTCCGCGCTCTCGCCCGCCTTCACCGCCTTGTTGCCGACGCCGATCGCCGCGTGCAGCGCCGCGCCCGTCGAGACGCCGGCGAAGATGCCCTCCTGCTGGAGGAGTTCCCGGGTGCGGGTGACCGCGTCGGCCGAGCCGACCGAGAAGCGGGTGGTGAGGACGGAGGCGTCGTACAGCTCGGGCACGAAGCCCTCGTCCAGGTTCCGCAGCCCGTAGACCAGGTCGTCGTACCGCGGCTCGGCGGCGACGATCCGGACGTCCGGCTTGTTCTCGCGCAGATAGCGGCCGACGCCCATCAGGGTGCCGGTCGTGCCCAGGCCCGCGACGAAGTGGGTGATCGAGGGCAGGTCGGCGAGGATCTCGGGGCCGGTGGTGGCGTAGTGGGCGCCCGCGTTGTCCGGGTTTCCGTACTGGTAGAGCATCACCCAGGACGGGTTCTCGGCCGCGAGCTCCTTGGCGAGCCGTACCGCGGTGTTCGACCCGCCCGCCGCCGGGGACGGGATGATCTCCGCGCCCCACATCGCGAGCAGCTGGCGGCGCTCCTCGCTGGTGTTCTCCGGCATGACGCAGACGATGCGGTAGCCCTTGAGCCGGGCCGCCATCGCCAGCGAGATGCCGGTGTTGCCGCTGGTCGGCTCCAGGATGGTGCAGCCGGGGGTGAGCCGGCCGTCCTTCTCCGCCTGCTCGATCATGTGGAGCGCGGGGCGGTCCTTGACCGAGCCGGTGGGGTTGCGG
The DNA here is from genome assembly GCF_005517195.1 of Streptomyces vilmorinianum. Taxonomy (NCBI): domain Bacteria; kingdom Bacillati; phylum Actinomycetota; class Actinomycetes; order Kitasatosporales; family Streptomycetaceae; genus Streptomyces; species Streptomyces vilmorinianum. Next base: position 1,123,690 of record NZ_CP040244.1, on the reverse strand, counting down.
TCCTCCAGCTTGGCCCAGATACGGACGTCGTCCGACGGGGAGAGCCGCGGCAGGCGCACGAGGGGCGTGTTGCCGACGGCCGCGAGCGGGGAGTCGTACCGCATGTCAGACCATTCCCGCCCGTCGCCCGGCCGCCACCCCGGTCGGACGCGGCTCCGCCGCGGCAGAACCTCCTGCGACAGCCGGAAGGATCGTGACGTTGTCGCCGTCGGCCAGCTTGGTGTCGATGCCGTCGAGGAAGCGGACGTCCTCGTCGTTGAGGTAGACGTTGACGAAGCGGCGCAGCTTGCCGTCGTCGACGATGCGGGCCTCGATCCCGGCGTGGCGGGTCTCCAGGTCGGCGAAGAGCTCGGCGAGCGTGTCACCGCTGCCCGAGACAGCCTTCTCGCCGTCGGTGTAGGTGCGGAGGATGGTCGGGATGCGGACCTCGATGGCCATGACGTGGGGCTCCTGTCGGGAGTGGCGTGAAAGGCGCGCGGCTCTGTGCCCCCGCGCGGGGTTGTGCTCCTGGGTGCGCTCGTGCGCCCCCGCTCACATCGCGCTGGCGAGGCGACACAGGTCGACGTGCAGCCGCGCGACGAGCAGCGCGCTGCCCGGCGTCGTCTTTTCGCTCACGTCGTGGGGAACCATGCGGTCATCGTATCGATTCCCGGTCCGGGTTCCGGAATGTGATCTCACATGACGGACAGTTCATGCTCGACTGGCGGACTCGGCGGTCTTCGGGAGGTACAGGACGGTCGGGGCGCCCGTCCTCGGATGCGGGATGACCTCGGCCTCCACCCCGTACACGGTCGCCAGCAGCCCCGGTGTGAGGACCTCGGCGGGCGGGCCCTCGGCCACGACCCGGCCCCCGGCCAGGACGTAGAGCCGGTCGCAGTAGAGGGCCGCGAGGTTGAGGTCGTGCAGGGCGAGGAGGTTGGTGGTGCCCAAGTCGCGGACGAGGCCCAGGATTTCGAGCTGGTAGCGGATGTCCAGGTGGTTGGTGGGCTCGTCCAGGACGAGCAGGGCCGGGTCCTGGACGAGGGCGCGGGCGACGAGGGCGCGCTGGCGTTCACCGCCGGAGAGGCTGGGGTACGGACGGTCGGCGAGCTCCGCGATGCCGACGCGGGCCAGGGCGCTCTCGGCCCGCGCGACGTCCTCGCCGGTGTCGCCCTCCCAGAAGCGCTTGTGCGGGGAGCGGCCGAGGGCGACCAGCTCGCGGACGGTCAGCTCGACGTCGCCTCCGCTGTCCTGCGGGACGGTGGCGATCCGCCGCGCCCGGGCCTTGGGCCCGAGGGCGTGCAGGTCCTCGCCGTCGAGGAGGGCCCGGCCGGAGGTGGGGGCGAGGGTCCCGTAGACACAGCGCAGGAGGGTGGTCTTGCCGCTGCCGTTGGGGCCGACGAGTCCGACGGTCTCGCCGGGGTGGGCGATCAGGTCGACGCCGTGCAGCCGTGTCCCGTACGAGAGGGCGTGGGTGCGCAGCTCGGTCGTACCGGTCTCGGTCATACCGGTCTCGGTCATACCGGTCTCGGTCATACCGGTCTCGGTCATACCGGGCTCCCTTCCGCGCGGCGGCGCATGAGCCAGAGGAAGAACGGGCCGCCGGTCAGGGCGGTGAGGACGCCGACGGGGATGTCCTGGGGCGCGGCCACGGTACGGGCGGCGAGGTCGGCGAGGACCAGGGCGAGCGCTCCGCCGAGCGCGGCGACCGGCAGGAGGCGGCGGTGCGGGGCGCCGACGGCCATGCGGGCGGCGTGCGGGACCATCAGGCCGACGAAGCCGACGGCTCCGGCGGCCGCGACCATGACGGCGGTGACGAGCGAGGCCAGGACGAAGACGGCGGCGCGGAAGCGGGCCGTGTCCAGGCCGAGGACGGCCGCGCCCTCCTCGCCCGCGAGGAGCAGGTCGAGGGGGCGGGCGAGGGTGAGCAGGGCGGCGACGCCGAGGACGAGGACGGCGGCCGGCAGGGCGAGGGTGTCCCAGCGGGCGCTGCCGAGGCCGCCGAGGGACCAGAACATCGCCTCCTGGAAGTGCTCGGGGCGTCCGGCGAGGACGAGGAGCAGGGTGGTGAGGGCGGACAGGATGTACGAGACGGCGACACCGGCGAGGACGAGCCGGGAGCCGGTCATGGTCCCGCCGCGCCGCGCGAGCCCGTACACGAGGACGAGGGCGAGCAGCGCGCCGGCGAAGGCGCCGGTGGGCATCGCGACGGTGGTCGTGAGCCCGCCTCCGATGCCGAGGACGAGCACGAGGACCGCGCCCGTGGAGGCCCCGGAGGAGATCCCGAGAAGGAAGGGGTCGGCGAGGCGGTTGCGGACCAGGGCCTGCAGGACGGTGCCGACGACGGCGAGCCCGGCGCCGACGACCGCGCCGAGCAGGACGCGGGGCAGCCGGACGTCGAGGACGATGGTGCGGTACGGGGAGGGGGCGGCGCGGCCGGTGAGGATCTCGGCGACGTCGCCCACGGGTATCCGTACGGACCCGAGCGCGACCCCGGCGACGACGGCGAGCGCGAGGGCGGCGAGGAGGCCGCCGACGACGAGGGTGTACGGGACGGGGCCGCTCGTGGTCTTCGGTGCCGTCCCCGGCGTGGCGGCCGTCACCGTGCCGGGTGGAGCTGGGCGGCCAGCTTCTGGACGGCTTCCGGGACTCGGACGCCGAGGACGGCGTCCGAGAGGGGCATGACGGCGAAGCGCCGGTTCCTGATCGCCGGGACGTCCTTGAGGGCCGGGTCCTCCAGGAGGCGCTTCTTCTTCTGCTCGACGGTCGTGGAGCCGTAGTCGTAGATGACGATGACGTCCGGCCTGCGGGCGACGACCTGTTCCCAGGTGGCGTCGCCGAAGGTCTTGTCGAGGTCGGCGAAGACGTTGCGTCCGCCGGCGCGGGTGATCAGCTCGTTGCCGATGCCCTTGCCTCCGGCGGTGAACGCCGTTTTGTCGCCGCTGTCGTAGACGAAGACCGACACCGGGGCGACCCCGCTCAGGTTCTTCTCGGTCGCCGCGACGGTCTTCCTCGCCCCGGCCGTCCACGCCGCGCCGCGCTCGGGGACGCCGAAGGTCCTGGCCACCTCGTCGACCTCGCGGTAGAGGTCGGCGAGGGAGGAGGCGCCCGAGGGGCAGTACTCCATGTTCAGGCGGCTGCTGATGCCCGCCGCCTTCAGGTCGTCGCGGCCGCGGCCGGCCTTGGCGTCGAAGGCGGAGGCGTACCCGCCGTAGACGAAGTCGGGGTTCGCGGCGAGCAGCGCCTCCTTGGAGGGGTACTCCTTGGCGAGCACCGGCACCGCGTCGTACGCCTTCTTGTACGCGGGCAGGATCCGGTCGTCCAGGTAGGCGGTGCCGACGAGGGACTTCTCCAGGCCGAGGGCGAGCATGACCTCGGTGACGTGCTGGTTCATGGTCACGGCCCGCTTCGGCGGGGCCTGGTAGGTGGTGGTCACCCCGCAGTTGGCGACGGTGTACGGGAATCCCGGTGCGGGCTTCGCCGAGGGGGCCTGGTCCGAGGGCGCCGAGCAGGCGGCGAGCAGCGGGACGAGGGCGGCGGCGGGCAGCAGGGTACGCGGGGTACGGCGGCGCCAGGTCATGACGGACATGCCTCCTCCGGGGATTTCCACGTCCCCAGTCGGTGGTGAGAGGCGGCAGGTCAGTTCCTGGCTTCCGCCCCCTGGGGAGGCGGTCACAGTGGCGGGACCGTGCCGGATTCGCACCGGCTTCCTGGGTCCTGCCGCCCTGATGTCCGGTCAGTCTCTCACTACTCGTAGGCCTCGACGATCTTCACGTCCTCCTCGGTCACGACGCTCTCGACGATGGTGAAGGAGCGGAACTGGAAGGGGCCCGCGCCGTCGGTGTCGGCAGTGGAGACCAGGACGTAGTGGGCGCCGGGCTCGTTCGCGTAGGAGATGTCGGTGCGGGAGGGGTAGGCCTCGGTCGCGGTGTGCGAGTGGTAGATGATCACGGGCTCTTCGTCCCGGTCGTCCAGCTCGCGGTAGAGCTTCAGCAGGTCGGCGGAGTCGAACTCGTAGAACGTGGGCGAGCGCGCGGCGTTCAGCATCGGGATGAACCGCTCGGGGCGGCCGCTGCCGACGGGACCCGCGACCACGCCGCAGGCCTCGTCGGGGTGGTCCTCGCGGGAGTGCGCCACGATCTGGTCGTACAGGGCCCGGGTGATGGTCAGCATGTCCAGCAGGATAAGCACACGAGCCGTCCTGTACCGAGGAGTGGTACGGGACGGCCCGAATACTGGACAGGCAGGCTCTACGAGCGCTTGGCGAAGGCCGCGCCCTGCGGGTCGCGGGCCTTCAGGACCAGGTACGCGACGGCCAGGAGCAGGCCCCACAGCGGAGCGCAGTACAGCGAGACCCGGGCGTCCTTGTCGATGCCCATCATCACGACGACCATGCCGATGAAGGCGAGGGCGAAGAGGCTGGCCCAGATGCCGCCCGGCGCCTTGAACGTCGACTGGGGCAGCTCGCCGCGGTCGGCCTTGAGGCGGTAGCGGATCTGGCAGATCAGGATGACGATCCAGGCCCACATGCCCGATATGGTCGCGAAGGAGACGACGTAGTCGAAGGCGTCGCCGGGCCACTGGTAGTTGATCCAGACGCCGACGAGCATCAGCGCGGCGGAGAAGGTGGTGCCGACCAGCGGGGTGCCGTTCTTCGTGAGCCGGGTGAAGAGCCGCGGCCCCTGGCCGTTGAGCGCGAGGTCGCGCAGCATGCGGCCGGTGGAGTACATGCCCGAGTTGCAGGACGAGAGCGCGGCCGTCAGGACGACGAAGTTGACGATGGCGGCGCCGATGCCCAGGCCCATCTTCTCGAAGGCGGCGACGAACGGGGAGACGCCCGGCTGGAACTCGGTCCACGGGACGACCGAGAGGATCATGATCAGCGCGCCGACGTAGAAGACGGCGATGCGCCACGGCACGGTGTTGATCGCCTTGGGCAGGACGGTCTCGGGGTCCTTGGACTCGCCGGCGGTGACGCCGACCAGCTCGACGGCGAGGAAGGCGAACATGACGAGCTGAAGGCTCATCAGGGTGCTGCCGATGCCGTGCTCCCCGGCGAAGAAGCCGCCGTCGCTCCACAGGTGGGTGACGGAGGCGGTGTCGCCGGCGTCGGAGAAGCCGAGCGTGAGGATGCCGGCGCAGATCAGGATCATGCCGACGATGGCGGTGACCTTGACCATGGAGAACCAGAACTCCAGCTCACCGAAGAGCTTCACGGAGATCAGGTTGGCCCCGTACAGGATGATCGTGAAGACCAGCGCGGAGAGCCACTGCGGTATGTCCCACCAGTACGTCATGTAGGTGGCCGCGGCCGTGACCTCGGTGATGCCGGTGACGACCCAGAAGAGCCAGTACGTCCAGCCGGTCGCGAAGCCCGCGAAGGGGCCGATGAACTCGCGCGCGTACTCCGAGAAGGAGCCGGACACGGGGCGGTACATGAGGAGTTCGCCCAGCGCCCGCATGATGAAGAAGATGACGAGGCCCGCGATCGCGTACGCGAGGATCAGGCTGGGTCCCGCCTTGGAGATGCCCTTGCCGGCGCCGAGGAAGAGGCCGGTGCCGATGGCGCCGCCGATCGCGATCATCTGGATCTGCCGGGCGCCGAGTGCCCGGTGGTAACCCTCCCCCGAGCCGGCTTCCCCGGCTGCCCCGGGGTCCGCGGCCTGATTGCCGTCGTGCTGCTGGTCGACCTGCGCTGAGGTCATGGATGGTGCGCCCTTTCTCCATGCTGATCCGCGCCGACGTCTGTCTGGCCGCGGATCAGGTCCTGATCCCCCCGGATGTGGATGGAGTGCTACCGGCGGTCAGCCGGCCCAAGCGCCCCCGGGCACAGGGATGGCGTCCCCGGGTGGTGGTCACGATTTAACAGGGACGAAACAGAGGCCGACCGCGGCCGTAGTGGCGCAGGCCACAAGAAAAAGGGGGCAAAGGCCACTCAAGAGGACCAGCCAGAACCCTTTGGTGACGTTTTCGTTATCCGGATTTGAGCGTCCGCTGAGCGAACGGCGTCTCAGTCGCCGGGCATCAGCGTCTCGACCAGTGATTCCTGGAGCGCGCCGAGCCAGAGGTACGCCATCACCATCGGCTTGCGCGGATCGGAGTCCGGCAGCCGGTACAGCTCCCCGCTCTCGTCCTCGTCGGTGACCTCCAGACGGGTCCCGATGGTCAGCCGCAGGTCGTTGAGCGCGCCGAGCCAGGAGCGCGACTCGTCGGCGGTGAGCTTGAGGACCGCCCCGCCCTCGCCGGTCGGGGAGAGCGCGTCGAGGCTGCGGATCACCGCGAGGGCGTCCTCGCGCTTACGGGCCCGCAGGTCGTTCTCGGTGTAGCGGCGGAAGTCGGCCGCCGCGGCCCGCAGCTCCTCGTCCTCGTCGCCGTACGCGTCGGGGAAGAGCCGCTTGAGGGCGGGATCGGCCGGAGGCTCGCTCGGGCCCTCGGCGAAGAGGGCGGCCAGCGGGTCCTCGCCCTCCACGGGCTCGTCGCCCGGCCCGATCAGCTCCAGGAGCTGTACGGCCAGGGAACGGAGGATGGAGATCTCGACCTCGTCGAGCGCGACGGCCGCGCCGCCGCCGGGCAGCGGCTCGAAACGGCCCGCCATCAGCCGCGGTCCTGGGTGAGGGTCGCCCACAGACCGTAGCCGTGCATCGCCTGCACGTCCCGTTCCATCTCCTCGCGCGTGCCGCTGGAGACCACCGCGCGGCCCTTGTGGTGCACGTCGAGCATCAGCTTGTGCGCCTTGTCCTTGGAGTAACCGAAGTACGCCTGGAAGACGTAGGTCACATAGCTCATCAGATTGACCGGATCGTTGTGGACGAGAGTCACCCACGGCACGTCCGGCTCGACGACCGCGTGGATCTCCTCGGCCGATTCCGTGCGTTCGATCTCAATAGGCGCGACGCTCACTTACCCCATGCTGCCACCTAGGGAGGGGGCTCGCATAAACGGGCCACCCCCCTGGCCGAGAAATCGTCAGAGTGACGATTTCTCGTGTAGCATCGCTGACATGAACGCTGCGGACCTTGGGCTCCAGGAAGAAGGGGCGCGCGAAGCGCTTCGAAACAAGGGTGGCGGCGGGCGACGGGTGGGCGTGCCGTCGACCGCGCTCTTCACCGACCAGTACGAGCTGACCATGCTCCAGGCGGCCCTCAGGGGCGGCACCGCCGACCGGCGCTCCGTCTTCGAGGTGTTCACCCGGCGGCTGCCCGAGGGGCGGCGCTACGGCGTCGTGGCCGGCATCGGCCGCGTCCTCGACGCGGTCGAGAACTTCCGCTTCGAGGCGGGCGTGCTCGGCTTCCTGCGCGAGCAGGGCATCGTCGACGAGCCGACGCTGGAGTGGCTGGCCGCCTACCGCTTCTCCGGGGACATCTGGGGCTACCCCGAGGGCGAGGTGTACTTCCCCGGCTCCCCGATCCTGCGGGTCGAGGGCTCCTTCGCCGAGTGCGTGCTCCTGGAGACCGTGATCCTGTCGATCCTCAACCACGACTCCGCCATCGCGGCGGCCGCCTCCCGGATGTCGGCCGCGGCCGGCGGGCGGCGGCTGATCGAGATGGGCGCCCGGCGCACCCACGAGCTGGCCGCCGTCGCCTGCGCGCGGGCCGCGTACGTCGGCGGCTTCGACTCCACCTCGGACCTCGCGGCCGGCTTCCGCTACGCCATCCCGACCGTCGGCACCTCCGCGCACGCCTTCACCCTGCTGCACGACAGCGAGCGGGACGCGTTCCGGGCCCAGGTGGAGACGCTCGGCCGCGGTACGACGCTGCTCGTCGACACCTACGACGTGGCCGAGGCCGTCCGTACCGCCGTCGAGGTGGCGGGACCGGAGCTCGGGGCCGTACGGATCGACTCCGGGGACCTGCTGCTCGTGGCGCACCGGGTGCGCGCGCAGCTCGACGAGCTGGGCGCGAAGGACACCAAGATCGTGGTCACCTCCGACCTGGACGAGTACGCCATCGCCTCGCTGGCGGCGGCGCCGGTCGACGCGTACGGGGTGGGCACGCAGCTGGTCACCGGCAGCGGGCACCCGACCTGCTCGATGGTCTACAAGCTGGTCGCCCGCGCCCAGTCGGCCGACCCGAAGGCGCCGCTGACGGCGGTCGCCAAGAAGTCGCTCGGCGGCAAGGCCTCGGTCGGCGGCCGCAAGTGGGCGGCACGGCGGACGGACGCGGACGGCGTCGCGGAGGCGGAGGTCGTCGGCACGGGCCCGGTCCCGGCCGAGCTCGCCGGCCGGCAGCTGCTCGTCGAGCTGGTCAAGGGCGGCGACGTGGTGGCCCGGGAGCCCCTGGAGGCGGCCAGGTCGCGGCACATCGCGGCGCGGGCCGGGCTGCCGATGTCGGCGATCCAGCTGTCGCGGGGCGAGCCGGTCCTGCCCACGGAGTACGTGTAACGCCCCGGAACGCCCCCTCCCGAAGGGAGGGGGAAGTCTCTAGGCTCGAAGCCATTCCCCTTCCGACCCGCTAAGGACACCCGCCATGCACCGCGCATTGATCGTCGTGGACGTTCAGAACGACTTCTGCGAGGGCGGCAGCCTCGCCGTGGCGGGGGGAGCGGACGTCGCCGCCGCCATCACCGACCTGGTCGGCGAGGCGGCGGGCGCCGCGTACCAGCACGTGGTGGCCACCCGTGACCACCACATCGCCCCGGGCGCCCACTTCGCGCCCGCGGGCGAGGAGCCGGACTACGTCACCTCCTGGCCGGTGCACTGCGTCGCCGGTACGGAGGGCGTCGGCTTCCACCCGAACTTCGCGCCGGCCGTCGCCTCGGGGGCGATCGACGCGGTCTTCGACAAGGGCTCCTACGAGGCGGCGTACAGCGGCTTCGAGGGGCGCAACGAGAACGGGGTGCCCCTCGCCGAGTGGCTGCGGGAGCGGGACGTGAGCGAGGTCGACGTGGTCGGCATCGCGACGGACCACTGCGTACGGGCGACGGCGCTGGACGCGGCGCGGGAGGGGTTCAAGGTCCATGTCCTGCTGGACCTCACCGCGGGTGTCGCCAAGGCGACGACCGAGAAGGCCCTCGAAGAGCTGAAGGCGGCCGGGGTGGAGCTGACGGGCAAGCCCGTGGTCTAGGGGGTGTCCGGTGGATCAGGGCCGGACAGGACGCGGCGTCTGGTGCATGGGGTCTCCCCAGGCCCCCAGGGCCTAGGGGACGCATCGCAAGGCGCCGGAATGGCCTAATAGCGGAGCTATTCGGGCTTTTCGGCATGGGGTCTCCCCAGGCCCCAGGGCCTAGGGGATGCGGCGAGGTGCCGTGCCAGGCGTCGCGGCCCCGGCCAAGATCCGCCGGACACCCCCTAGGGCCTGGCCAGGGCGCCGCTCGTCGTGGGCTGCGCCCACCCGTCCCTCCCCCTGCCTTCGGCGGGGGGACTCCCGGCGGGACGTATGCCCACAACAGGGATAGCCGGCACGACGGGCGCAACAGGTACGACCGGCTCCTTCGGTAGCGAGCGTATGGAGTGCCACAGCTCGTGGGGCGTCGAGCGCCACAGGAGGCCGTCCGGGTGGTGGAGCACCGCGGTGATCTCGTCGGGGGTCGGGGGTTCCGCGTTGCCGCGGAGGTAGACCGCCCGCAGGCCCAGGTTCCGCAGCCGGGTCAGGGCGCGGGCGCGGTTCGCGGCATGGACCAGGAAGCGGACCGTGGCGCCGTCCCCCGCCGGGCTCGGCAGCCCGATCGCGACGACCACACTGCCTCCGGGCAACTTGCAGAACCCTCCACCGGGCATGCCGAAACCACTCCCCCTGTGAGCTTGCTGTCAATAAGAACTGGTCAAGACGCACCTAAACACGATCGGCCGCCGCCCGCTAGAGGGCGACGGCCGATCATGCTTTGACCTGCGACGATGCGAATTACTTCGTCGACGGACCCACCTGGACGGTGATCGTCTGGCCGTTCCTCGGCTCCTTGACGACCACGATCTTGGTGTTGGTGTCAGTTACCTTGACACCGGCCCGCTTGGTCTCCTCGAACCAGTACGTGCCCTTGCGGTCGTCGAAGACCGGGTTGCCGGCCTGCTGCGGGACCCACGTCGCCTCGCCCGCCTTGTGCAGCTGGAAGCCGTCCGTGTGCGTGAGACCGAACGGCGAGTCGTACGCCTGGATGCGGTTGCGCAGCAGCGTACCGTCGCGCCACTTCAGCGGGCTCGGGTGCGCGTCGATCGGAAGGACGAGACCCTGGCCCGGGTGGACCGAGGTGTTGTTGTCCTTCTGCGAGGTGTCCCACAGCCAGATGAGCAGACCGTTCTGGTACGGGTAGTGCTCGACCCAGCTCGCCTTGTCGCCCGTGAAGCCGAAGTTGTACGGGCCGACCTTGAGGGTCGCGTCGTACGAGACGTACTGACGGTTCTCCGCGAGGTAGTACTGCTCGTACTCCTTGGTGAAGGAGGCGCCGACCCGCGAGAAGCCCTTCGCGACCCAGCCGTTGTCACCGTTCTCGGCGTTGTCCGAGAAGAGGGCGGCACCGTCGGCGGTCAGCGTGATGGCGTCGGCCGTGAAGCCCTTGCCGCCCGCGCCGCCGTCCGTCTGGTAGCGGAAGCGGAGGTCGAACTTCTTGCCCGCGTAGGCGTCCAGCGCGTAGACGAGCTTCTTGTGCGCGCCCGAGACGTCGGTCAGCGCCGGGGCGCCGCTCGCGTCGCGCGGGAGGGCCTTGCCGTCGGCGGTGCCGTCCAGGGCCGTCCAGTTGGCGCCGCCGTCCGTCGACACCTCGGTGTAGAGGTAGTCGTAGTCCAGCTCGATGTCGTACCAGCCCTGAAGCTCCAGGGAGGCGGTCGACTTGCCGGTGAGGTCCACCGAGCGGGTCAGGGTGTTCTTGAGGTCGTCACCCATGTCGCTCCACCACTGGGTGGCGCCCTCGGCGGGCTTCACGACCTCGGTGGTGACCTGCTTCTTCGGCAGCTCGACGACGAGCGCCTGCGGGTTCTTCGTGTTGTACGCCGCCACGCCCAGCTTGTGGGTGGTCTTGGTGGCGCGCTGCTCGTTGCTGACCTTGGCGTAGTTCAGCCAGCCGAGCTGGAGCTTGTCCCAGGCGTTCATGTCGCCGGGCAGATCGCCGATGGAGTCCTTGCCGCGGCCGAGCCACGAGCCGGAGGACATCAGCGACCAGAAGCCGGTCGAGTTCTCGGCGCCCGCGTTGCCCGAGGTGTCGTAGTGGTCGGGCAGACCGAGGTCGTGACCGTACTCGTGGGCGAAGACGCCGAGGCCGCCGTTCTCCGGCTGCATCGTGTAGTCGCCGACCCAGATGCCGGTGTCACCGATCTGCGTGCCGCCGGCCTTGTTGTTCTCGGGGCCGGTCTTGCCCGCGTTGGTGCCGTACGCGTACCAGCGGTGGGCCCACAGGGCGTCGCCGCCCTGGACGCCGCCGCCCGCCGACTCGTCCTCGCCCGCGTGGACGATCTGGAAGTGGTCGATGTAGCCGTCGGCCTCGTTGAAGTTGCCGTCGGCGTCGAAGTCGTAGCGGTCCCACTGGTCGTACTGCGCCATGTCGGCCTTGATCTGGGCGTCGGTGCGCCCCTTGGCCTTCTGGTCGGCGACCCACGCCGTGACACCGTCACGGACGGCGTCCCAGACGTTGGCGCAGTTGCTGTTGCCGCAGTAGTTCGAGCCGTAACGGGCCTCGTTGTACTCGACCTTGACCCAGTCCGAGACGCCACCCTCGACCGAGTACCGGCCCGAGGAGGTCTTCTCGTAGTACGTCTTCAGGGACTGCTTCGGCTGGCCCTTCTTGTCCTTGCCGGTGCCGAAGTACAGGTCCTGGAAATGCTGCTGGTTGTAGTCCTTCTGCCAGGCCGTCGAGTTGTCCTTCGAACGGTCGGGCTCGGCTATCTGGTTGTGCAGCGGGCCGGGCGTGCCGCCGAACTTCGGCTTCGGCTCGTCCGTCTCGTCGTCGGCGCGGTCGACAAGGGTGGTGTTGTCCACCTTGTCGCCGAACTCGACCAGGATCGTGAAGATCTTGTCGGTCTTCTCCCGGGCGAGCTCGACGTACTTCTTGCTGTCGAGCTTCACGACCTGGGAGCCCCCGCGGCGCTCGACCTTGGCGTCGCCGGAGAGCATCGCCTCCATCGCGGCCTTGCGCTGCTGCTCCTGCTGCTTACTGAAGGGACCGTCGAGGTCGTGGTCGACCGCGGTCTTGTCCACCTCGGCGCCCGGAGCCGGGTCCTGGCGCACGTCGGCCGCGGCCACGATGTCGTGATGGTCGGCCCAGGCGGTGGTGAAGGTCGAGGCGGTGGCGGCGGTCGCCGCGAGCGCCACGACGACTGCGGACGCTCTGATCGCCCGTCGTCTGTTGGTCACTTGATGTGTTCCTCCCCGGCGCCCTCGCCCACGGACCGAAGGTGGGGTGTCCGCTCGGCGGGGGTCGCACGTCACAAGTGACGACATTCGACCGGAGTTGGAGGAGAAAAGACAGATCTTGACTTGAACAGACCAACTGCACTATGCAGGAGCCGATTTCCGCTATCCGGACGGACACGGGCGCACCAAGAGGGCTGATGGGCGGAGTCGGTGAATCGATGCGCCCCCTGTGCATCCGCACCGTGGGTTAGGTCACGCTTACTACCCGTTTCGCCGGGGCATCCACCGTCGTAGAGTCGCTCGGGAGTGCGACCCGCCGATGCATCGAGGGACGGTACCCGTCATGCCGCGTCCGAACGCCGCACAGCTCGCCTATGGTTCGGCCACCGTCGTCTTCTCGACCGTCGCCCTGCTGCTGCTGTCCCGCACCACGACCCCGCTGGGGATCATGGTGATCAGCGCCGCCGGGCTGCTCCTCGGGCTGCTCGTCACGGTGACGATGCCCGTGCACCGCGCAGCGCCCGCACCCGTGCCGCCCCTACCCCGGAACGACGAGATCCGGGTACCGGCCGCGCGCGTGGGCGCGGGGGCCGATACCCGGATCGGGTCGAACTCGTAGCTCTCGTAGCTCGCGTCGCTCCCGTGGCTCAGTGCGGGACGGACACCACCACCGTCTTGCCGGCCTTGTCGTGCAGGCCCTGCTTGTAGGGCTTGTCGACCAGGATCAGGATCAGCAGGAGCAGCGGCCACAGGCAGGCGCAGCAGATCAGCGTGGGCAGCCAGAGCACGACGGCGCGGATCAGCGAGGCGTTCATCGGCGGCGTGGTGCCGTCGTTGAGCATCGCGACCCGCAGCTTCATCATCTTCTTGCCGAGCGTCTGGCCGTTCTTCGCCGTCATCACGGTGTCGTAGGCGACGTACGCGACGATGGTGATGAGCTGGAAGACGAGACCGGTGCCCGTGCTCGTCGCGCTGATGGTGTCACCGAAGTCGTCGCTGTCGGTCGCGCGGTCGTACACGTTGAACGGGATGCCGATGATCGCGAGCGGCACGGCGATGATCAGCCAGTCGACGATCCTCGCGAGGATGCGCTTGCCGGAGTCGGCGAGCGGCGGCATCCCGGCGAGCGGATCCGTACCGCCGTAGCCGCCTCCGCCGCCGTAGGGCTGGGAGCCGTACGGCGGGGGCGGCGGCGGAACGTTGTCGTACGGCGAACCGGACGGTGGCCCTCCCGGTGGCGGGCCCCCCGGCGGCGGACCTTCGGGCGGCGGACCTTCGGGCGGCGGGCCCTCGGGCGGCGGACCCTCGGGCGGCGGGGTGCCGCCGTAGGGAGACCCCGACCCCGACGGCGGCGGCGGCGAGGGTTCCTGCGGCTTCTTGAGGAACGGGTCGTCCTCGGGCGGCTGGCCGGACGTCGGCTGGTCGTTGCTCATGGGGGCAGTGCACCCCGCGGGGCAGGGCCCCGCAACGATTCGCGGCCCGTTCGGGGGACCGCCGAACGGGCCCCGCTAGCCGGCGACGAAGGTGCGGGCCGCCTTGTCGTGCCAGCACTGACGCCAGGGGCGGTCGAAGAGACACCACAGGACGTTGAGGACGCCCAGGACCAGGAGCCCGAGGACGCTGTAGACGAGCCAGCGGCGCAGGGCCGCGCCGAACGACGGCGGCTCGTGCCCCTCGATGTCCTGCACCTGGAGGCCGCAGAGCTTCTTTCCCAGCGTGCGGCCCCACTTGGCGGTGGGCAACGCCTCGTACAGCGCTCCGAGGACGAAGAAGGCGGCGAGCACGATCCCCAACTGGAGGGAGGTGGTGCCGTCCAGGAGCCAGACCTGGACGGTCTCGCCGGTCTGCTTGGCCGCCTCGATCTTGGCGTCGATGTGGTCGAGCGCCTGGGTGACGAAGGGGATGGACGCCCCGGTGGTGAGCGCGCCGAGGACGAGGGTGTCGACGATCCGGGCGAGGAGCCGCTTGCCGAGACCCGCAGGGCGGGCGGCGGCCTGGGCGCGCGCGGCCTGGAGGAACGGGTCCTCGACGGGCGGCTTCCAGGGGAGGACCGGCCGCTCGGCCTCGGCACCGGGGCCGGCCGCGGCGGCCGGGGCGGGCTGGGCGAGCTGGTGGACCTGCTGCGGCCAGGAGGGTGCACCGCCGCCCGGTCCGGTGGTGACGGGCGCGGGCTTGGCCTGGGCGGGCACGTGCGGGAACGACGCCTGGGGGGCCTGGGGCTGTGCGGCCTGTGCCTGGGGCTGTGCCTGTGCCTGTGAGGGCTGCGGGGTCTGCGGGGTCTGTCCGCCGGCTTGGGACTCCCTGAGCGCCTGCGGGCCCTGCGGGGTCTGGGCTCCTTGCGGGGCAGGCGCGCCGCCCTGCGGCGGGAGGGCGCGGATCGTCATGGTGCCCTCCGCCTGCGGCTTCGCCTGGCGTACGCCGGGCAGCGCGCCGCCCGTCGGGTCGGCGGCCGGGGCCGGGGCCGGGGCCGGGGTCACGGGCATCCCGCCGAGCCGGGCCGCCGCCGGGGACGGAGATGGGGAAGGAGAAGGGGACGGGCGGGCCACACGGGGGTCCTGCGCCGGCACCTGCGAGCCGCCGGGGGCCGCGGGCTCCGCCTCCGGCGGCGCGCCCCAGGAGACCTTCTGGTCCCGGTCGCCGCCGAAACCGGTCTGCCGCGAGACGTCCGCCTGCCACGCCGAGGCCGGCTCGGGCTCGGGACGCGCCTCGGGACGCGCCTGAGGGCGCTCCTCGGCGGCCGGCTCCTCGTCCAGGAAAACGGGGCCGGTCTCCTCCACGACCGGGACCACGGGCGCGGGGTTCGGGGCCGGCGCCGGTCCCGCGGGCATCACCCCGGCCGGGGCGGCCGGATGGGCCTCGCCCTCCTTGGGCGCGGGCCGACTCGTCCCGGGCACCCAGGCGCCCCCGTTCCAGTACCGGATGTATCCGGGAATGGACGGGTCCGGGTAGTACCCGGCCTGCGGTACCTCTCCGCCGCCTCCAGGAGGAGTAGCCACTGCCCCGACTCCGTTCCGTCACAACGCTTGTCTCAGGGAGGACAGTAACGAAGAACGACGCCCCGGGAAGAAAGAGGCCACGAGAAACCCGCCTTCGAGCGACATACCCACAGATCCCGCCACGCACCGTCACGCTCAGGCCGACGATCCTCCGGGAAAACTCCCCGAAAAAAACTTCCGCGAAGTCGCGTAATGGATGGCCGCCACCCCGCTCTCTTCCTGTGCGGGCCCACCCGGGGCCCCGTACCGGAGAGGACGGCACACCATGCAGAACACCGAGAACACCGTGGTCGAGCGCGAGCTGGAGCTGAAGCTGGTGCTCTCCCCCGAGCGCAGCATCCCCGTTCCCGCCAAGCTCGTCTACCGCGCCGACGACCCGTACGCCGTGCACATCACGTTCCACGTCGGTTCGGACCACCCCGTCAACTGGACCTTCGCCCGCGAACTGCTCGTCGAGGGCGTCTTCCGGCCGTGCGGCCACGGGGACGTCCGTATCTGGCCGACGAAGGTCGAGGGCCGCAACGTGGTGCTGATGGCCCTCTCCTCCCCCGACGGCGACGCGCTGCTCGAGGCGCCCTCCGCGCAGGTCTCCGCCTGGCTGGAGCGGACCCTGCGCGCCGTTCCGCCGGGCACCGAGTCCGAGCAGCTCGGCATCGACGACGGGCTCGCCGAGCTGCTCGCCACCACCGTCGTGGCCGACGACCTCTGGCTGCGCGACCCGTGGCCGTCGGACGAGTCCCAGGACGGTGAGGTGTGAACGGATGCGGAAAGGGTTCAGAACAGCTTTCCGGGGTTGAGGATCCCCAGCGGGTCGAAGGTCCGCTTGATGCCCCGCTGCAGCTCCACCCCCACCGGTCCCAACTCCCGCTCCAGCCACTCCTTCTTCAGCACGCCCACGCCGTGCTCGCCGGTGATCGTGCCGCCCAGGGCGAGACCGAGCGCCATGATCTCGTCGAAGGACTCCCGCGCCCGCCGCGACTCGTCCTCGTCGGCGTGGTCGAAGCAGACGACGGGGTGGGTGTTGCCGTCGCCCGCGTGCGCGCAGACGCCGATGGTCAGGCCGTACTTCTCGGCGATGGCCGAGGTGCCGTCGAGCATCGCGGCCAGCTTGGTCCGCGGTACGCACACGTCGTCGATCATCGTCGCGGACTTGACCGTCTCCAGGGCGGTCAGGGACAGCCGGCGGGCCTGGAGGAGGAGTTCGGACTCGGCGGCGTCCTCGGCCGGTACGACCTCGGTGGCCCCGGCCGCCGCGCACAGCTCCCCGACGGCGGCCAGATCGGCGGCCGGGTCCAGGGTGTCGAAGGCGCACAGGAGCAGCGCCTCGGTGGTGTCGGGAAGCCCCATGTTCGCGAGCTTGTTGACCGCGCGGACGGTGGTGCCGTCCATGAGCTCGAGCAGCGACGGCGTATGGCCTCGCTCCATGATCGCGCAGACGGCCTCGCAGGCGGCGACCGCGGAGGGGAACTCGGCGGCCAGCGCGAGCTGTACGGGAGGCCGCGGCCGCAGCGCGAGCGTGGCCCCGACGATGATGCCGAGGCTGCCTTCCGAACCGACGAAGAGCCGGGTCAGGTCGTATCCGGCGACGCCCTTGGCGGTGCGCCGGCCGGTGGAGAGCAGCCGCCCGTCGGCGAGGACGACGTCCAGGCCGAGGACGTACTCCGCCGTCACCCCGTACTTCACACAGCACAGGCCCCCGGACGCGGTGCCGATGTTCCCGCCGATGGTGCATGTCTCCCAGCTGGAGGGGTCCGGCGGGTAGTACAGGCCGTGGTCGTTCACCGCCCGGGACAGCACGGCGTTGACGACCCCCGGCTCCACCACGGCGATCCGGTCCACCGGGTTGATCTCCAGGATCCGGTCCATCCTGACCAGGGACAGCACGATGCAGCCGTCCGAGGCGTTCGCGGCGCCGGACAGACCCGTGCGCGCGCCCTGCGGGACGACCGGGACGCGCAGCGCGGTCGCGGTGCGCATGACGTGCTGGACCTGCTCGACGGTGCGCGGGAGCACGACGGCCGCGGGGCTGCCGGAGGGGCAGAAGCTCGCCATGTCGTTGGCGTAGGAGGCGGTGACGTCCGGATCGGTGAGCAGCGCCTCGGCGGGCAGGCCCGCGCGCAGGTCCGCGTGGAGCCGCGTCAGAAGATCGTCCATGCGTCCAGCGTGGCACCCGGGGCCATCGGTGTGAACCCGCCGGAGTGGGCGCTTCGTGTGCTCTTCGTACAGGCGCACAGTGAGCGCCATGAAGACCGAGAACGTGTCGAGGACGGTCCTGGCCTGCGGGGTGGGCGCGGTGATCGCGGCGACGGCGCTGCTGTACGCCCCCGATGTCGCACCCGGCCTGTTCGACGACGGGCCGCCGCCCGCCCCCGGTCCCGCCGCGCGGGCGGTGATCGCGGCGAACGCGGGAGCGCAGGCCTCGCTGCCCGACCTGGCCGCGCTGATCGACGACCGGGAGAAGTGGCTGAAGAAGCATCCGGGTGACGAGACGTCATGGGCGGTCCTGGGAGCGGCGTACACGGAGCGGGGTACGCGGCTCGGCGATGCCACGTACTACCCGAGGGCCGAACAGGCCCTCCAGCGGGCCCTGTCGACGGATCGGCGGAACCTCGACGCGCGGCTCGGCCTCGGCGCGCTGGCGGGGGCCCGTGGTGACTGGAAGTCGGCGCGGAGCTGGGCCGAGGGCGTACGCCAGGACAACCCCGCGCGCTGGTCGACGTACCCGCTGCTGATCGACGCGTACAACGGCCTCGGGGACTACAAGTCCGCCCAGAAGGCGCTGGAGCGGCTGGAGGAGCTGCACACGGGCGGGGCGGTGAGCGCGCGGGCGGCGCAGATGTACCGCAACCGTGGCTGGCGCGAGGACGCGTCGGCGGCGGCGCTCGACGCGGTGGCGCGGGCGGAGACGGGCGCGGAGAAGGCGGCGGCGCTCGCGCGGCTCGGGGATCTGGCGTGGGAGCGGGGCGAGCCGGAGGAGGCGGTGGCGCAGTACGGGACGGCGCTGGGTCTCGTACGGGACCACGGTCCGTCGCTGGCCGGGCGGGCGCGGGCGCTGGCGGCGCTCGGCCGCACGGACGAGGCGGTCCGCGACTACCAGGCGGCGCTGGCGCGGCTGCCGCTGCCGGAGTACGTCCTGGAGGCGGGCGAGCTGTACGAGTCGCTGGGCCTGGACGGGGACGCGCGGAGCCGGTACGAGCTGCTGCGGTCGAGGACGTGGGTCAACGGGGAGGTCGTCCTCGGTCTGTTCGAGGCGGACCACGGCGACGCGGGCGCGGCGGTGCGGCGGCTGAAGGCCGAGTGGGCGCGGGGGCACCGATCGGTGCAGGTCGCGGACGCGCTGGGGTGGGCGCTGCACCGGGCCGGGTCGTCGAAGGAGGCGCTGGAGTACGCGAAGAGGGCGACGGACGAGGGGCTGCGGAGCGCGCTGTTCTCGTACCACCGGGGCGAGATCGAGCGGGCGGTGGAGGAGTACGGTCCGGCCCGCCGTCATCTGGCGGAGGCGCTGCGGATCAACCCGTACTTCTCGCCGCTGCTGGCGCCGAGGGCGCGGGAGGCGGTGGCTGCGCTCGGCGACCCGCCGGACGAACTGCCGAAGGATCTGCGCCGGGAGCCGCCGGAGCCTCCGGCGGCGGCGCCGAAGACGGCGCAGGCGGCGCAGGTGCCGCAGGTGCCGCAGGAACAGAAGCCGTAGACAGCCGGGGCCCCCGCCCCCGAGGTTGTGGGCAGGCGTTCGGCTGGGGGTCCCCCCAGGACGAAGCCATAGGGGGAGGAACGGGTGGGCACAACCCGACGACGGCGCCGCACCCGTGGGCACCGCGGGCACAGGGAGCCTGGGCCCGGCAAGGGCGCCGTCCCGTGTGCCCACCCGTCCCGCCCTGCGGGACAGTTGCCCACACGGGCGGGGTGGCGGGAACGGTCGTGGCGACGGGCCCGGGGCGGTCGCCCCGGGCCCGTCGGCCTTGCCTCGGCGGACTGACTACAGGTTGCCGCGCTTGGCCTGCTCGCGCTCGATCGCCTCGAACAGGGCCTTGAAGTTGCCCTTGCCGAAGCCCATGGAGCCGTGGCGCTCGATCATCTCGAAGAAGACGGTCGGGCGGTCCTGGACCGGCTTGGTGAAGATCTGCAGCAGGTAGCCGTCCTCGTCGCGGTCGACGAGGATCTTCAGCTCGCGCAGGGTCTCGACGGGCACGCGGGTCTCGCCCGCCCACTCGCCGAGGGTGTCGTAGTACGAGTCGGGGGTGTCGAGGAACTGGACGCCCGCGGCCCGCATGGAGCGGACGGTCGCGACGATGTCGTTGGTGGCCAGCGCGATGTGCTGGACGCCGGCGCCGCCGTAGAACTCCAGGTACTCGTCGATCTGCGACTTCTTCTTCGCGATCGCCGGCTCGTTGATCGGGAACTTCACCTTCAGGGTGCCGTCGGCGACGACCTTCGACATCAGCGCCGAGTACTCGGTCGCGATGTCGTCGCCCACGAACTCCTTCATGTTCGTGAAGCCCATGACCTTGTTGTAGAAGGCCACCCACTCGTTCATCTTGCCGAGCTCGACGTTGCCGACGCAGTGGTCGATGGCCTGGAAGGTGCGCTTGGCCGGCGGCTCGACGATCGGGTCGGCGGAGACGAACCCGGGCAGGTACGGGCCGTCGTACTCCTTGCGCTCGACGAGGGTGTGCCGGGTCTGGCCGTACGTCGCGATGGCGGCAAGGACGACAACCCCGTGGTCGTCCTTGACCTCGTACGGCTCGGTGATGCCGGTGGCACCGTGCTCGACGGCGTAGGCGTACGCGGCGCGCGCGTCCGGCACCTCGATCGCCAGGTCGACGACACCGTCGCCGTGCTCGGCGACGTGCTCGGCCAGGAAGCGGCCCCAGTCGGTGGAGGCCTTGATGACGGAGGTGAACACGAAGCGGGCGGCGCCGTTCGTCAGGACGTAACTGGCGGTCTCGCGGCTGCCGTTCTCCGGTCCGGAGTACGCGACGAGCTTCATGCCGAAGGCCGTGGAGTAGTAGTGCGCGGCCTGCTTGGCATTGCCGACCGCGAAGACGACCGCGTCCATTCCCTTCACGGGGAAGGGGTCGGCCTGCCGCGCGGTGGAGGGCGTGGGATCGATAGTCATCGAGTTATCTGCCATAGCGGCAGAGTCCCGCCGATCGGCAGGCTGCGCAATAGTTGGCCGTAGGGCTGGGCAATCTGCACAGCGACCGGCCAGTATGGTCGGGCGACTTGTACATGATGACCATCAGGAGGACGCTGTGGCGATCGATCATCTGGACGGCCGGCTGATCGTGCTGCTCGCCCAGGAGCCGCGGATCGGGGTCCTGGAGGCCTCCCGCCGGCTCGGCGTGGCGCGCGGCACGGTCCAGGCCCGCCTGGACCGCCTCCAGGCGAACGGGGTCATCCGCGGTTTCGGCCCGCAGGTCGACCCGGCGGCGCTCGGCTACCCCGTGACCGCCTTCGCGACCCTGGAGATCAAGCAGGGCCAGGGCGCGGACGTACGGGGGCACCTGGCGACCGTGCCCGAGGTTCTCGAACTGCACACGACCACCGGCCACGGGGACATGCTCTGCCGTCTGGTCGCCCGCTCCAACGCGGACCTCCAGCGGGTGATCGACCGGGTCGTCGGTTTCGAGGGGATCGTGCGGGCCTCGACGGCGATCGTGATGGAGAACCCCGTACCGCTGCGGATCATCCCGCTGGTGGAGCAGGCGGCGGAGGACGTCGACTGAGTTCCCGGAGAACCAGCTCCGCAGGGCCAGCTCCGGAGGGCCAGCTCCGAAGGACCGCCGAAGGGCCGCCGAAGGGCCAGTTGCAAAGAATCCGTTGCAAGGACTTCTTTGCAAGTCTAGGCTCGGCCCATGCCCGCACCCGAGGAACGCGTCAGCCGCACACTCGACCCGCGCTCGCTGCGCGGGCTCGCACACCCGCTCCGTATCCAGCTGCTGCGCGCCCTGCGCCACCACGGACCCGCCACCGCCTCCCAACTGGCCGAGCGGCTCGGCGAGTCCAGCGGCGCGACCAGCTACCACCTGCGCCAGCTCGCCGCGCACGGCTTCGTCGAGGACGACCCGACCCGGGGCAAGGGCCGGGAACGGTGGTGGAAGGCGGCCCAGCAGGGCACGGCCGTCGACGAGTCGCTGCACCGGAACGCGGACCCCGAGGTCCGGGGCGCCATGGAGGTGTACCTGCACGAGATCGCGACCATCCACACCCAGGAGCTGAACACCTGGCTCGGCACCCGCCACGACTGGGACGCGGTCTGGGCCGGCGCCACCGACATGAGCGACTTCACGCTGCGCCTGCCGCCCGAGCGGCTGCGCGAGCTCAACGCCGAGATCCACGAGCTGATCAACAGCTACCACGAGAGCGCCGACCCCGACGCGCCGGGCGCCGCCCGCGTACGGATGCACCTGCACGCGTTCCCCCAGCACGAGGACTGACGGAAGGGATCACGAATCCATGCACCCCGACATCCACCTTCATCTCCACCACCTCGACGCGGCCGAACTCCACCGGTCGGCGGCGGAGTCCCTGCCGCGCACCCCGCTCCGTACCCAGGTCGGCTGGGCGCTGGTCACGTTAGGACTGCGCCTGGCCGTCCCCGCCTCGCCCGGCTCGCCCGGTCCGATCGCACGCGTCGCGTGAGCGCGCCGGGGGGACGCGCTCCACTGGCCAGCGTCCTGGCCGCCAACGCCATCTCCGTCACCGGCAATTCGCTCACCCTCATCGGCGTCCCGTGGTTCGCGCTCGACACCACGGGCAGCCCCGGCAAGGCGGGCCTGGTCGCCTTCTGCGCGGCCGCCCCCGTCGTCGTCTCCGCGATCGCCGGTGGCCCGGTCATCGACCGGATCGGGCGCCGCCGCGTCAGCGTCGTCTCCGATGTCGTCTGCGCCCTCGCGCTGGCCGCGATCCCGCTCCTGCACCGCGCGGGAGTGCTCGAGTTCTGGATGCTGTGCGCGCTGATGGCGGTGACCGGCCTCTTCCACGCCCCCGGCGAGACCGCCCGCCATGTGCTCGTCCCCGACCTGGCCCGCCGTGCGGGAACCCCGCTCCCCCGGGCGGCGAGCCTGTACGACGCCGTCTCGCGCGGCGCCCGGATGGCGGGCGCCGCCCTCGCCGGCGTGCTCGTGGCCCTCGTCGGCGCCGACACCGTGCTGTACGTGGACGCGGTCACCTTCGGGCTCTCCGCGCTGCTCGTCCTGGCGGGCCTGCGCCGGCTGCACGCCGCCGATCCGGTGCGGGGCGCCGAGCCCCTCTCCCTGGCCGGCTACCGGGCCGATCTGCGCGAGGGGTACGCGTTCGTGTTCCGTACCCGTCTGCTGCTGGCCACCATGGTCATGGTGATGATCACCAACGGGCTGAGCCAGAGCTGGAGCGCGGTCCTCCTTCCGGTCCACGCGCGGGAGGAGCTGGGCGGTCCGGCCGCCCAGGGTCTGCTCCACGCGGTCTTCGGCGGCTGCGCGCTCGCGGGTGCGCTGCTGTACGGGGCGGTCGGTCACCGCTTCCCGCGGCGGGCGGTCTTCACGGCAGGGTTTCTGCTCTGCGGCGCGCCGCCGTACGTGGTGGCCGCGTTGACGGGGACGGTGGCGCCGCTGCTCGTGACGATGGCGGCGGCCGGCTTCGGGGCCGGGGTGCTCAACCCGATCCTCACCACGGTCTTCTACGAGACCGTCCCCGAGAAGCTGCGCAGCCGCGTGGGCGGCGCGAGCACGGCCGGGGTGCTCCTGGCCACCCCGATCGGCGGGCTCGCGGCCGGATTCCTGGTCGAGCGGGCGGGGCTGACGGCCACGCTGCTCACGCTCGGCGGGGTCTACTTCCTGGCCACGCTCGCGCCGGTGGTCTTCCCCTCCTGGCGCGGGATGGACGCGGCCGCTCCGAAGGCCGAGCAGATCAGCAGCTCGGAACCTTCGCCTCCTGCCCCCGTTCCAGCGCCCGGAGCGACGACACCGCGTCGCTGAGCGTGGAGACCGGGATCAGCCGCATCCCCTTCGGCAGCTCCGCCTGCGCGTCGGAGCACTCCGCCCTCGGTACGAGGAAGACGCTCGCCCCGTCACGCCCGGCGGCCTGGGTCTTCAGGGAGACCCCGCCGACGGCGCCGACCGTGCCGTCGGCCTCGATCGTTCCCGTACCGGCGACGGTCCGGCCGCCGGTGAGGTCGCCGCCCGAGCCGTCGCCGTCGAGCTTGTCGACGATCCCGAGGGAGAACAGGAACCCGGCGCTCGGCCCGCCGATGTCGGCGAGGTGGAGCGTGACGTCGACGTCCTTCGGGTCCAGCTTCAGATAGCCGAGCGCGGCCAGGGTGGCGGCGTCCTGCGACTCCTTCATCTGGCCGAGGTTGTACTTCTCCACCTCGGCGTCCGACTTCCCCGGGGGGTAGACGGAGTCGCGCGGCAGGACGGCCTGGTCGGTACGGAACCAGGCGTCGGCGACGTCCGCGAAGTCGTTGTCCACGCTGGGGCCGGTGGCCACGATGGTGGTCATCAGCAGCTTCCCCTCCGTCTCACGGACGGGAGCGCCGCTGATCGTGATCACCGGGCGCCCCTTGACCACACCGAGCACATCGGCGGTCGTGCCGGGCGATGCGATGGCGTACGGCAGCGGCGCGAGCCCGACGACGGCGAAGAGCGCGGCGACGGGCAGGGCGCAGAGCGCGAGCGCACGGTTGCGCGTGAGACGCGTGAGACTGGAGAGCACGCCCCCAATCTACTGGGCGGCCGCCGGCAGCCGACGGCGGAAGAACGACCGGACCTGGTGGCGCACCGCACGCACGGCCGTCTCCGGTTCGATCGCGCCGACCAGGCCGACCCGGTCGGCGGTGGTCATCAGGCCGGCGGCGTGGAGCTGCGGCCCCAGGGCGGCGTAGTCCGTGAACACCCAGTGGTCCGCGTCGTCGAGCTGCCGTCGGCGGACACGGCCCCCGGGGTGGGCGAGCAGCGCGCCCCAGGAGCGGTCGAGGCGGGCGTCGCGGAAGCCGTCGGTGCCGAGCAGGAGCAGCGGCCGGTCGACGCCGTCCCGGGCCACCGGGAAGAGTTCGCCGTCCACCTGGTCGAGGTAGCCCTCCAGGTTCACGGCGGCGGCGATGCGCCGGTCGTCGTACAGGGTCTGCGCGGCGGTGGCGCCGCCGGCCGAGTGCCCGTAGATCCCGACCCGCGTCAGGTCCAGGGCGCGGCCGAGGGGGCCTGGCAGCGCTTCGAGCCGGTCGAGGACGAACCGTACGTCGGCGAGGCGGGTGTCGATCATGGTGCGGAACTGCTCGGCGTCGGGCGGCAGGGTGAAGACGGTGTGGCGCACCTTGTCGCGCCCCGGCCGCGCGGCGGGGAAGTCCACCTCGCTCGCGTCCCCCGGGTGGTCGACGGTGACGACGACCCAGCCGTGGCTCGCCAGCTCCTCGGCGAGCGAGGTGCCCATGGTGCGGGCGTCGCCGCCGCCGGGGCTGTAGAGCAGCACGGGCCAGGGGCCGGGTGCGACGGGGGCGCCCGGGTGGGTGTGGGTGAGGGTGGCCGCCCAGTCGACGCCGGCCCGGGGCAGCCCTCGGCGGATCTCGGGGCCGAGGAAGGTGAAGAGTTCCGCGGCGTCCGGGGTCAGCTGCGGGGCGCGCGGATATCCGCGGACGGTCCGGGCCGGGTGGAGGACGGTGACCATGACCTCCCGTACACCGATCGCGGGCTCCCAGGGGTCGTTGCGGGAGGGGTCGACCAGGTGGAGGGTCGTGCCGCCGATCTTGTACGGGCCGGTGGGCGCGGGCAGCCGGAGGACGAGGTCGCCCGGTGTGGCGGCCCGGGCCGCGGCCGGGGCGAGGGCGAGGGAGGCGGCGGCGAGGAGGCCGGCCTTGGTGACGGTCCGTCGGTTCATGGGAGAAGGTGTCATGCGGACAGGCTGACGCCGGGCAGGGGCCCGCGGCGAAGGTTGAGGCTGTGATCGAAAGGCTTGCGAGGAGTGCGGTGATACGGATCCGTTTCGCGGCGGAGGACTTCGCCCGGGTGCGGTTCGCCGCCAGGCCGGCGCCGGTGCAGGAGCTGAACGCGGCCTTCATGATGATGTTCCGCGGCGGCGACGAACCGCTCTTCGGCCGCTGGCGACGGCGGGTCACGCGCTCCCTGCCGGACGCCGTGGAGCCGCTCGGGGATCTCGTACCGGCGGGCGATCCCCCGCTCTTCCTCGACGTGCTCGGCGAGACGCTGACGGAGGGCCTCGACCTGATGGCCGCGGCCCCGCCGGAGCTGGTCCGGACGGAGCTGGAGCGGGTGTACGCGGGCCGTCCGTCGCCCGCGTGGATCCGCGGCCTCCACCGGGGCGGGACGGACGCGTGGCGGATCCTGCACCGGGCCCAGCGGACGGCGTTCGAGACGGTCCTGGCCCCGGTGTGGCCGCTGGTCCAGGACCTGCACCGGGCGGAGTTCACCCGGCACGCCCTGACGGTCGCCGAGCACGGCGTCGGCGCGGCCCTGCCCGCCCTGGTCCCCGGCACCCGGCTGCACGAGGGCGTCTGGGAGTGGGCGGCGCCGGTCGAGCGGGAGATCACGCTCGCCGGGCGGGGCCTCGTCCTGCTGCCCACCTTCCACTGGACGGGCCACCCGCTCGTCCAGGACCTGCCGGACCGCCCGGTGGCCGTGACCTATGCGGCGGGCCCGGGCCTGCCGCTCGTCCCGGACGTGACGACCGGCACGGACGCGTCGCTGGCGACGGTCCTGGGCCGCACGCGCCTCGAACTCCTCCGCACCCTCGCCGACGCCCACACGACGACGGCCCTGGCCCGCCGCCTGGGCGTCAGCAACGCGACGGCCTCGGCGCACGCGTCGGCGCTGCGGGGCGCGGGCCTGATCACGACGGCGCGTGCGGGCCGCGCGGTCCTGCACCGCAGAACGGCGCTGGGCGCGCTGCTGGTGGGCGAGCGGGGCTGACGCCGCGTCACCGTTGTGGGCGACTGTTCCTCCCCCTGGGACTTCGTCCTGGGGGACCCCCAGCGGACGATTGCCCACAACAGGGGCGGGCTACCGCAACGCGTCGGCGACTTCCCGTGCCGCGTCGACGACCCTGGGCCCCACCCTCTCCGGCACCGCGTCCGCGAGCATCACCACACCGACGCTGCCCTCCAGCCCCGTGATGCCGACCAGCGGCGCCGCGGCGCCGCTCGCGCCCGCCTCCAGCTCGCCGTGGGTGAGCATGAAGCCGGGGTCGATCAGGCTGCCCTGCCGGGCCGCGAGGATGGCGCGGCCCGCGGCGCCCCGGTCCAGCGGGTGCCGGAAACCGGCGCGGTAGGCCACGTGGTAGTCGGTCCAGGTCGGTTCGACGACCGCGACCGCCAGCGCCTCCGCCCCGTCGACGAGGGTCAGATGGGCGGTCGCCCCTATGTCCTCGGCGAGCGAGCGCAGCGCGGGCAGCGCCGCCTCCCGTACCAGCGGATGGACCTGGCGGCCCAGCCGCAGCACGCCGAGCCCGACCCGGGCGCGGCCGCCCAGGTCACGCCGTACGAGCGCGTGCTGTTCGAGTGTCGCGAGCAGACGGTAGACGACGGTCCTGTTGACCCCGAGTTTGTTGGACAACTCGGTGACGGTCAGGCCGTGGTCCGTGTCGGCGAGCAGTTTGAGGACTCTGAGTCCCCTGTCGAGCGTCTGGGAGGTTTCCGCGGTCACGACGCCCTCTCCTTCGGAGTGAGTGACGGCGGTCCTTCAAACGAGAGCTGCGACACCGGTCCCGTCGGCGACGCACGTCAGAGGCCGCCGGCAGGCCATGCGCACCGGCTGCGCTCCGCGGCGGCGCTGCCACGGGGCGTTTGCATTGCGGGGGACAGTAGCGATCCACTCCGCTCAGCGGAAGACCTCGTCCAGAATCCGGGCGCGAGCGACCTGATACGGCCGGTTCGCGACGAAAGTCGGACGGGCGGTGGACTTTGACGGACAAGATCGGCTTTGTCGACCCGGGTTGGGGACACGCGCAAGGCCCGTACGCGAAGGAACGCGTACGGGCCTCTCACCCAGGACCGGCCAGCGGACTCACCGCATCCGGGTGGCCCACTCCTGCACCTTCTTGATCCGCTCGCGGATCTGCCCGGCCGTCGCCTCCGCGCTCGGCGGTCCGCCGCACACCCGCCGCAGCTCGGTGTGGATGACGCCGTGCGGCTTGCCGCTCTGGTGGACGTACGCGCCGACCATGGTGTTGAGCTGCTTCCGCAGCTCGAGCAGCTCCTTGTGCGAAACGACAGGCCGCCGCTCGGCCGGAAGCTCCAGCAGATCCGCCTCGCTGTCGGGCTTCTTGCGGCTGTGCGCGATCTGGCGGGCCTGCCGCTTCTGGAGGAGCAGCTGCACCTGGTCGGGTTCGAGGAGCCCGGGGATCCCGAGGTAGTCCTGCTCCTCCTCGCTGCCCGGGTGGGCCTGCATCCCGAACTCGGCGCTGTTGTACAGCACGCGGTCGAAGACGGCGTCGGACTCCAGGGCCTCGAAGGGCAGCATGTCCTGCTCGCCGGTGTCCTCGTCCTGCTGCCGCTCGGCCTCCGCCATCTCCTTCTCGGACTCGGCGTACGGGTCCTCCTCGCCGTCCTTCTTCGGCTTGTCGAGGACGTGGTCGCGCTCGACCTCCATCTCGTTGGCGAAGCCGAGGAGGCTGGGGATCGTGGGAAGGAACACGGAGGCGGTCTCGCCGCGCCTGCGCGAACGTACGAAACGGCCGACGGCCTGCGCGAAGAAGAGGGGGGTGGAGATCGTGGTCGCGTAGACGCCGACGGAGAGGCGGGGAACGTCGACGCCCTCGGACACCATGCGGACGGCGACCATCCAGCGGTCGTTGTTCTCGCTGAACTCGTCGATGCGGTTCGAGGCGCCGGCGTCGTCGGAGAGGACGACGGTGGCCTTGGTGCCGGTGATCTCGCGGATCAGCTTGGCGTACGCGCGGGCCGAGTCCTGGTCGGAGGCGATGACGAGGCCGCCCGCGTCGGGGATGGACTTGCGGACCTCGGTCAGCCGCTGGTCGGCGGCGCGCAGGACGTTCGGCATCCAGTCGCCGCGGGGGTCGAGGGCGGTGCGCCAGGCCTGGGAGATCGCGTCCTTGGTCATGGGCTCGCCGAGACGGGCGGCGATCTCGTCACCGGCCTTGGTCCGCCAGCGCATGTTGCCGCTGTAGGAGAGGAAGATGACGGGCCGGACGACACCGTCGCCGAGGGCGTTTCCGTAGCCGTACGTATAGTCCGCCGACGACCGCCGGATGCCGTCGTTCCCCTCCTCGTACGTGACGAACGGAATGGGGTTCGTGTCGGAGCGGAAGGGCGTACCGGTCAGGGCGAGCCGGCGCGTCGCCGGGTCGAAGGCCTCCAGGCAGGCCTCGCCCCAGGACTTGGAGTCACCGGCGTGGTGGATCTCGTCGAGGATGACCAGGGTCTTGCGCTGCTCGCAGCGGTTGCGGTGAAGCATGGGCCGTACGCCGACACCGGCGTAGGTGATGGCGACGCCCTGGTACTCCTTGCTGAGCGGCCCGGCGCTGTAATCGGGGTCGAGCTTGATCCCTATCCGGGCCGCCGCGGCGGCCCACTGCTTCTTCAGGTGCTCGGTGGGGGCGACGACCGTGACCTGCTGCACGACGTGGTGGTGCAGCAGCCAGGACGCGAGGGTCAGCGCGAAGGTGGTCTTTCCGGCGCCGGGGGTCGCGACCGCGAGGAAGTCGCGGGGCTGCTCCTGGAGGTACTTCTCCATGGCGCCCTGCTGCCAGGCTCGCAGCTTGTTGGCGGTGCCCCAGGGGGCCCGGCCGGGGAAGGCGGGAGAGAGGTGATGGGAGGAGGTGGCGGTGGTAGTCACGGTCTCCGGTTCGACGCTCGGCCAGATATGACAACCGGGCCACCTTACCGGTGCGGTCGCCGCGACCCGGCCCGGACGAGGCCGTGGCGGGGTCGCGTGAGACCGTCCTCACAGCCCCCTGAGCTGCTCCGCGATGCCCGGAATGTCCCCCAACTCTCCACTGGCCACGTCGATGACCAGGTCGTATGCGGAGTCGTGGTCCACGTCGGCGAGATCGACGCCGTTGACCGCGAGGAAGGTGGCTGCCGAGAGCCAGGCCGCGCGCTTGTTCCCGTCGACGAAGGGGTGGTTCGTGGCGACGGCGTGGAGCAGCGCGGCGGCCTGCTCGTGCAGGTCCGCGTACGCGCTCTGCCCGAACATCCGGGCGCGCGGCCGGTGCACGGCGGACTCCAGGAGCCCAGGCGCTCTCAGCTCCGGAACACCCTCGCCGGCGAAGGCGATCCGGGCGATCCCGGTGACGTCGGCAACGGTGAGGAAACGCGTCCGGCGGTCGGTCGTGGTCATTCGCCGAGCCTCCTCAGCAGGGAGCCGTGCCGCAGCGCCAGGCGCATCGCCTCGTGCCGAACGAGGGTGGCTTCCGTTGACAGAAACCGGGCGATCGCCTCCTGGGCCAACTCCTCCACGGTGACGTTCCGGGCATCGGCAAGGTCGGCGAAGTCGTCGCCGACGGAGACGGTGAGGGTCCTGTGGTTCATGCGTTGACCCTAGGGCCGCGGGCCCACGCGGCCGACAGGTTTTGAGGTCCGACGTTCCGGGCCGCTCAACGCACCCGAAGCCGCGTCGCCACCCACGCCCCCACCGCCGCCACCCCCGCCATCGGCAGGAACACGGCCGCGAACGCCAAGGGGTGCGCGCCGCCCTCGGCGGAGGCGGTCGCGTGGCCCACCGCGCCCCCTCCGAGCGCGGCGAACGCGGCGCCGCCGGCCGCGAGCAGCAGTACGTTCGACAGGCCGTCCGAGATCTGCAGGGCCGCCGAGTTCGCGCCCGCCTCCTCCGGGGCCGAGAGCTTCAGCAGCAGCACGCTCGTCGAGGCGATCACCATGCCCATGCCCAGGCACCCGAACCCCCAGGCCACCGCGACCACCCACACCGGCACGCTCGGCAGCAGCACGCTCGGCGCGGCCGCGATCGACGCCGCGACGAGCACCATGCCGACCACGACGAGCCGTTCCCGGTACGGCTCCGTCCACGGCCGGGACTGGAGGTAGGAGCCGAACGCCCAGGTCGCGCCGCCGACGGCGAGCGAGAGGCCGGCGAGCGTGGGGCTGAGCCCCCGCTGGGTGACGAGCATGAGCGGCACGAACGACTCCGCGGCGATGAAGGACCCCGCCGCGATCCCGCGGAGCAGCACGACGGACGGCAGGCCCCGCGCGGCCCGGTACGTACCGCGCGGCAGCAGCCCGCGTACGGCGGGCACCAGCAGCGCCGCGCCCGCCACCGCCGGAAGCAGGGAGAGCCAGCGCAGCTCCTGCCCCGCGTACTGCAGCAGCCCCGCCCCGGCCGAGATCCCGAGCGCGAGCCGGATCCGCCGCCGGTCGTACGACGGGAGCGGCGCGTCCGGATCGGCGGGCCCGGACGCGGTGCGGCGTATCGCGGGGAGGGCGAGGGCGAGCGGGAAGACGACGAGGACGGGTATCCCGACGAAGACCCAGCGCCACCCCAGGTGCTCGGTGACGGTCCCGGAGGCGAGCGGCCCGATCACCGAGGGCACGACCCAGCTCGCCGCGAACGCGGCCATGATCGCGGGCCGCAGCGCTTCCCTGTACGCCCGGCCGACCACGACGTACAGCGCCACGATCACCAGCCCCCCGCCGAGCCCCTGCACGGCCCGGCCGAGGATGAACAGCCACATGGCACCGGCGGTCCCGGAGAGCAGCAGCCCGGCGGCGAAGGCGGTGATACCGGCGGTGAGCGGGGCGAGGGGCCCGCTGCGGTCGGACCACTGCCCGGACAGGACCATGGCGAAGAGGCTGGTGGTGAAGTACGCGGAGAACGCGAAGGCGTACAGCGGAATCCCGTCCAGCTCCCGCGCCGCGACGGGCATGGCGGTCCCGACGGCGGTCGCCTCGAAGGCGATGAGCAGAACGACGGAGACGATCCCGACACTGAGCGCCCGATGCTCCCGATCGAGCACGGAACCGCCGCCGGTGGGGGCGGCGACGGCGGTGGGCGCGACGTCGGCGTCGCGCGGCTCAAGGGCGCTCATGCCCTTCAGAGTAAGGGGCACGGCTGGAAATGGCCCCTGTCGCAGGAACGGCCCGGGCTCGTTCCTTGGTCGTACGACCGCGGCGCCCGTATGCACTATGAACGCCGTATGGCAGTCGTATTGCACCCCACGCGAAATCCTTGAACCCCGCCGACCGCCCGGCCTACGGTCGTCTCACTGCTCCACACGACCGTGTGCCCGAGTGGCCCCAGGGACTCGCCCGCGCACCGACCTGGCGCCGAGAGCCGGGGGCCACCCCCGGCCGCTCGCATCGTGGAATCGGTCAACTGCGGCACGCCGCCGAGGTGTTACCGATCTTCCCTCGGCGGGCGACCTTCGCAGTAGTCACCGGCTGCATCGTGAGAACCGATCACTCGGCTTGGCCGGTCACCCGCCCCTGCTCTCGGTTCCAGAGGCACGTCTTCAGCGCAGCGACGCGCCCCGAGCTCTTGCCGTCGCCGAAAGCCCGTGCTGCACGCTACGCCGCCGACAGCGCGACGGCGAGAGCCCCCTTGCTGGGCCCCGGCTCAAACATCGGCATCGCTCACTTGGCTTTCAGCACTGGCTCTTCGGGGAGCCCCGCGTTGTTCTCGCAGCCCAGCTCCTTGACAATGGCTCGGGCCACGGAATGAAGCACGGTGAGGTTGGCCTCGCGCGTGGCGACGGTGTCCGGCGGCCAGGGCTTGTCGAGATCGACTCTCCCTCGGATACGGACAGGTACTTCCTCGGAGCCCTTGAGTCGCGGACTCACGCATTCCAGGAACAGATACGCCCTCTTGAACCCCGCGTGCGCCTCACGCCCCATCCCCTCGTAGGGGTACATGTTGATCACGCGCCCCTCGCCGATCAGGTCACTGGGGTCGTAGAGACCGAAGTCGATGTCGAGCGCGGCACGCCCGCTCTCCGCCCGCACCCTGCACATATAGGAATGCGTCGACCAACGCTTGCCGTTCGCGTAGTCCGAGGTCAACTCCTCCACGGCACGCCCGACTCCGCCCGTCGCCATGTTCCTGAATCTCTCGGTCCGCAGAACGGTGGGCAGCGCCTTGGCTGCCTCGGGCGAGAGAATGCCGTCGCACTGCTGGATGGCGGTGACGCGCTCCTCCTCCTTCTGCTGCTCCTCGCCGCCACCGCAGGCGGTGAGGAGAGAACAGGAGACCAGCCCCGCGGTGATGGGCTTGAGCATTCGTCCCATGACGCTCTTTGCGCCCTGTCCATTGATCATTCTGTCACCGGGGCGTTGCCTGTCTGCCTCGCGTGGTCGTTACCCAACCCGTAGCCGCCGTCCACGGACTCGATGAGGTTCTGCCTGAAGTTGCCGCTCACCTGGGAGCGGTGCTCCATGACGAAGCGCTCCATGGGCGACTCGGCACTGCACCTGCCCGCCTCGTACAGAGCCTTGTTGTCCTCGTGGATCTTCTCCTCGGTGGCACCCTTGTGGTCGTCCACGGACTTCTCGGTCCAGTCGCCGATCACCTGACCCGCCAGCTGCTCCATGACGCCGGCGCCCGTGTCGACCGCGAGCGGCACGAGGACGGCACCGACACCGGCGGCGGGCGCGGCGATGGGAAGAAAGGCGACACCGGCCGCGACGGCGGTCCCGGCGCCCAGCTCCACCCATGCCGCCTTCTCCGCCTGCGCCTTCTCGTAGTCCTCGTGCGCCTTGATGCCCTCGGCCTCGACCTGACGGGCCCGTGATTCGTCCAGCAGTCCTTGGAGGGTGGCGCCTGTGCGCACGGCTTCTCGGGCGCTATCTTCGCGGATCCGCCCGTCGGATCCCACCTGCGCCTCCAGCACGCTGGTGGTGTAGAGGCGCTCGGCCGTGGAGACGGTGGCGTACGCGTCCGGGTGCTGGCCCAGGGTGCTCAGGAAGTCGACCGCCTGCTCTCGTCCGAACTCCGGGTGCGCCTCCCTGTTGCCGGAGGGCGTGTAGACGTTCTCCGGATTGTTCTTGGTCAGGGCCCAGTTGAGGTCGTCGATGTAGCCGGCGGCCATGTTGCCGAGGCTGTCCGCCATGGTGGACTGGTGTTTCTTGAGTAGCTCGGCATCGCCTCCGTACGTCTCGACGACCTGAGACATGATCCCGGCCGTTGTCGCGTCGCGGTTGAGCTGGGGCCTGGGGTCGTCCCAAGCGTGGCCGAGCGTGGCGGCCTCCAGCGCGTGGCCGAGCGCGTCGGGCATGAAACCCTTCGACCTCTCGCCGTCACGGTCCCACCCGTTGATGTCGTGGAAGGACTCGTACTTGTCGTTGGCGAAGAAATCGAGATAGTTGTCGATCTCCTCACCGTTCTTGTCCTTACCGAGGTCGAGCGTGCCGCCGGCGCTTCCGTCCTTGTCGTACGACGTCGGCTCATCGGAGAAGAACTGCTTAGCGGCCTCCGGGCTGTGACCGAGCGCCTCCAGCATCGGGATCACCGGGTCGAAGCCGTAGCCGTTGACACCGGACGGGTTGTACTGGCTCTGCACCCAGGCACCGATCACGGGCCGGTCAGGCTTGAAAAGGTGCGGCTCCTTGGCGTGCAGCTGGGTCACATGCTCGGCAATGGGCACCAGGAACTTGGGATCGTAGTTTCCGTACCGCATGATGCCGCCGAGCAGCTGATAGCCGAACGCCGAGCTGCTGTCGTTCCTGACGAGCGGAACGCGCTCGGTGCCCAACTTCCGCATCTCAGTCGACCAGTGCTCGGTCCACTGGTCGCCGCCCTGCGTGGCGGTGGCGAGGTTGAGGCCCAGGTTCCTCTGCAGCGCCTGGACGTCTTCCAGACGCTGCTTATCCAGCGTCAGGGTGTTTTCGACGTAGGTGTCGGTGGAGAGCTGGCCGAAGAACTCCAACGCGCCCTTCGGGCCGAGGCCGTTGTAGAACGTCCTGGAGAAGTCCTTCGACGAGCTGTTGTCCTTGAGGAGCTCGTTCAGCCTCTCCAGCTCCTCGTGGGAGATGTCCCGGCCCTTCTTGGCCAAGTCGAGTGCGCGCTGCGCCTCTTCGGCGTCGAGGCTTGCGTACCTCGGGGCGCTGAAGTCGTGCTCGGCGCCCGTGATGTTGGCCTTGAGCGCGTTGGAGCAGGCCACATCGGCGTCGTCGCAGGTCTCCACGACGGCATCGATCCGCTGTTGCAGCGCGGCGATCGCCTCGCGTTCCCTGCGCACCAGATCGGGGTAGTCGGGATCGTGCCGGAGCCCAGGGTCCTTGATCGACGTGACCGGGTTCCGAGCCTCGACCCTGCCGGTCACCATCACGACCAGGCCCTGTGCGGGAGCTTCGGTCTCGACGAGCTTCCTGAGGTCGTCCTGTGCCTTCTTGAAGGCGTTGTACGCGTCCTCGAGGATCTTGTGGATGCCGCCGGCCGCCTTGGCCGCGTCATCGAACTCCTTCGCGGTCCTGTCCACGAACGGCTTCGTGACCTCGGCGTTCACGCCCCGCCAATAGTCGTCCTTGGCCTTGGCCGCCATGGTCGTACGGGCGTCCTCGGCCAGCTTGTCCAGCTTTCCCTTCATCTGCGACCAGTCGTCGGCCGCGGCCTTCATCCTGGCGAGCGGGGCCCGATAGACGTTGTCGAAAGTCAGCACGGCTGCGCCCCGTCCTACGTGAAGTACCGGCTGATCGCGGAGGTGGTGAGAGCGGTCCTGATCTCTTGATCATCCCTGGCGTGCTGCGCCGCGCTGTAGTCCAGGTGGTTGGAGACGTGCGCGCAGGCGTCCAGCAGTGTGCCCAGCTGGGAGCTCCATGTCTCCTGCACCGTCTTCATCGCCGCCCCCGTACGAAAGCCGGTGCTGGACATGGCGGTGGCGGCTTCCTCCGTGGTCGTCCGAGCGTGGTTTCCGTCCTTCACGAGCCGGCCGTGGAGGGAGTAAGCCGCATTGCCGATCGCGCCGAGCTTGTCCTGATTGACGCTGAGATCCGCATTCCCGCTGCCGCCACCGCCCTCGGCGGGAAGCTGGTTGAGCGTCATGGAGGACGGCTCGCGTTCCATCGCGGTCCTCTTGAGTTCGCCCCACTCGTTCTCGAACGACATTGGTCCCCCTCAACACGCGGCGCCCCTCCCGTCACTCTAACGGTCGGGGCCGCTGCTCTTCGTGTGCAGAGGTACGTCTCAGCCACACAGTGCCGAAAGGAGTCGCCTACGCGTTGACGGAAGCCACCGCCGCCTGCGGCCTGATCGGCAGGCGGTTCACCGGGCGGCCCGTCGCCGCGCGGACCGCCGAGGCCACCGCCGCCGGGGAGGTGACCACCGGGACCGCGCTCGCCGCCTTCGCGCCGAAGGGGGCCACCACGTCGCGCTCCTCGACGAGTTTCACGATGCGAATGTCCGGGGCGTCCAGGGCCGTCGGGAGGGCGTAGCCCGTGAAGTCCGGGTGGCGGATCAGGCCGCGGGCCGTGCGGAGGTTCTCCGTGAGGGCCGCGCCGACGCCCTGGGTGATGCCGGCCTCGATGCGGGCGGTCAGCTGGGCCGGGTTGAGGACGCGGCCGACGTCCTGGGCGACCGCCATCTCCACCACGCGGACCGAGCCCAGTTCGATGTCGACGTCCACGACCGCGCGGATCGCGCAGAAGGCGAGGCCCACGAAGGCGTCGCCCTGGCCCGAGTCGTCCAGGGGCTCGGTGGGGTGGGGGCGGCACTGGGCCGTGGCCCAGAGTTCCTTGCCGTCCATGGCCTCCGTGACCGTGGTCGACAGGACGCCGTCGTACGACGTGATCTTGCCGTCCGTGATCTGCAGCAGCTCCGTCGACATCCCGAACTTGTGCGCCAGGGGCTGGAGGAGTTGAGTCCGGACCATTTTGGCCGCACGCTCCACCGCACCGCCCGACACCCACGTGTGGCGGCCGTGCGTCGCCGGGCCCGCCGGGGGCTGGTCCGTGTCGACCGAGGCGACGTGGACCTCCTCAAGGCCCAGGATCTCCTGGACGATCTGGCGCGCCAGGGTCGAGAAGCCCGAACCCGTGTCGACGGCCGAGCAGATGACCGTGGCCACGCCGTCCTGGACCCGTACCGTCGCCGTCGAGACCTCGTCCGCGCCCTCCGCGCCGAGCATGTGGACCATGCCGAGCGCGTAGCCGACGCCCCGCCGTACCGCGCCAGGCTCGCCCGCGCCCTCCGGGCCGCCCGGGAGCAGCCAGTCCGCCTCAGGGGTGTCCATCGGCAAGGAAGGAAGCGGGAAGTCCCGGACAGCGGAGAGGAGTTCGGCCACCGGGGCCGGGCAGGTCACCGTCTGGCCCGTCGGGAGGATGTCGCCCGTCGCCAGGACGTTGCGCATGCGCAGCTCGGCCGGGTCCACGCCCAGCTTCGCCGCCAGCTTGTCCATCTGCGCCTCGTACGCCGCGCACACCTGCATCGCGCCCTCGCCCCGCACATGGCCGGACGGCGGGTTGTTCGTACGGACCGCCCAGCCCTCGATGAAGGCGTGCGGGACGACGTACGGACCGCAGGCGAAGGAGACGGCCGCGGCGAGGGACTCGGAGGACGCGTCGGCGTAGGCGCCGGCGTCGAGCAGGATCTGGGCCTCGACCTTCACCAGCCGGCCCTCAGCGTCCGCGTGGTGGCGGTAGCGCAGCAGCGTCGGGTGGCGGTGGGCGTGGCCGAGGAAGGACTCCTCGCGCGTAGCGGTGAGCTTGACCGGGCAGCCGGTACGCAGCGCCAGCAGGCCCAGCGGGATCTGGAAGCCCGGGTCCTCACGGTCGCCGGTCGCCCCCGGCACGCCGGTGACGACGACCTTGACCTGGTCCGGCGAGAGGCCGAAGCAGGCCGCCGCCAGGTCCCGGTCCGTGTGCGGGTCGGTGGAGGCCGTGTAGATCTCCACGCCGCCGTCCGGGCGCGGGACGGCGAGGCCCGCCTCCGCCCCGATCGGGGCCGGGTCCTGCCGGCCGATCCGGTACAGCCCCTCGACGACGACCTCGCCCGTCGCCTCCGCGTCGCCGAAGCGCAGCGGGATGTGGCGGATCAGGTTCCCGTCCGGGTGCAGCGCCTCGGCCGCGAAGGCCTTCTCCGGGTCCGTGACCGGCTCGAGGATCTCGTACTCGACGGCGATCGCCGCCGCCGCGAGCCGCGCCGTGTCCGGGTGGTCGGCGGCCACGGCCGCGATCGCCTCGCCGTGGTGGCGGACCAGGTCGGCCGCGAAGACCGGACGATCGGCCACGGTCCTGCCGTACGTCGCCTCCCCCGGCACGTCGGCGTGCGTGACCACGGCCCGTACGCCGGGCATGTCGGCCGCCGCCGCCGTGTCGATCGAGACGATCCGGGCGTGCGGGTGCGGCGAGCGCAGGATGGCGGCCCACAGCAGGCCCTCGGCCCACAGATCGGAGGCGTACGGGAACGTGCCCTCGGTCTTGGCCCGCGCGTCGGCCGGCGGGAGCGAGGCGCCCAGACCGTGCGGGGGCAGCTCCTGACGGGGACCGGAGCCGAGGCTTTCGAGCGCCGTGGTGGTGGCGGTGGTCGCGTCGCTGCTCACGCCATGCCTCCGTCGTGCGGGTGGGGGATCTGGTGCGGGATGCGCGCTTCGTCCGCCTGCTCGGCGGACGCGGCCGCGTGCGCCTCGCGTTCGGCGACGACCTCGCGGACGGCGTCGAGCACGCCCCGGTAGCCGGAGCAGCGGCACAGGTTGCCGCAGAGCGCCTGGCGGGTCTCCAGCTCGGTCGGGGCGTGGTTGCCCTCGAGCAGGTCGTGCACGGTCATGGCCATGCCGGGGACGCAGAAGCCGCACTGGACGGCTCCGCAGCGGGCGAGGGCGCGCTGGACGTCCGAGGGTTCGCCGTCGGCCGCGAGGCCCTCGATCGTCCGCACCTCACTGCCGGCGGCCGTCGCCGCGGGCACCAGGCAGGAGGCGACGAGCCGGCCGTCGACCTGAACGTTGCACGCGCCGCACTCGCCCTGGGAGCAGCCGTCCTTGGCTCCGGCCAGACCGAGCCGCTCGCGCAGGACGTAGAGCAGCGACTCGCCGATCCACGAGTCCGTGACGGGGCGGTCGGCGCCGTTCACCCGCAGGACGTACGAGGTGTGCGGGTGCTCGTCGCTGTCCGCGCTGTTGCCCGTGGACAACGGCGGGGGCAGGGGGGCCTGGGAAGGCGGTTCTTCCGGTACGGGCTCCGGTTGCGGTGCCTCGTCCGCCACGGGCTCGGGCTCGGGCTCGGGTTCAAGCTCGGGCTCAGGCTCGGGCTCCGGCTCAGGCGCCGACTCGGCCTCCGGCTCCGCCCATGGCGCCGGTGCGCCCCCGGGCAGCGTCGCCGGTGCGCTGCTCGCGTACTGCGCCAGCATCGAGGTCGTGAACTCGCCCGACTCGTCCGAAGAGTCCTGAGCGACCGGAATGCTCCACTGGCCGGTCTCCGACGACTCCGCGAAGTTCCACTGACCCGTCGCGTGCGGATCCGGCTCGACGGCCTCGACCGGCTGCTCGACGGGCTGCTCGACCGGCTCGGCCTCCGTCGGCAGCTGCACCGTCCACGCCCCCGTCGCCGCCGGGTCCGTCGCCGCCGCGGGCGTCAGTGGCGTCAGCGGCGTGATCATCGGCGGTACGTAGCCGTGGCCCGGCGCCTCCAGCGGGACGCCGTCCAGCATGAACTCCGGCGGCAGCTGCACGAAGGCGGTGGCATCGCCGTCGTAGCCCTCGTTCTGCGGGATCGGCTCCCAGCCGCCCGCCTGGTGCTCGTCGCTCACGACAGCGCCCTCCCCAGTCCCCTACGGGCCAGCGCGGCGACCGTGCGCCGCAGGTGCAGTACGGCCGGCGGCAGCTGCTCGTCGCCCGGAGGATCCGGGATACAGGCGGCGGCCACGTACTCGCCGAACGCCGTCAGCGCCTCCGGGGCAAGGCCCCGGTCCCCGTCCCAGTCCACCAGCGAGGCGATCCAGTGCTCCGCCTCCAGGGGGCGCAACGGCATCGGAGCGATCGCGCCGACCGCGCAGCGCACCCCGCGCCTGGCCGGGTCGAGGACGACCGCGACGGAGGCGGTGGCGCGGGCCGGGCCGGTGCGGCCGGTGGCCTTGAGGAAGACCTGCGGGGCGTGCAGGAGCGGTACGCGGACGAACGCGACCAGCTCGCCCGGCGCCAGCAGGTCGCGCCCCGCCAGCAGGTGGGAGATGGGGATCTCGCGCGTACCGACCGGGCCCATGACGACCAGGTCCGCCTCCAGGGCGGCCAGGACGGGCAGTGAGTCGCCCGTGGGGGCCGCGGTGACGATGTTGCCGCCGAGGGTGCCCGCGTTGCGGATCTGGGGCGGTCCCGCGGCACGGGCGGCCGCGGCGAGGGCGGGGATGAGGGCCGCGAAGTCGGGGCGGCCCATCCGGGCGTGCGTGAGGCCGGCACCGAGGAGGGCGTGGCCGTCCTGGTACTGCCAGCCGCGGATCTCGTTGATCCGGCCCAGGCCGACGAGTCCGGCGGGCCTGAGCTGGCCCTTGTTGACGGCGGCCATCAGGTCGGTGCCGCCCGCGACGGGCACGGCGGCCGGCATGGCGGTGAGCGCCGCCACGGCCTCGTCGAGCGAGGCGGGCAGCGTCACGGACTGCGCCGTCTGTGGTGCGTGCGTGGTCAACCCGCTGCCCCTTCCCGGTGTCCCCGGCGGTCCCCGACTGTCCCCGGCTGTCACGCCTGTGTGGCCGTACCGTACGTGCTCACAGCCCGGACGTGGCAACTCTGGCACATCTTCCGAGCCGTCCGACGCGAGGGTCCGCGAAGGACGGTTCCGTCCAGGACGCCCCACCGGAGACAGTAACTTCCGTTTTGCCGCTCTTGGGTGACACGGGCACGCGAGGTGTCTCACACGTTCGGGGGCGCCCCCTCGATCGGGCGGCCGAGACTGCATTCGATTCCTTCTGGGGCGGGGCGCTGCTGCCAGGGCAGCGGTCCGGCGGGCGGCCGGTAGTCGACGCCGAGGGCGTCGAGGCGGCGGTAGTGGGCGGTCATGCGGCGCTCGAAGGCGGCGAAGTCGCGCTCCCCGGGTGCGGGGAGGTCCGACCAGGCGACCTCGGCGAAGGCGGCCAGGCGCGGGAAGACCTGGTAGTCGACGCGGGCGCGGTTCTCCATGACCTCGGTCCACACGTTGGCCTGGGTGCCCAGGATGTGGGCGGCGGCCTCGGGGCTCAGGCCCGGCGGTACGGGCTCGAAGCGGTAGACGTCCTCCAGGGTCCGTACGTATCCGATGGGCATCGGCTCGTCCTCGCCGGGCGCCTGACGGTGGTCCAGGTAGACCTGCTGCTCGGGGCACATGACGACGTCGTGGCCGGCCTCGGCGGCGCTGATCCCGCCCCCGTAGCCCCGCCAGGAGGAGACGGCGGCCCCGTCCGCGAGTCCGCCCTCCAGGATCTCGTCCCAGCCGATCAGACGGCGTCCGCGGGCGGCGAGCCAGCGGTCGAAGTGCCGGATGAACCAGGACTGCAGCTCGTTCTCGTCGGCGAGACCCAGCTCCTTGATGCGGGCCTGGGCCGTCGCGGACTCCTTCCACTGGTCCTTGAGGCACTCGTCGCCGCCGACGTGCACGAAGGTGGACGGGAAGAGGTCCAGGACCTCCTCGAAGACGCCCTCGTAGAAGCGGAGGACGGCGTCGGTGGGGGCGAGGACGTTGGGGTTGATGCCCCAGGTGTCCCAGACGGTGAGCGAGGCCGTGTCGACGACGTCGGTGTTGCCGAGCTCGGGGTACGCGGCGATGGCGGCCTGGGAGTGGCCCGGGATGTCGATCTCGGGGACCACGGTGATGTGCCGCTCGGCGGCGTACGCGACGATCTCGCGGATGTCGTCCTGCGTGTAGTACCCGCCGTGCGGGCTCTCGTTCCACAGCGGCGACGCCCGGTGCCCCCACTTGGTGCGCGCCCGCCACGCGCCGACCTCGGTGAGCCGGGGGTGGCGTTCGATCTCGATGCGCCAGCCCTGGTCGTCGGTGAGGTGGAAGTGGAAGACGTTGAGCTTGTGGGCGGCCAGGAGGTCGAGCTGGCGCAGCACGTCGTCCTTGGGCATGAAGTGCCGTGCGACGTCGAGCATGAGGCCGCGCCACCGGAAGCGGGGCGCGTCGGTGACGGTGACCGGGGGCAGGTCCCAGGCGCGCTCGCCGCGCGCCACGGGCGCCTTGCGGTACGCGTCGGGCCCGAGGAGCTGGCGGAGCGTCTGGGCGCCCCAGAAGACTCCGGCGGGGCTCCCGCCCTCGATGACGACGGCCGCGTCCGCATCCGCATCCGCATCCGCGACGGAACCGTCCGTGGACAGGCGGTAGCCCTCCGGCCCCCGCTCGC
This sequence comes from Streptomyces vilmorinianum, assembly GCF_005517195.1. Classification (NCBI taxonomy): domain Bacteria; kingdom Bacillati; phylum Actinomycetota; class Actinomycetes; order Kitasatosporales; family Streptomycetaceae; genus Streptomyces; species Streptomyces vilmorinianum. The sequence goes on along the minus strand of NZ_CP040244.1, from coordinate 1,082,245 downwards.
GCGCCACTTCGTCGCCGACCCGCAGCAGGATGCGGTGCGGGCCGGAGCCGTCCGCCAGCGGCAGGCCGGTGGCGGCGCCGAGCACCGTACGCAGCCAGCGGGCGGTGCCCTGCGTCCCCGGGCCGGCGTCGATGGTCGTCCGCTCGTCGAGCGAGACGTGACCGGGGGCTGGACCGGAGGCGGTGCCCCGGCGCTCCGTCAGGAGAGGGGCGGGGACGAGGTCGTTGTCGGTCATCGCGTCAGTCCTTCACCGCCCCGCCCAGTCCCGAGACCAGACGGCGCTGTACGAGTACGAAGAAGACGAGCACCGGGATCGTCATCACGGTCGACCCCGCCATGATGCCTCCCCAGTCGTTCTCGTCCGGCTTGAAGAAGACCAGCAGCGCCATCGGGAGCGTGGACTGCGAGGTGTCACTGATGAGGAACGACTTCGCGAAGAGAAAGTCGTTCCAGGTCGAGATGAACGAGAAGACGCTGGTCGCCACGAGCCCCGGGAAGACCAGCGGGAAGAGGATCTGCCACAGGAACCGGCTGCGGCTCGCGCCGTCGATCGCCGCCTGTTCCTCCAGCGCCTCCGGGACCGCCTTCACGAACCCGCGCAGCATCCAGATCGCGAACGGGAGGGAGAAGGCGATGTGCGGCAGGATCAGCGAGCCCAGGGTGTTGAGCTGGCCGAAGTCCCGCATCAGGAAGAAGAGCGGGATCGTCAGCGCCTCGATCGGCACCATCTGGGCGACCAGGAACATGACCAGCAGCGTCGTCCGGAACCGGAAGCGGAACCGGGTCACCGCCGTCGCCGCGAGGAACGCGATCAGCGCGGAGGCGAGGACGACCGTACCGGCGACGATCAGCGAGTTGAGGAAGTACCGGCCGAACTCCTGCTGTTCGAAGACGCGCCGGAAGGAGTCGAGGGACGGGGACAGGGTCCAGGGGCGGGGGTGCGTGGACTGGATCTCGCCGGCCGGCTTGAAGGCCGAGAGGACCATCCAGTACAGCGGGAAGGCGACGACGGCCGCGACGAGGAGGACGGCGGCCTCCGCCGCGAGGCGGCCGGGACGGCGGGGACGGCGTATCCGTACGGAGGTCACAGGTCCTCTCCCTGGCGTCGGAGCAGGCGCAGATGGACCAGGGTCACCGCCAGCAGGATCAGCAGCATGACGACGCCGATCGCCGCGCCCAGGCTGTACTGGGAGGAGGCGAAGGCCTTCTGGTAGGCGTACACGTTGAGGACGAGGTTCTGGCCGGCGATACCGCCGCCGTTCGTCATCACGTAGATCTGGGTGAAGACCTTGAAGTCCCAGATGATCGACTGGATCGTGACGACGACCAGGATCGGCCTGAGCATCGGCGCCATGACCGAGCGCCAGATCCGCCACTGCGAGGCGCCGTCGAGGGCCGCCGCCTCCAGGACCTCGGACGGGATGGCCTTGATGCCCGCGTAGACGGTGACCATCACGAACGGGAACGAGCACCAGACGACCTCGAAGAGGACCAGGGCGAAGGCGCTGTACCGCCCGTACGTCCAGGAGAAGTCGCCGAGGCCGAGCAGCCGGTTGACGGGGCCGAAGTCGGGGTCGAAGAGCAGGACCCAGACGGTGGAGCCGGTGACGGCGGGGGTGGCCCAGGCGCCGAGCGCGGCGAGCATGAGCGCGAGGCGGGGCACGGCCCGTACGCGGGTCAGCAGGACCGCGAGCGCGCAGCCGACCGCGAGGGTGGTCACCACGCACGCGGCGGCGAACAGGACCGTGGCGAGGAGGACCTGCCAGAACTGCGGGTCGGAGAAGAGGGCGGTGTAGTTGCCGAAGCCCTGGAAGGAGGTGGGTTCACCGCCGCTGACCTGGGCCTGGGTGTACTCCAGGAAGGAGATGAGCCCGAGCTGGTAGATCGGGTAGACCAGCAGGCCGCCGAGGACGACGAGCGCGGGCAGGAGGTAGAGCCAGGAGGTCCGGCCGGCGCTTGGGCGGCGGGGTCGGCGGCGGGGGCGGGGGCGGACAGGGGCCGGAGCCTTCTTCGTACGTTCCGCGGTGACGAGAGCCATGACGCTCAGCCCGCGGCCGCGAACGCCGCGTCCATCTTCTTCGCGGCGTCGTCCGCGGCGGTCTTCACGTCCTTACGGCCGCTGACGATCTCCTGGAACATCGTCGGCAGCACCAGCGAGGCGTCGATCTGCCCCCAGCCCGGGGACGCGGGGACGAACGTGGCGCCGGCGCCGAGCGTGTCGATGAAGGGCTTCACGAAGGGCTCCTTCCGCGCCGCCTCGGCCCGTACGTCGGTGTAGGTCGGCAGAAAGCCCATCGCGTCGAAGAACGCGCTCTGCGTCTCCTTGCCCGCGAGGGACTTCATCAGGTCGACGGTGAGCGTGCGGTGCGAACTGCTCTTCATCACGCCGAGGTTGTTGCCTCCCGCGAAGGCCGGGGCGATCGAGCCGGCCTTCAGGCCGGGCAGCGGCACGACCGCGTACTTCCCCTTCACCGCGCCCGCCTCGACCGCCGCGTGGCTGAAGTCGCCCCCGATCGCCATGGCGGCCTTGCCGGAGGCGAAGGCGGTCACGGTCGCGTTGCCGCCCATCTGCGCGCACTTGGCGGCCGGGCAGTTGTCGTCGCCGAAGAGCGAGGTGTAGGCGGCGATCCCCTTGCGCGCGGCCTCGCTGTTGACGGCGGCCTTGTACGAACTCCCTTCCCGCGTCGCGAGTTCGCCGCCGTGGGCCCAGATGAACGGCATCGCGCCGTAGGTGTACGCGCCGCCGACGGCGATCCCGTAGAGCTCGGGCCTGGCCTTGTGGACCTTCTTCGCGGTGGCGATCAGCTCCGCCTGGGACGTGGGGGCGGTCAGGCCGAGCGCGTCGAAGACGTCGGTGCGGTAGTACAACGCGCGGACGCCGACGAAGAGCGGGGCGCCGTAGATCTTGCCGTCCACGGTGACGGAGGCCCTGGCGGCGGGGTCGGTGTCCTCGGCTTCGGCCCAGGCCCCGAACTCGGCGCTGATGTCGGCCAGTCCGCCGTCCTTCACGTAGCCGGCGGTGTCGGTGTTGCCGTACTCGATGAGGTCGGGCGCGGAGGCGGGGTCGTTGAAGGCGGCCTTGACGCGCTGGGCGCGGGTGTCGACGGGGATGTACTCGACCTCGACGTCGGTCCCCTCGTGCCGCTGCTCGAAGGCGGCGACGACCGCGTCGACCACCCGCTTCTTGGGGGCGTTGTCGACCTCCTGGAAGAGCCAGACGCGGAGGGTGCCGCTCTTCTCGTCGGCCGGCGCCCCGCCCTGGGAGGTCTGGGGGGCGCAGGCGGTGGCGGTGAGGCCGGCGAGCACAAGCGCGGCGAGCGGGGCGGCGGTTCGGGCAGCGGCTCCGGCGGCGGTTCGGGCAGCAGCTCTGGTGATACGGGCAGAAAGCTTCATTCAGGGCTCCCACCAATCGGCGTTGCAGCATACGCAACAGTCGTTTCGTACTGCACAACACGCGAGAGGTTAGGGGCGGACCCACGCCCCGACAAGTGGTCTCAACCACTCTGTGACCGCCCGAAGCACCCCGTGCAACGCGAAACGGCCCCCGGCACGCGCACCGAAGTGCACGCGCCGGGGGCCGTCCCCGACGATCAGGAAGCGTTACTTGTCCTTGCCGCCCTTGTCCTTGTCTCCGCCTCCGGAGCCCATGGAGTCGTAGATCTCCTTGCACATCGGACAGACCGGGTACTTCTTGGGGTCACGCCCCGGTACCCAGACCTTGCCGCACAGTGCCACCACAGGAGTGCCGTCGAGGGCACTCGCCATGATCTTGTCCTTCTGGACGTAGTGGGCGTAGCGCTCGTGGTCGCCGTCACCGTGGGACACCTGCGGCGTCGGCTCCACGAGGGTTCCCGTACCTGCCCCGCGCTCGGGCTCGAGAGTGCTCATAACAGCCAAGGGTAACGAAGCCCGGCCGCTGCCCGCGCCCGCCCGGTCGGACTCAGTTCAGCGAGGGATCGTCCGGGTACGTCGCCACCATCGCGAGGTCGCTGCGCTGACGCCGCAGCACCTCCCGCCACAGGGTCTCCGGCCGTGGCGAGGACACGTCGCCCGGCTCGGACTCGACCACGTACCAGGCGCCGTCGCCGAGCTCCGCCTCCAGCTGACCGGGGCCCCAGCCCGCGTAGCCGGCGAAGATCCGCAGGGAACCCAGGGCCGGACCCAGGAGCTCCGGCGGGGTCTCCAGGTCCACCAGGCCGATCGCGCCGTACACCCGTCGCCAGCCCAGCGGGCCCTCGTCGCCGGGGATGACCGCGACACCGAGCGCCGCGTCCAGGGAGACCGGGCCGCCCTGGAAGACCACGCCCGGCTCGCCGGCGAGATCGGCCCAGGGCGCGAGGATGTCACCGACCGTCACAGGGGTCGGGCGGTTGAGGACCACGCCGAGCGAGCCCTCGTCGTCGTGGTCGAGGAGGAGCACCACCGCGCGGTCGAAATTCGGGTCGGCCAGGGCGGGGGTGGCGACAAGCAGCCGTCCTGTGAGCGAGGACACCTCGGTCATGCGACACATGATCCCGCATCTTCGGCGTTCGCGGAGCCCCTCCGGCGGAGCGGCCGTACGCGATGCCCCGCCGCAGTTCAGGACGGACGCGCGGGACACGCGAGAAGCACAAACGGACGGTGACGCTCCGCAAGATCACGTGAACAGAGGGTGTTGTGCCGAATTCATTACATCTGACGGGCCCCCTCGGACTGACGTCAAGGGGGCTCTCCCCCCTTACCCTTTTCCCTGGCCCCCTGCCCGACCTCTCCGGAACGCGAGATTCATGACCGGCACAGACGATGTACTGCTTGTCCACGGCGGAACCCCGCTTGAGGGCGAGATCCGCGTCCGCGGCGCGAAGAACCTCGTGCCCAAGGCGATGGTCGCCGCCCTGCTCGGCAGCGGGCCGAGCCGGTTGCGCAATGTGCCCGACATCCGTGACGTCCGCGTGGTCCGCGGACTCCTCCAGTTGCACGGAGTGACCGTCCGCCCCGGCGAGGAGCCGGGCGAGCTGGTCCTCGACCCGACGCACGTCGAGTCCGCCAATGTGGCCGACATCGATGCCCACGCCGGTTCGTCGCGCATCCCGATCCTCTTCTGCGGCCCGCTGCTGCACCGCCTCGGCCACGCCTTCATCCCGGGCCTGGGCGGCTGCGACATCGGCGGCCGGCCGATCGACTTCCACTTCGACGTGCTGCGTCAGTTCGGCGCGACGATCGAGAAGCGGGCGGACGGCCAGTACCTGGAGGCCCCGCAGCGGCTGCGCGGCACCAAGATCCGGCTCCCGTACCCCTCGGTCGGCTCGACCGAGCAGGTGCTGCTCACGGCCGTGCTCGCGGAGGGCGTCACCGAGCTCTCCAACGCCGCCGTGGAACCGGAGATCGAGGACCTGATCTGCGTCCTGCAGAAAATGGGCGCGATCATCTCGATGGACACCGACCGGACGATCCGGATCACCGGTGTGGACCGTCTCGACGGCTACACGCACCGCGCGCTCCCGGACCGCCTGGAGGCGGCGTCCTGGGCGTCGGCGGCGCTGGCGACCGAGGGCAACATCTACGTCCGCGGCGCCCAGCAGCGCTCGATGATGACCTTCCTCAACACCTACCGGAAGGTGGGTGGCGCGTTCGAGATCGACGACGAGGGCATCCGCTTCTGGCACCCGGGCGGCTCGCTCAACGCGATCCACCTGGAGACGGACGTGCACCCCGGTTTCCAGACCGACTGGCAGCAGCCGCTGGTGGTGGCCCTGACGCAGGCCGCGGGCCTCTCCATCGTCCACGAGACGGTGTACGAGTCGCGGCTCGGCTTCACCTCGGCGCTGAACCAGATGGGCGCGCACATCCAGCTGTACCGCGAGTGCCTGGGCGGCTCGGACTGCCGCTTCGGCCAGCGCAACTTCCTCCACTCGGCGGTCGTGTCCGGCCCCACGAAGCTCCAGGGCGCCGATCTGGTGATCCCGGACCTCCGCGGCGGCTTCTCGTACCTGATCGCGGCCCTGGCGGCGCAGGGGACCTCCCGGGTCCACGGCATCGACCTGATCAACCGCGGCTACGAGAACTTCATGGAGAAGCTGGTCGAGCTGGGCGCGAAGGTCGAGCTTCCGGGCAGCGCGCTGGTGTAACCGGTCGCCATGACCCCCGCGGCCCCCTGCTGGGGGTCCGGGGGTCATCCCCCGGGAAGACACAGCATGGAGAAGCTGGTCGAGCCGGGCGCGAAGGCCGAGCTTCCGGGCAGCGCGCTGGTGTAACCGGTCGCCATGACCCCCGCGGCCCCCTGCTGGGGGTCCGGGGGTCATCCCCCGGGAAGACACAGCATGGAGAAGCTGGTCGAGCCGGGCGCCAAGGTCGAGCTTCCGGGCAGCGCGCTGGTGTAACCGGTCGCCATGACCCCCGCGGCCCCCTGCTGGGGGTCCGGGGGTCATCCCCCGGGAAGACACAGCATGGAGAAGCTGGTCGAGCCGGGCGCGAAGGCCGAGCTTCCGGGCAGCGCGCTGGTCCGGTCGTACCGCCCCCGTGTGCGGCCGCTGTAGCGGCCGCACACGGGCAAACAAGAGGGCGGCCACCCCCTGACAGGGTGGCCGCCCTTTCTGCTGCTCTCAGGCCCCTCTACGGGCCCTCGGCCGCTTACTTGCCCTTGGCGGCTTCCTTGAGCTTCGAGCCCGCGGAGACCTTCACGCTGTAGCCGGCCGGGATGTTGATCGGGTCGCCGGTCTGCGGGTTACGAGCGGTGCGAGCGGCACGGTGGGTGCGCTCGAAGGTCAGGAAGCCGGGGATGGTGACCTTCTCGTCGCCCTTGGCGACGACCTCGCCGACGGTCTCGGCGAGAGCGGCCAGCACGGCGTCGGCGTCCTTGCGGGTCACCTCGGCGCGGTCGGCCAGGGCGGCCACCAGCTCACTGCGGTTCATGTTGTTACTCCCGTGTTCTTCTTGCCTGTGAGGCGTGAGATCGAAGCCGATGCTGCCAGGGCCCTCGGACAGTCCCCGGACCCGGGTCTACTGACAGACCCTCGCGCCCGAATAGGCATCCTGCCCCCACCAGCGGCGGGAACGCCAATCCGGCACCCTCTGGGGTCACACGAAAAGCGCCACGGCTTCTCCGTGGTGACGTTCCGTCGACTCCGCCGAAACTCTTCGGAGCCGAACTGCCACCCTAAAGGCGGGTTTACGGCGCCGCGACCCGCGACGCGCCGTTTCGACGGCGTACGTGGGGCCTGTCACAGCCCCACGCCGGCCCTTCAGAAGTCCGTCAGAAGCCCGTCAGAAGTCCGCCAGAGACCCGTCAGAGGCCGTTCGAGCCGTTGCCGGCCCCGGCGCCCGCCGCCTTGGCGGCGGTGCGCACGGCGCCCGCCACGGCGCCCGCGACCTTGTCGTTGAAGACCGACGGGATGATGTAGTTCGGGTTGAGCTCGTCCTCGGTGACGACGTCGGCGAGCGCCGTGGCGGCGGCCAGCATCATCTCCGTGTTGACGGTGCGGGACTGGGCGTCCAGCAGGCCGCGGAACACGCCCGGGAAGACCAGCACGTTGTTGATCTGGTTGGGGAAGTCCGAGCGGCCGGTGGCCACAACGGCGGCCGTCTGGCGGGCGATTGCCGGGTCGACCTCGGGGTCCGGGTTCGCGAGCGCGAACACGATCGCGCCGTCCGCCATGGCGGCGACGTCGTCCGCGCCGAGCAGGTTCGGGGCCGAGACGCCGATGAACACGTCCGCGCCGACGACGGCCTGCTTGAGGGTTCCGGTGACGCCCTCGGGGTTCGTGTTGTCGGCGATCCAGCGCAGCGGAGTCCCGGGCGCGGCCTCGACCAGGTCCTCGCGGCCCGCGTGCACGACACCCTGGATGTCGGCGACGACGGCGTGCTTGACGCCCGCCGCGATGAGCAGCTTCAGGATGGCCGTACCGGCCGCGCCTGCGCCGGACATGACGACCCGTACGTCCCCGATTCCCTTGCCCACCACCCGCAGCGCGTTGGTGAGGGCGGCGAGCACGACGATCGCGGTGCCGTGCTGGTCGTCGTGGAAGACGGGGATGTCGAGGGCCTCGCGCAGGCGTGCCTCGATCTCGAAGCAGCGGGGGGCGGAGATGTCCTCGAGGTTGATGCCCGCGAAGCCGGGGGCGATGGCCTTGACGATGGCGACGATCTCGTCGGAATCCTGGGTGTCCAGGCAGATCGGCCAGGCGTCGATGTCGGCGAAGCGCTTGAAGAGGGCCGCCTTGCCCTCCATGACCGGCATGGCGGCCATCGGGCCGATGTTGCCGAGACCGAGGACGGCGGAGCCGTCCGTCACGACTGCGACGGTGTTGCGCTTGATGGTGAGGCGGCGGGCGTCCTCGGGGTTCTCGGCGATCGCCATGCACACGCGGGCCACGCCCGGGGTGTAGATCATGGAGAGGTCGTCACGGTTGCGGATGGGGTGCTTGGACGCCATCTCGATCTTGCCGCCGAGGTGCATCAGGAACGTACGGTCGGAGACCTTGCCCAGCGTGACGCCCTCGATGCCGCGCAGCTGCTCGACGATCTCGTCCGCGTGGGCGGTGGAGGTGGCGGCGATGGTGACGTCGATCCGCAGCTTCTCGTGGCCGGAGGCGGTCACGTCGAGGCCGGTGACGGAACCGCCGTGGGACTCCACCGCCGTGGTGAGCTGGGAGACCGCGGTTCCGCTTGCGGGAACCTCCAGCCTGACCGTCATCGAGTACGAGACGCTGGGCGCCGTTGCCATGGCCGAGTTCCTCTGCTTTCCCTGAGCTTCGTTGCCACGCCGCCCCGGCTGGTTGCCCGGCGGCGCCCTCCGATCGTCGCACCTACCAGCCGGTAGCAGGTAATGCGGTCATTTTGTTTTCGGAAAGTAGTTTCCACCATACGAGAAACACAGAGGAAACAGAAGAGGCCCGTGATCACCCGGGGGTGACACGGACCTCTTCTGTATGTACGTACAAGATGGCACCGACCCGCCATGCTCGCCTCGCGGCAAGTGGTCCCTCTAAGGGACGAAGGTTGGGCCCGGGGGCTTGGATCGAGCCGGTGCCATAGACAGGCTAACAAACCACTCTGGTAAGTGATTCCTGCGACGCAGGTTGACCGGAAATCAGTCCCTGAGCAGGTCGGGGACCCCGTCCGCGTCCGGCACGTCCCGAGCCCCGGAGACCACCGTCAGCTGCTGGGTGGCCCGGGTCAGCGCCACGTACAGCACCCGCAGCCCGGCCGGGGACTCGTCCGCGATCTCCGCGGGCGAGACGACCACCGTGGCGTCGTACTCCAGGCCCTTGGCCTCCAGGGAGCCCAGCGCCACCACCCGGTCACCGAGACCCGCCAGCCAGCCGACCGCCTGTTCCCGCCGGTTCATGGCGACCACGACGCCGACCGTTCCGTCCACCCGTTCGAGCAGACGGCGCGCCTCCGACCGTACGGTTCCGGCCAGATCGCTCCCGTCCTCCATCGCCACGAAACGCGGCTCCACGCCCGTGGAGCGGACGGCGCGCGGCGACTCCTTGCCGGGCATCGCGAGGGCGAGCACCTTGGCGGCGAGCTCGGCGATCTCGGCGGGGTTGCGGTAGTTCACGGTCAGCTCGAAGCGGCGGCGCGGGCGGCTGCCGAGCGCCTCGTCGCGGGCCTCGGCGGCCTCGTCCGGGGTGGACCAGGAGGACTGCGCCGGGTCGCCGACGACCGTCCAGGTCGCGTGCCGGCCGCGCCGCCCGACCATCCGCCACTGCATGGGGGTGAGGTCCTGCGCCTCGTCGACGATGACGTGGGCGTACTCGGTCCGCTCGGCCGCGAGCCGCTCGGCCCGCTCGCGCTGCGTCTCCTCCCGTACGGGCATCAGCTCCTCGAGACCCGTCAGCTGGTCCAGCGGGTCGTACTCCCGCCTCTTGCGGGGCTTGGCGGGGGCGCCGAGGAGGGTGTGCAGCTCGTCGAGGAGCGCCACGTCGTGCACGGAGAGGCCGTCTCGGCGCAGGGAGCGGGCCAGGCGCCGCACCTCGCCCGGGTTGAGGACGCGCCGTGCCCAGCGGCCCAGGCGCTTCTCGTCGGCCATCGCGTCGAGGACCTGCCGCGGGGTGAGCTCGGGCCACCAGGCGTCGAGGAAGGCGAGGAAGGAGTCCTCGGTGGAGACGTCCTCGTCGAAGGAGGAACGCAGCTCGGCGGCGAGCTCGGGGTCGCTGTGCCGGCCGGCGGCGCCGGACTTCGCGTACAGCGCGTCGAGCAGCAGCCGGCGGGCGCGCGGGCGCAGCAGGTTGACGGGCGCGGAGCCGCCGAGGACGTTGTGGCGGATGCGCTGGAGCTCGTCGGCCTCCAGCTCCAGGCGGCGGCCGAAGGCGACGACACGGAGCCGGGACGGGGTGCCGGCGGGGGCCCGGCCGTCGGGGGCCTCCTCCTCGCCGAAGGCGAGCTGCGCCTTCGGCGCGGGGGTCTCCAGGGCGCCGCGGGCCGCCTTGCGCAGGACGGCGAGCATGCGGGAGGAGCCCTTGACGCGCGCCACGGCCGGCTCGTCGTACGCGGTGGCCTCCACCCCGTCCACCAGCGAGCCGAGGGCACGGATGGCGACCTGGCCCTCCTCGCCGAGCGAGGGCAGCACGCCCTCGGTGTAGGAGACGAGCAGCGGGGTCGGGGAGACGATCAGGATGCCGCCCGCGTACCGCCGCCGGTCCTGGTAGAGCAGGTAGGCCGCCCGGTGCAGGGCGACCGCCGTCTTCCCGGTGCCCGGGCCGCCCTCGACGTACGTGACGGAGGCGGCGGGCGCGCGGATGACCAGGTCCTGCTCGGCCTGGATGGAGGAGACGATGTCGCGCATGGTGTGGCTGCGGGCCTGGCCGAGCGCGGCCATCAGGGCGCCGTCGCCGATCACCGGCAGCTCGCGCCCGTCGAGCCTCGCCTTCAGCTCGGGGCGCATCAGGTCGTCCTCGACGCCGAGGACCTTGCGGCCCTTGGAGCGGATGACGCGGCGGCGCACCACCCGGCCGGGGTCGACCGGCGTGGAGCGGTAGAAGGGCGCGGCGGCGGGCGCGCGCCAGTCGATGACGAGCGGCGCGTAGTCGGAGTCGAGGACGCCGATCCGGCCGATGTGGAGCGTCTCGCCGATGTCGGCCGTGTTGTCGGGCCGTACGGCGTTCTCGGCGGGCTCGACGGAGGTGTACGCACCGTCGGGGCCCTTCTTGCCGTCCTTGCCGTAGAGCAGGTCGATCCGGCCGAAGAGGAAGTCCTCGAACTCGTTGTTGAGCCTGTTGAGGTGGACACCGGCCCGGAACACCTGGGCGTCCCGCTCGGCGAGCGCGCCGGGGGTGCCGACCTGGCCGCGCTTGGCGGCGTCGTTCATCAGGAACTCCGCCTCGTGGATCTTCTCCTCGAGACGGCGGTAGACACGGTCCAGATGTTCCTGCTCGACACCGATCTCACGGTCCCGGACCGTGTCGGTGGCGTCGATGGCCTCCACGGCTTCCTGCGCGGCCACTAAGGCCCCCTTCTGACGTGCACTGGGCAGCCGTCGAGCGTACGCCACAGGGGGCCGAAATGTCAGGCCTCGACCTCCACCAGTCGTTCACCGTCGAAGGTGCGGACCTCGAAGTGGTCGATGTCGTTGCGGTCCATGGCCGCGCCGCCGTGCACGTACAGCGGGCTCTTCGCGGCCTCGGTGGTGGCGCCGGGGATGCCGTACCCCCACGTCGGCACCGCCCAGGAGGTGACGGTCTCCTCCTCGCCGGTCTTGGAGACGGCGACGAGCCGGCACTTCAGCGGGCCCTTGACGTTCTTGAGCTCCAGGACCGTGTGGGTGCCCCAGGCCTTCTCCTCCATGCCGACGGTGGCGCTGACCTGCGTGGTCGGGTCGGTGGCCTGGATCTTCTCGCCCATGTGGTGGAAGAAGGCGTCCTCGGCGGGGCTGGTGGGGTGGGGTTCGATCGCCCGGTTCTCCTTCTCTCCCCCGGAGGTGGCGACCACGGCGACGGCCGGGCCGCCGACGACGAGGACGGCGGCGGCCGCGACGAGCCAGCGGGCGCGGCGGCGCGAGCGGGCCCGCTTGGCGCCCACCTCGTCGATGAGGCGGTCGAGGAGCTCGGGGGCGGGGGCGGTGGGGACGGAGGTCAGGCGCGGCGGTCCGGGAGGCGCGGGCGGGCGGGGAGCGAAGGCGTCGAAGGCCTCGTCGGCGTACGGATCGGTGGCGGTCGTGGGCGCGTACGGGTCGGGGGCCGCGGTGGGTGCCTCCGCCAGCATGGCCAGCATCGGCTCCATCCCGGCGAACTCCTCCACGTGCGCGGCGCAGAGCTCGCAGCCCGTCAGGTGCGCCTCGAAGGCGGCGGCGTCGGCGTCGTCCAGGATGCCGAGTACGTACGCACCCGCGGCGTCGTGCGGCGGTGTCATGCCGTACGTCATGCCGATACCCCCCTCTCCTCCAGCGCGAGCTTCATCGAACGCAGTGCGTAGAACACCCGGGAACGCACGGTCCCGGCAGGTATGCCGAGTGTCTCGGCCGCCTCGTTGACCGTACGCCCCTTGAAGTAGGTCTCGACCAACACTTCCCGGTGGGCGGGGGTCAAATCGTCGAGTGCGTCAGAGAGCGTCATCAGCCACAGCGCCTTGTCGATCTCGTCCTCCGCGGGCAGGACCTCGAGCGGTGACGGATCGACCTCCTGCGGCCGGGCCTGCCGGCTGCGGTGGCCGTCGATGACGATGCGCCGGGCGACCGTCACCAGCCAGGGTCTGACAGAGCCGGTCGCCCGGTTGAGCTGACCGGCGTTCTTCCAGGCACGGATGAGCGTCTCCTGTACGACGTCCTCGGCCCGCTGGCGATCGCCGGCGACGAGGCGCAGTACGTAGGCGAGCAGGGGTCCGGCATGCTCGCGGTAGAGGGCGCGCATCAACTCCTCGTCAGGGACGTCGGGTCGAAGGCGTGACACCTCGCTGCGATGCCGGGCCCGATGCGGACGGTCATCGGCCACGGCCGCATCCTTGCGCACCTGAACCTCCCGGTCGAGCCCCTGTTGTCGTCGAGAGATACGGAAGGGGGCCGGGTTCGACTCAACGGCGCGCGAGGTTTTTTCACACGGCCACGTGGGCGCGTCGCGCTGCCCGATGCCGGGCAACGCGCTCGCGGTTGCCGCACGTCTCGCTGGAGCACCAGCGGCGGCGGCGCCCTCGGGACGTATCGAGGTAGCAGCGGCGGCAGTTGTCGCCCTCGCACCGCCGGAGCAGGGCGCGGGCGGCGGGGTCGGTGAGCAGGTCGACGGCGTCCCGGGCGACGGCGGCGAGCAGCGCGCGGCAGTCGGGCTCGTCGCTCAACGCCCGTACGAGTCCGCCGGTTTCCGTGCGTACGGCGCGGGGCGCGGGCGGGGCGGAGGCGGCGGCGAGCTCGTTGAGCCGCTCCAGGGCCCGGTCGGCGCACTCGCCGTCGAGCTGGGCGTTCACCAATGCGCCGACGCAGTCGCGCAGTTCGCGGAAGTGGGCGACCCAGTGGGCGTCGAGAGCGCGCAGGGTCGTGGTGACCGGGACGAGTCCGGCCGCGTGCAGGAACTGGTCGAGCGCCTCGGTGCGGTCGAGCGGTTGGGCGGCCAGGTCCAGGCAGATCCGCCCCGAGTCGAACCGTACGGCCATCACCCTGTCACCACCTCGCGGTCGAATGCCGGTCGGGCGCCCGACCAGAGTGCCCACCGGGGGCGGGTCCCGGCTAGACCCCCGGCGGCGGGTTGTCGTGAAGGATGCGCTGGAAGAGGTGGTGGTCGCGCCAGGCTCCGTCGATGTGGAGGTAGCGGGGCGCGGTGCCGATCTTCTCGAACCCGCTCTTGGCGAGGACGCGTTGGGAGGCGTGGTTGGCGAGGACGGTGCCGGCCTCGATCCGGTGCAGGCCGTGCTCGTCGCGGGCGGCCCGGCAGACCTCCTCGACGAGCCGGGTGGCCAGGCCGCGGCCGGTGTACCGGGCGTCGACCCAGTAGCCGAGGGAGGCGCTGCGGAAGGGGCCGAGGGCGATCCCGGAGAGCGTGGCGGAGGCGACGATCTCCTCCCCGTCGACGGCGAACCACCTCTTCCCTCCGTCCGCGAGCCGGGCGGCCTGCCCCTCGGCGGTGTAGTACGCCTCGGTCCGGTGCGGCTCCCAGGGGCGCATGTGGTCCCTGTTGCGCAGGAGGGCCGCGGCGAGGGCGGGGGCGTCGGTGGGCTCGGCGGGGCGGGTGTGGATCATCCCCGTACCTCTCGGTCGTCGACTGGCTCATCTGCGCCACCGCTGCCCACCACGGCCTGATCGTGCTCCACGATGACAAGGACTTCCGCGCCGCGGCGAGTCTCCTGTCGGACGTCGTGGAGCACAACGTCCACCAAGTGGCCCGCTGAGGGTCCCCTACGCGTCCGCGTACTTGGTGTCCGCCATCGGGTCCAGCGCCAGCCGGTACCCGCGCTTGACCACCGTCTGGATCAGCTTCGGCGTGCCGAGTGCCGTCCGCAGCCGGGCCATCGCCGTCTCCACGGCGTGCTCGTCGCGGCCCGCGCCCGGCAGGGCCCGCAGCAGCTCGGCCCGGGAGACCACCCAGCCGGGGCGCCGGGCGAGGGTGGCCAGCAGCGCCATCCCGGCCGGCGGGACCGGGTGGAGACAGCCGTCGACGAGGACCGCGTGGCCGCGGATCTCGACGCGGTGGCCCGCCACGGGCAGGGTGCGGGACCGGGCGGGCAGTTCCTGGCAGAGCAGCTGCACCAGCGGCCCGAGCCGGAAGCGCTCGGGCTGGAGCGTGTCGATGCCGTGCGCCTGGAGCGGCAGCGCCGTCACCGGCCCCACGCACACCGCGAGCACGTCGTGCCGCAGCGCCGTGAGAAGCTCCTCCAGGACTCCCCGGTCCTCCGCCCGGGTCAGCAGGGACGCGGCGGCCGGAGCGCTGGTGAACGTCACCGCGTCCAGCGTCCGGGCGAGGACGCCGTCCAGGAGCCGGTCCAGCGGGCCGATGTCCTCCGGCGGCATCCACCGGTAGACCGGTACGCCGACGACCTCCGCGCCGCCCGCCTTCAGCGCCTCCACGAACCCCGGCAGCGGCTCCCCGTGCAGCTGGAGCGCGACCCGGCGCCCGGTCACCCCCTCGGCGAGCAGCCGGTCGAGGACCTCGGCCATGGACTCGGACGACGGCGACCACGACTCGGTCAGACCCGCCGCCCGTACCGCGCCCTTGACCTTGGGGCCGCGGGCGAGCAGCTCCACGCCGCGCAGGCAGTCGAGGAGCTCCTCGCCGTACCCCCAGCCGTCCGCCGCCTCGACCCAGCCCCGGAAACCGATCGCCGTGGTGGCGACGACGACGTCCGGGGCGTGGTCGATGAGTTCCTTCGTCGCGGCGAGGAGTTCGGTGTCGTCCGCGAGCGGCACGATACGCAGGGCGGGGCCGTGGACCACGGCCGCGCCCCGGCGGCGGAGGAGCGCGCTCAGCTCGTCCGCGCGCCGCGCCGCCGTGACTCCGACGGTGAACCCCGCGAGGGGACCCTGCTCTTGCTCGTACATGACGACCGAGCCTGACGGCGATGCGTGACAGACTCGGTTCGCCGGTATTTCCTGGCCGTTACGGACCACTCCCGATCACACCTCGGCGTAACCGAGCTGCGGGTTCTTCTCCTCCGCGCCCTCCGCCGTGTCCGGCACCACAGCCGGCCGGCGAAGGTATACCGCCCAGGTCACGACGATGCACGCCGCGTAGAAGACGAGGAAGGCGACGAAGGCCGAGGTGCCGGTGCCTGCGGTCTGGAACGACTGCCGGAAGGCGAGGTTGATCCCGAGGCCGCCGAGCGCGCCCACCGCGCCGATCAGGCCCATGGAGGCCCCGGAGAGCCTGCGGCCGTACGACTCCGCCGCCTCGCCCGACAGCCCCTTGCGGTGCCCCTGCGAGAGGAAGATCGCGGGGATCATCTTGTACGTGGAGCCGTTGCCGAGGCCGGTGAGGACGAAGAGCCCGATGAAGCCGACCAGGAAGACGGGGAGCGACTCGGCGACGGAGGCGTAGATGACCACGCCGGTCGCCACGGCCATGCCGACGAAGTTCCACAGGGTGATGCGCGCGCCGCCGAACCTGTCGGCGAGCGAGCCGCCGACGGGCCTGATCAGCGAGCCGAGGAGCGGGCCGATGAAGGTGAGCGAGGCCGCCTGGAGCGGGGTGCGGCCGAACTGCGTCTGGAGCACCAGGCCGAAGGCGAAGCTGTAGCCGATGAAGGAGCCGAAGGTGCCGATGTAGAGGAAGGCCATGATCCAGGTGTGTCCGGCCTTCACGGCCTCCTTGGCGGCGCCGGTGTCGTTCTTGACGGGGGTGAGGTTGTCCATGAAGAACGCGGCGCACAGGGCGGCGACGACGATGAACGGGATGTAGACGCCGAGGACGATCCGCGGGTGCGCGGCCCCGGCGGTGCCGATGACGAGCAGGCCGACGAGCTGGACGACGGGGACGCCGATGTTGCCGCCGCCGGCGTTGAGGCCGAGGGCCCAGCCCTTCTTCCGCAGCGGGAAGAAGGCGTTGATGTTGGTCATGGAGGAGGCGAAGTTGCCGCCGCCGACTCCGGTGAGCGCGGCCACCAGCAGGAACGTGCCGTACGAGGTGCCCGGCTCCATGACGGCGTAGGCGAAGCCCGTCGGCAGGAGGAGCAGCAGCGCGCTGACGATGGTCCAGTTCCGGCCGCCGAACCGGGCGACGGCGAAGGTGTACGGGACCCGGATGACCGAGCCCACGAGGGTGGCGGTCGCGATCAGGAAGAACTTGCCGGCCGGGTCGACGCCGTACTGCGGTCCCATGAACAGGACCATGACCGACCACAGGCTCCAGATGGAGAAGCCGATGTGCTCGGAGAGCACGGAGAAGAGCAGATTGCGCCGGGCGATCCGCTCCCCTGTCTCACGCCAGAAGGTCTCGTCCTCCGGCTCCCACCGTTCGATCCATCGGCCGCCCATCACGTACCTCCACGGTGTCGGGTCCTGAGCGTCCAGATGCTCTGGACCTCTTGCCGGAGACGCTAGGGGGGCGGCGTTTCAGGCCGGTGGCGGGAAGTGACGGGTACGGAACCTTGCTCTCACCCGGCGCGGAGACCTGGTGTGAGCGCCGGGGCGCGGGAGCCGGGCTGAGCCGAGCCGCCGGGAGCCGTGCCCAGCCCGGCTCGGTCCCGCGCCGGGGCCGGAGACTCGGCCACGCCAGGATCCGGAACTCAGCCCCCGCCGGGGCCGGAGCTCAGCCCACGCCAGAGCCCGAGGCTCGGCCACGCCAGGGTCCGGAACTCAGCCCACGCCAGAGCCGGAACTCAGCCCACGCCAGAGCCCGAGGCTCGGCCACGCCAGGGCCGGAACTCAGCCCCCGCCGGGGCCGGAGCTCAGCCCGCGCCAGGGCCGGAACTCAGCCGGCCGGGATCCCCGGCTCGCCCTCCGGGAGCCAGGCTCCCTCGGGGCGCCGCAGCCAGCCCTCCCGCTCACCGATCTCGGTCGCCGCCGCGCGCAGCGCGTCCAGGCCGGGGTGACGGAGCCCCTTGCGCCACACCATGCTCACCGGGGAGATCGGCACGGGGTCGACAAGGGGCCGCAGCACGCTGCCCGGTATCGGCGGGAAGTCGACGACCGCGAGGGCCGGGGTGCGGAGCTTGGCCATGATCCGGCGGAACTCCTCCTTCCCCACCACCATCGGCGCCGGCGGTGCGACCGCGATGCCCCGCCCCGCGAACAGGCGGGCGGCCAGACCGGTCCACTCGAGGGTGCGGTCGTTGCCCGCGCCCGCGTACACGCTCTCGCCGGCGAGCGCGGCCAGCGGGACGGTGTCCAGATCGGCCAGCGGGTGGTCCTCGGGCAGTAGCACCGCCATCGGCTCGTACCGTACGAACTGCGAGGCGAGCCGCGCCCGCGTGGCCGGTTCCAGTCCCCCGTACCGCCCGAAGGAGACATCGAGCCGGCCGGCGAGGATCTGCGCCGCGGCCCCGGTGAGTCCGCTCTCGTAGCGGGCCATCAGCTCCTGCTCCGGGGCGAGTTCGCGCGCCCGCTCCAGGACCCGGCCGTGGGCGAAGCCGGCGCCGTTGAGGTCGACGAGCAGCGGCCGGCCGGCCGCGCGGAAGGCGTCGGCGAGTTCGTCGCAGGCGGCCAGCACGCGGCGCGCGTACGGCAGGAGCCGCTCGCCGTCCGCCGTGAGGGAGACCTGCCGGGTGGTCCGTACGAACAGCTCCGTGCCCAGCTCGCGCTCCAGGCGCCGGATGTCGCGGCTGAGCGCCTGCTGAGCGACATAGAGCCGGGCGGCGGCCCGGGTGAAGTGCAGCTCGTCGGCGACGGCGGCGAAGGCCCGCAGGAGCCGAGGTTCGATGTCGTACGAAGTGACCACCCCGCATTCAACAACACAGGCGCGTGAATGGCCACGGAGCAGGTGTTGGACCGCCTGCCACCGCTCCCACGAGGCTTCTTCCATGCCGCGACACGACCTCGTGATGACCCCGGCGGGCCCGACGCTCGCCCCCCGCTACCGCGAACGGCGCACCACCGCCCCCGCCCCCACCTCCGCCCCCTCCAACCCCTACGTCCGCCTCTTCGCCACCCCCGGCGCCCGCGCCTTCACCCTCGGGAACCTCGTCGCGCGCCTGCCGATGGGCATGTTCAGCGTCAGCGCGGTGATCATGATCGCGGGATCGTACGGCTCGTACGCCCTGGCGGGCGCGGTCACCGCCACCGGGCTCGCGGCCACGGCCCTCGTCGCGCCCTGGACGGCGCGGCTCGTCGACCGGTACGGGCAGGCCCGGATCGCGGTCCCCGCGACCGCGGCGGCCGTGCTCGGCTCGCTCGCCCTGCTGCTGTGCGTGCACCACGAGGCGCCGGCCTGGACCCTCTTCGTGGCGTACGCGGCGACGGCCACGACGCCCAACACCGGAGGCATGTCCCGCGCCCGCTGGGCCCACCTCCACCGGGGCGACCCGGCGGCGCTGCACACCGCCAACGCCTTCGAGCAGGCCGTCGACGAGCTCTGCTTCATGATCGGCCCGGTGCTCGCCGCCGTCCTCTGCTCGGCGCTGTTCCCGGAGGCCGGCACCCTGGCCGGCGCGGCCCTGCTGCTCGGCGGGGTCCTGATCTTCGCGGCCCAGCGCTCCACCGAACCCCCGGTGGCGCCCCGCTCCACCTCCGCGCCCGGCTCCCTGCTGCGCGCCCCCGGCATGGCGCCCCTGCTCGGGGTCTTCCTTGCCACGGGCGCCGTCTTCGGCGCGATGGAGGTCGTCACCCTCGCCCATGTCGACGGCCCGCTCGCCGGTCCGGTCCTCGCTCTGCAGGCCGCCGGCTCCTGCGCCGCCGGCCTCCTCTACGGCCGCGCGGGGCGCAGAGCCCGGCTGAGCACCTGCCTCGCGGCGATGACCGTACTGATGACGCTGCCGCTCCTCGGGGCGTCGACCGGCTCCCTGCTCGCCCTCGCGGGCGGCCTGCTCGTGGCGGGCATGGCGACCGCCCCGACGATGGTCACCGGCATGAGCCTGGTCCAGCGCATGACCCCGGCGGGGCGGCTCAACGAGGGCATGACGCTCGCGGTGACCGCCCTCCTCGGCGGCATCGCGGCCGGTTCGGCGGGCGGCGGCTGGGCTGCCGAGCACGCCCCGGCGACGACGTACGCCTTCCTGGTCCCGACAGCCGCGGCCGCCCTGGCGTTCGGCCTGTGCGCGGCGCCCCGGGTGGGCCGCCGCGCCGGCTGGACGAGGCCCTGCTAGCTCTGCCGCAGGGGCCCCATCGGCACCTGGACCCCGTACGAGGTCGCGCCCGCGCCGACCCCGCCCTCGCAGCCGTTCGGCGGCTGCGTCCCGAGGCCGCGCGTCGAGGGCTTCTCGGCGGCCCAGAACATGTAGCCGAGCAGCCCCGGCGTCGAACCGGCCCCGTTCGGCGCGGCGTTGCGGACCCAGTCGCCGGTCGCCTTCTGCAGCGAGTTCGCGAAGTCGGTGCACTCGGGAAGCGGGCTGCGTCCGTACGCGATGTACAGCCCCGCGGTGAACTTGGCGGGTGCGAGCGGGAGGACCGGCGGCGAGTACTGCGACTTGCCGTCGATGTGTTCCTGCCAGTTGGCGATGTGGGAGCTCGCCGAGGTGGGGCGGGCGGTCACCATCGCGTTGGCGTAGTCGAGCACGGGGTTGTCCGTGCGCAGCCAGTCGGCGGTGGCCTTGCGGTTGATGCCGATCAGCCAGCGGTCGCCGGCCGCGGTGTCGATGGTCAGGCGCGCGGCCGGTTTCGTACCGGAGGCGTCGTAGGGGTGCACGGAGCGGTAGGCGTCGATGAAGGCCTGCAGCCCGGCCAGGTTCGGGTCGGTGTTCTGCTCGTAGTCGATCTCGATGCCGACGCCGAGCTCGGTGGCGACCGCGGCGGCGTTGAGGCCGAGCTGGGTGGCGTTCTCGGCGAGGGCCGCGTCCCACTCGTCGGTGTACGTGATGCCGCCGATGGAGAGCATCACGCGGATCCCGCGGGAGGTGAAGTACTGGACGATGTCGCGGTTCATGCCGACGGGCACGCCGCCCGCGGTCGTCGCGTCGGTGGTGCGGCGGAGCAGTTTCTGCGGCTCGACGAAGCTGAGGACGACCAGGTTGACGGAGGGCCGGCCGTCGCCGCGGTCGATCAGCCAGTGGTTCTTGGAGTCGAATTCGGCGACGCTGCGGACGGTGCCCCAGGTGCAGTAGTCGTCGCCGCAGTGCCAGGCCCCGTAGACCTGGACGGGGGCGGCCGCGACGGCGGGCGTGGTGGTGGGGACGAGGAGGGCGAAGAGCATGAGGAGGACCGCGAGCGGTCTGTGGCGCATAGGTACCTCCGTGGATGCCGTGAGATCAGGGGGGGCGGCCCCGGCAGCGTGGCAGGTCCAGACCAAGTCGACAAGAGCGCGCACACCCCGCGTCCGGCATGACAAAGGCCCGGCGGTCGTCGTGACGACTGCCGGGCCTGTGCCCACATGGGATGAGTGGAGATGGCGGGAATCGAACCCGCGTCCAACGGTGCAGAATCAGGGCTTCTCCGTGTGCAGTCCGCTACGAGTTTCTCAGCCCCGGAGATCACGCGGACAAGTCTCCGACGGGCTCAGTCACTGTTTGATTTCCCTCAGGCCCCCGTGACCGGGGCTAGAGGTTTAGATCCCTGAATGACGCCAGGATCCGGGTCGGGACCATCCCCGGGCTGACGCTCCTCACAGAGGCTTCTGCTCGATACCTAAATTAGGCAGCGAGGGCGAAGCGGGAGTTATCGCTCTTGGAGTTGGCGATTATTGGTTGCGACATATGGTTTACGAGATCATTGCCGCTTCCTCGACACGCTTCCCCTGCTTCGACATCCGCTGTCGAAACCGATCATCCCCATGTTGTTTTTTCAAAGGTCGCACCCGCTGTGAGGTGCAGGACCCATGGTACGTGACGACCGCGTACGGTTGCCAGCGTATTAGAGGGCCGCGGCCCGCTGGCGCCGCTTCGCCGCCGCGATCGCCCGGTTCGTCTCCCGCGTGTCCTGCTTCTCGCGCAGCGTCTGCCGCTTGTCGTACTCCTTCTTGCCCTTGGCGAGCGCGATCTCGACCTTGACGCGGCCCTTCAGGAAGTAGAGCGCGAGGGGCACGATCGTGTGACCCGTCTCCTGGGACTTCGCCTCCAGCTTGTCGATCTCGGCGCGGTGCAGGAGCAGCTTGCGCTTCCGCTTCGCGTGGTGGTTGGTCCAGCTGCCCTGGAGGTACTCCGGGATGTGGACGTTGTGCAGCCACGCCTCGTGCCCGTCGATCTGGACGAAGCCGTCGACCAGCGACGCCCGGCCCATCCGGAGCGACTTCACCTCGGTGCCCATGAGCACCACACCGCACTCGTAGGTGTCGATGATGTGGTAGTCGTGGCGCGCCTTCTTGTTCTGCGCGATGATCTTGCGCTCAGGGCCCTTCTCCGGGTCCTTCTTCTTCGCAGGCTTGCCCTGCACGTTCACGAGTCCCTTTGCCATAGTGCGGCCATTTTCGCACTACGAGCCCCCTCCGAGGCCACTCAATACCGTTCTCGCCCGTTCCTCGGCCCGCGCGCCCGTGGCGTCGCCGACGTCCAGGTCGGGGGTGATGCCCTGGCCGTCGACGCCGTGACCGGCGGGGGTGCGGTAGTGACCGACGGTGAGCTCGGCCACGGAGCCGTCCGGGAGGGTGCTCGGCATCTGCACCGAGCCCTTGCCGAAGGTGCGTGAGCCGACGGTGACCGCCCGGCCGCGGTCCTGCAGGGCGCCGGTCAGAAGCTCGGCGGCGCTCATCGTGCCCCCGTCGACCAGCGCCACCACGGGCCGGACGGTGTCCCCGCCGCTCTGGGCGTACAGGGCCCGCTGCTCGCCGTCGACGTCGTACGTGGCGACCAGACCGCCGTCGAGGAAGGCCGAGGCGGTGACGGCGGCCTCGGTGACCAGGCCGCCCGCGTTGCCCCGCAGGTCCAGGAGGACTCCGGCGCCGGCCGGGGCGGACCGTACCGCCTCCCGTACCCGCTCCCCCACGCCCTTGGTGAAGGCGGCCACCCTGATCAGCACCGTCCGGTCGTCCAGGCGCCGCACGGTGACGTCCTCGGTGGCGAGCCGGGCCCGGCTCAGGGTCTCGGTCCAGGCGGAGCGGCCGCGCTCGACGCCGAGGGTGACGGTGGAGCCGGGGACGCCGTCGCCGCGCAGCAGGGAGACGGCCTCGGAGACGGAGAGCGCGCCGACGGGGCGGCCGTCGACGGTGACGAGGCGGTCGCCGGCCCGCAGCCCGGCCCGTGCGGCGGGTCCGCCGGCCTGGACGCGGCTGATCTCGATGCGCCCCTTCCCCGCCTTGCGGGCGGAGATGCCGACCCCGGTGTACGAGCCGTCGAGGGCCCGCTCGAACTCCTCGTACTCCGCCGCGCCGTAGACCGCGCCCCAGCGGTCGCCGCTGCGGCTGACGAACTCCTCGGCGGCCTTCTTGCCCGACTTGCCGTCGGCCATCGCCTCGGACGCGGCGCGGGCGAGTGCGGACGGGTCGACGGTGCCCTGGTCGGCGTCCGCCCGCGAGGGAACGGCCCGTACGGTCCTCGACGTCTCCGGCTCCTGCCGGGGCAGGGCGCCGGTGGCCGCGGCCGTGGCGAGCACCCCGGCGAAGACCATCGTCAAAGCGGCCCCACGGAGGACTCCGCGGGGCCGGAGACAGAACTCGGAGCCGACCGGCATGGCATGCACTCTAGGACAAGCGAAGGGCGCCGTACGGAGGTTGTCCGTACGACGCCATCCACTGTCAGAGGTCTCTTCTCACACCTTCAGGTACTTGCGCAGCGCCACGAAGGCGGCAAGAGCCGGCATCAGCAGGCCGATGGCGAGGACGAGCGGCAGCTTGGCGAGGACGGCGTCCCAGCCGATGAAGTTCACGAGCTGCATCTTGTCGGCGAGGGCGATGCCGTGGTCGATCAGGAAGTACCGGCCGACCAGAAGCATGATGCAGGCGACGGCTCCGCCCAGGAGACCGGCGAAGGCGGCCTCCATGATGAACGGCATCTGGATGTAGAAGCTGGAGGCGCCGACCAGGCGCATGATGCCGGTCTCGCGCCGCCGGCTGAAGGCGGAGACGCGCACGGTGTTGACGATCAGCATCAGCGCGATGATCAGCATCAGCCCCATGACGCCGAGGGCGGCGACGTTCATGCCGTTCATCAGGTCGAAGAGGTTCTGCAGGATGCCTCGCTGGTCCTGGACTGACTCCACCCCGTCCCGCCCGGCGAAGGCGGTGGCGACGACCTTGTACTTCTCCGGGTCCTTGAGCTTGACCCGGAACGACTCCTGCATCTGGTCGGGCGTGACGACCGAGGCGATGGCGGTGTCGCCGTACTGCTCCTTGTAGTGCTTGTAGGCCTCGTCGGTGGACTCGTGGAGGACGTTCTCCACGATGTCCATCTTCTTCAGATCGGCCTGGATCTGTTCCTTCTGCTGCGCGGTCACCGCGCCCTTGGCGCACTTGGCCGAGGTGGCCGCGTCGTTCTTGTTGCAGAGGAAGATGGAGACGTTGACCTTGTCGTACCAGTAGTCCTTCATCGTGCTGACCTGCTCGCGCATGAGCAGCGCGCCGCCGAAGAGGGCGAGCGAGAGGGCCACGGAGACGATGACGGCGAAGGTCATCGTGAGATTGCGCCGGAGGCCGACGCCGATCTCGGAGAGCACGAACTGAGCGCGCATGGTGTTCTATCCCCTACCTGCTCAGTGCTGGTATCCGTAGACGCCGCGCGCCTGGTCGCGGACGAGGCGGCCCTTTTCGAGCTCGATGACGCGCTTGCGCATCTGGTCGACGATGTTCTGGTCGTGGGTCGCCATGACGACGGTGGTCCCTGTCCTGTTGATGCGGTCGAGCAGCTTCATGATGCCGACGGAGGTCTGCGGGTCGAGGTTGCCGGTGGGCTCGTCGGCGATCAGCAGCATGGGCCGGTTGACGAAGGCCCGGGCGATGGCGACGCGCTGCTGCTCACCACCGGAGAGCTCGCCCGGCATGCGGTCCTCCTTGCCGCCGAGGCCGACGAGGTCGAGGACCTGCGGAACGGCCTTGCGGATCTCGCCGCGCGGCTTGCCGATGACCTCCTGGGCGAAGGCCACGTTCTCGGCGACGGTCTTGTTGGGCAGGAGGCGGAAGTCCTGGAAGACGGTGCCGAGCTGGCGCCGCATGTGGGGGACCTTCCAGTTGGACAGCCGGGCGAGGTCCTTGCCGAGGACGTGCACCTGGCCTTGGCTGCAGCGCTCCTCGCGCAGGATCAGCCGGAGGAAGGTCGACTTTCCGGAGCCGGAGGAACCGACGAGGAAGACGAACTCCCCCTTCTCGATCTCCAGGGACACATCCCGGAGCGCGGGGCGGTTCTGCTTCGGATAGGACTTGGAGACGTTGTCGAATCGGATCACGGATGCACCACGGTCGGCCGGGAGTAGGTGTGCGCGACCTTACGCGACCTCGGAGCGACCGCGCAGTCGCGGTCCGCGCTTGCGTGCTTTATCCTTTTCGTCCTTCCGGGCGGAACGGGTGTAATCCGACGGGGCGCGCCGAAACGCGCGGGAGCTGGCACAGTGGTAGGGGGAACGCCCGGGTGTCGCCGAGCGTTGTCCTTGGTGTGGACCCCCTGTGCGGGAGGAGGAGAGCGCATGACCTATGACCGACTGGTGTGCGCCAACTGCGCGGCCCCTGTCGCAGAGGGCCGCTGCCCCGTCTGCCGCGCGAACCGGGAACGTCTGGACCCGTCCACGGGCCTGACCCCGACGATGCTGCTGGCCCTGGTGGTCGCCCTGGTGGCGGCGCTGGCGCTGCTCGCGGCGCTGCAGGCCGCGTAGCGGTACGTATACGAGCCGGACAGGAGAGAGGGCCGGGGGGTGCTCCCCCGGCCCTCTCCTTATGCGTGGTGCGCGTGATGCGCGTGATGCGCCTTACGCGATGCCGCGGTTACGCGCCTCAGACGGCCGCGCGGCCACCGCCGACCAGACGCGGCAGCATCCGGAAGCCAATACCACCGGCGATCATCGTGGCGGCACCGATGAGCAGGAACGACGTCTCCATCGCACCGGTCTCGGCGAGCTCTTCCTTGGCCTTGCCCTGCTCGACGGGCTGCGAGCCGGCGTTGTTGGTGCCGGGGTCGTTGCCCACACACTCGGCGCCGTTCACGTCGACGGTGCAGTCGCCGGTGCCACCGTCGGTGGAGGAACCACCGGTGGTGGTGGAGCCGCCGCCCGTGGTGGTGGAGCCACCGTTGGTCGAGGAACCACCGTTGTTGCCACCGTTGGTGGTCGTGCCACCGTTGTTGCCGGTGCCACCGTTGTTGCCGTTACCGCCGTTGTTGCCGTTACCGCCGTCGGTGGTGCCACCGTCCGTCGTACCACCATCGGTGGTCCCGCCGTCCGTCGTACCACCATCGGTCGTGCCACCGTCGGTGGTCCCGCCGTCGGTCGTACCGCCGTCCGTGGTGCCACCATCGGTGGTCCCGCCGTCCGTGGTCCCGCCGTCGGTCGTGCCACCGTCGGTGGTCCCGCCGTCGGTCGTGCCACCGTCCGTGGTGCCACCATCGGTGGTCCCGCCGTCCGTGGTCCCGCCGTCGGTCGTGCCACCGTCCGTCGTACCACCGTCGGTGGTCCCGCCGTCCGTCGTACCACCGTCGGTCGTGCCGCCGTCCTGGCCGCCGTCGATGCCGCCGATGACGGTGCCACCGTCGTCGCCACCGCTGTTGACTCCGGCCTCGACCTCAATGGTGCCGTCGTTCACTTCAGCCCCGAAGGACACGCCCACGGCCTGGGCGGCACCCGCCGCGGTGAGCGACGCACCGGCGGCGATCACCGCGCCGGCCGCTATGCGCGCTACGCGGACCCGCGTCTTCTTGGTCATCTGGCTGCTACCCCCAGTAGCTCATCTCGTCATTGGAGCAGCGCCCGGGGCCTCGGCAACACCGGGTGCGGTCGCGTGAGATGGACCTGCCCCCGTTCACACGCGCCCCAGAGATACGCATGCCGCATGCCACCCTTCCGAGTTTCCGCATACGCGTCAAGGTCGTTGCGCGTGCGATGCCGGAAAGATCACCAGTTGACCGTCATGCGGGGATGCAACTGTGACGTAAACGTGGAACTACCGCCTCCCCCAAGCCAGTTCCCTTGTCGACAAAGCGGCCCGCCAACCCCGATTCCGCTTGCGCCCGCGAATCGACATACGACGAAAACGCCGGGCCCCTCGCACCGTCGGTGCGAGGGGCCCGGCGTCGCAGACCTCAATACCGTTACTTCTCCTGCTGCTTGCGCCAGCGGATGCCCGCCTCGAGGAAGCCGTCGATCTCGCCGTCCAGGACGGCCTGCGGGTTGCCGACCTCGAACTCCGTACGCAGGTCCTTGACCATCTGGTACGGGTGCAGGACGTACGAGCGCATCTGGTTGCCCCAGGAGCTGCCGCCGTCGCCCTTGAGGGCGTCCATCTTGGCGCGCTCCTCCTGACGCTGACGCTCGAGCAGCTTCGCCTGGAGGACGTTCATGGCGCTCGCCTTGTTCTGGATCTGGGAGCGCTCGTTCTGGCAGGAGACCACGATGCCGGTCGGGATGTGCGTGATGCGCACCGCCGAGTCGGTCGTGTTGACGCCCTGTCCGCCCGGGCCCGACGCGCGGTAGACGTCCACGCGCAGCTCGGACTCGTCGATCTCGACGTGGTCGGAGGACTCGACGACCGGGAGGATCTCGACGCCCGCGAACGACGTCTGGCGGCGGCCCTGGTTGTCGAACGGGGAGATACGGACCAGGCGGTGCGTGCCCTGCTCGACCGAGAGCGTGCCGTAGGCGTACGGGGCCTTGACCACGAAGGTGGTCGACTTGATGCCGGCCTCTTCCGCGTACGAGGTCTCGTAGACCTCGGTGCCGTAGCCGTGCCGCTCGGCCCAGCGCAGGTACATGCGCTGGAGCTGCTCGGCGAAGTCGGCGGCGTCGACGCCGCCCGCCTCGGCGCGGATGTTGACCAGCGCCTCGCGCTCGTCGTACTCGCCGGAGAGGAGCGTACGGACTTCCATCTCGTCCAGCGCCTTGCGGACGGAGGTGAGCTCCGTCTCCGCCTCGGCACGGGTGTCCGGGTCGTCCATCTCCTCGGCGAGCTCGAAGAGCACCCCGAGGTCGTCGATCCGGCTCCGCAGGGCCTCGGCCTTGCGGACCTCGGCCTGGAGGTGCGAAAGCTTGCTGGTGATCTTCTGCGCCGCCTCCGGGTCGTCCCAGAGGGACGGGGCCGCGGCCTGCTCTTCGAGCACGGCGATGTCGGCCCTCAGCTTTTCGAGGTCCAGGACGGCCTCGATCGACCCCATGGTCGAGGAGAGGGACTTCAGCTCTTCGGATACATCGACGACTGCCACGCGTCCAGCGTAACGGCTCGCCGAGAATCCCCGGTCCTCCAGCCCCAGGGGGTGTCTTGTGGATCAGGTCCGGCAAGATCCACAAGACACCCCCTAGGGCTCGGTGGACGTCTTCGAGTCCTGGGCCGGTGCGTCGGTGTCGTCGGCGGCCGCCAGATAGCCGCCCACCCCCAGCGCGCCCGCGACGACGACCGCCGCGATCGAGAGCGTGATGCGGCGCTTGCGGACCGCCTCCGCCTTGTGGCGGGCCGAGCCGGGCCGCCGGGCGCCGGCCGGGCGCGGGGCGCGGGCGGTGCCCAGGGGGCCGCCGGCGAGCTCGTCGGGGGCGGGGACGCGCATGGAGGTGTGGGTGTCCCGGTTGGAGTCGGGCGAGGCGCCCGGGACCAGGGGGACGGCGGCCCGGCGCGGCGCGCCCTCGGCGGAGCCCGCACCGGATCCGGAGCGGGTCGAGTACGGCTCCTCCTCGTACGCCTCCGTCTGCTGTTCCGCGTCGTCCGGCTCGTCCACGTCCAGCGGGGGCATCCCGGCCAGCAGGGGCAGGCACTCGCGCAGGCGGCTGGCGAGCTCCGAGGCGCGCAGCCGAGAGGCGGGGGCCTTGGCCAGGCACTGGACGATCAGCTGCCACAGCTCCTCGGGGATGCCCGGCAGCGGGACGACCGTCTCGGTGACGTGGCGGCGCAGCACGGCGCCCGGGTGACCGCCGCCGAAGGGCGTGAAGCCGGCCAGGAGCTCGTACAGGACGGTCGCGAGGGCGTAGATGTCGACGGACGCGCGCGGGGGCAGGCCCTCGACGATCTCCGGGGCCAGATAGTCGGGGGTCCCGATGATGCGGGTCGCCTTGGTGCGGCCCGGGGTGTCGATGAGCTTGGCGACCCCGAAGTCGGTGAGGAGCGCCGGGTGGGCGCCGCCGGGGCCGAGCGGGCCCTCCATGTCGAGCAGGATGTTCTCCGGCTTGACGTCCCGGTGGACGACCCCGGCCGCGTGCGCCGCGGCGAGACCGTCGGCGACGTCGGCGATGATCGCGACGGCCGCCTCGGGGGCGAGCCTGCGCTCGCGGTCGAGGCGGGTGCGCAGATCGGTGCCGCGGACCAGGTCCATGACGAGCGCGAGGTCGTTGCCGTCGACGACGAGGTCGCGGACGGCGACGACGTGGGGGTGGTCGAGACCGAGCAGGGCCGTGCGCTCCTGGACGAAGCGTCCGACGAGCTCCTGGTCCGAGGCCAGGTCCTCGCGCAGCAGCTTGATCGCGACGGGGCCCTCGGGGCCCTCGCCGAGCCACACCGTGCCGGCGCTGCCCCGGCCGAGGATCTGGTGGGCCGTGTAGCGGCTGCCGATATTCCGTGCCAAGACTGCTCCCTCAGCGGCTGGCGGTCGCGTCAAAGTTACGCGTCCGCAGCCGCCGGTCGTCACTTCCGAGGGGAAAACACCCCTCGGAAGTCGATAAATCGGCAGTACTGCCGTCTCTTACTGCCCTGTACCGCCGGTAGTCGTACCACTCTCCGTCGCGCTGCCGAGTTCGGAGATCCAGCCGGAGACGGACGAGATCATGTCGCCGATGGCCTCCCAGTAGCTCTTGCCCTCGGCGATCCAGCTCTGCAGCGGGGTCAGCTCCCAGATGAGCCAGCCGGCGATCACGAACAGCACGATCGTGAACAGACAGCCCTTCAGGCAGCCCAGACCCGGGATCCGCATCGGGTTGGCGCTGCGCTGGCGCGGCGGCCGCGGCTCGCGCGGGGCGGGCGCCTGGGGCGGCGGCTGCGGGGGCGCGTACTGCTGTTGCTGCGGGGCGTACTGCTGCTGAGGCGGCGGGGGCTGCTGGGGCGCGTACTGCTGCCGCTGCGGCGGCCGCTGGGGCTGCTGGTACTGCTGCGGCTGCTGCGGCTGCTGCTGGTACGGCTGGGGCTGCCCCTGGGGCGGCTGCTGGCGCTGCGGGCGCCGGCGCAGGGGGTCCTGGCTCGGGTCCAGGTACTGCACCTGCGTCTGCTCGTTGCGGTCGCGGGCCGCGGCCAGCTGGCTCTGCCAGGGGTGCGGTTCCTCGGGCTGGGACTGCGGCGGACCGTCCGGGCGCGGTGGTACGGGGGGCATGACCGCGGTCGGGTCGGCGGCGCCGGCCGGGCCGCTGGTCGGCATGACGCTGGTCGCGGCGGCGGGGTCGTACTGGGCGCCGGCGCCGCTGGGCAGCACCTGGGTCGCGCCGGCCGGATCCACGCCGGGGGTCCCGGGGACCGGCGCGGGCGCCGGGTCGGGGGCGAGCAGCGCGCCGACGCCGTCGGCCGCCTCGATCTGCGCGGGCGTGGCGTGCACGCCGATGCCGGCGGCCACCGCGCGCAGCCCGCGGGCCAGGTTCTCGGCGCTGGGCCGCTGGTCGGGGTTCTTGCTGAGGCAGCGCTCTATGACCGTCCACAGCGGGCCGGGCACGGTCGAGGGGCGGCGCGGCTCCTCGCTGAGGTGGCGGTGCAGGACCTCCAGGGCCGTACCGCCGGCGAACGGGGGCCGGCCGGTGACCAGCTCGTAGAGCAGGATGCCCGCGCCGTAGATGTCGACGGCGGAGGTCTGCGGGCGGCCCTCGGCTGACTCCGGCGCGACGTAGGCGGGCGTGCCGACGAACTCGTGCGTCCGGGTCAGACCCGGGGAGTCGGCGAGGCGCGCGATGCCGAAGTCCGTGAGCATCGGGTGCATCTGGCCGCCCTGCTCGGCGAGCAGGACGTTGGCCGGCTTGAGGTCGCGGTGGACGACGCCGTCGGCGTGGCTGGCGGCGAGCGCGTCGGCGATCTGCGCGGTGAGGAGCGCGGCGGCGACCGGGGTGAGCGGGCCGCTCTCGCGGATGTACCGGTGCAGGTCCGGGCCCTCGACCAGGTCCATGACGAGGGCGAGGACATCGCCCTCGACGACCAGGTCGCGGGTGCGCACGATGTTGGGGTGGGTGAGCCGGAGCAGCACGGACCGTTCGCGCAGGAAGCGCATCACGATGTCCGCGTCGTTGGCCAGCTCCTCCTTCAGGACCTTGATCGCGACGGTCTCTCCGGGCTGGCCCGGCACGGCCGCCTCGGCGCCCGCCGCCTCCCGCTGGCGGGCTCGCCAGACGGTGCCCGTGGCGCCGCGGCCGAGCGGCTCCTCGAGCAGGTACTTGCTGCCGATTGGCCGCACGTCACGCGCTCCCTGCTGATCGTGGTCCTGGGATTCCCGGAGTTCCTGTGGTGTGTTGTGACCCCGTCCGGGTGTCCGACCCACTTTAGTGCCGCCGAACGGGTCATCGGTCGTCACGAGACGGCTGATTTCCGGCGCAGGACTTGTCCGAAAACAAGACGCGTCTGTCGTACCGGTGGTTGCCACGGACGTCGTAAGACGTACCCAACCAGGCACTTTTACGTCCACAGCCGACCATTCAAGATCACTTGAGGCCGACCCGCGGGCGGGTTGTCAGTGGCAGGTGCGAGGATGCCTACAGCACGTCGTGTCGAGGGGTCGGGAGCCCCCGCGCCGTGCCGACCTGTACCGGACGACGCGTCCGTGCCGGGTGGGGGGAGAGACAGGGCGGTTCCCCTGCCGGGCATCACGCGCAGAAGGGACCGCTGACGGCGATGCAGATCCGGCTGACCGTCCTCGCGCCGCACGCCGGCCATGGCGCCGGGCGCGCCTGCGACGTGCTTGTCACCGCTCCGGCGGGGACGGCGCTGGCCGCCGTGGCCTCCGGTCTGGCCGCGGCCGTCTCCGGCCCCGACACCCCCACCTCGGGGGCGCCCGTGCTCTACGCGGGCCGTGAGCGGCTCGACTCCCAGCGCTGCGCGCTCGGCGAGCCCCCGCTCGTCGACGGAGCGGTGCTCACACTCCAGGTCCCCGGCGAGGACGACCGGCCCGGCGAGGACGCCTCGGCCCTGCTCCACGTGGTCGCGGGGCCCGACGCGGGCGGGGTGCATCTGCTGCACGGCGGGGCGATCCGTGTGGGGCGGTCCCTGGACGCGGACGTCCCGCTCGACGACCCGGACGTCTCCCGGGTGCACTGCACGGTGACCGTCGGGGACGACGGGCGGGTCACGGTCGCGGACCTCGGTTCCACGAACGGCACGACGCTGGACGGCGTGGCGGTCGGCGCCCGCCCGGTCCGCCTGCTGCCCGGAGCGCTGCTGCGCCTGGGCGAGTCCGCCCTCCGCCTGGCGGGACCGGGCGGCTGCGACAAGGACTCCCTGCCGACGGCCCCGGACGGCGAGGGCCATCTGCGGGTCGGCCCGGGGGCGTCGGGCGCTCCCGCCCCCGTCCCCGCAGCCTCCGGCTCCGGCTCCGGCTCCGGTTCCGGTTCCGGCGACGAGAGCAGGACGTACGGCCACGCGCACGGGCGCGGCGCGTGGCAGGAGACGGACGGTCTCCAGGGCGACGGTTCCGCTCATGGAACGCACCACATGCGCATCCCCCCGGACCCGGCCCACGGCGGCTCCCCCGCGCACGCGCGCGCCGAGGAGCCCCTGGACGGCGAGGGCGAGGCGCACAGCAGGACCCGGCAGACCGCGCGCCAGGCGCCGCCCGCGCGCGGCAAGCGCGGGATCGGAGCCTGGGCCCGGCGGCTCACCGGCGCCAGGGAGGACCTGCCGGTCCCCGGGTCCGAGACCGGCGTGGGCGCCGGTGCCGGTCCCGGCGCCGCGTCCGGTACGGACCGGGCCGCCGGTCGTCCGCCGGTCGCCGAGACCTGGCCCGATCCGGCCGCCGTGCTGCTCACCGCGCTCGGCCCCGGCCCGCGGCTCTGGGAGCGGGGCCCCGACCACCCCGAGTCGCTCGTGGTCCGGCTCGGAACGACCGACCGGGCGGAGCTGTCCGGGGTCCCGGTCACCGTCGGGCTGCGCGAGGCGGGATCGCTCGGGCTCGCGGGCCCCGGGAACCGGCTGGCCGGGCTCGCACGCTCCGTCGTCGCCCAGCTCGCCGCCCTGCACTCCCCCTCCGACCTGGAGATCGTGCTGATCAGCGCGGACCGGAACCGCCCCCTGGAGGAGCGGCGCCGGGCCTGGGGCTGGCTCGGCTGGCTCCCGCACCTGCGCCCGGCCCACGGCCAGGACTGCCGGCTCCTCCTCGCGTACGACCGCGATCAGGCCCATGCCCGTACCGCCGAGCTGACCCGGCGCCTCGACGACGGGCCGCTCGGCCCCGGCTGGCCGAGCGCCGACCGTGCGACCGTCGCCGAGGCCGCGGCCCGCTACGAAGGGCCGGCGACGGTCGTGATCGTGGACGGCGACCCCGGTTCGGCGGCGCTGCGCGAGACGACCGCGCGGCTCGCCGGGGCGGGGGCGGCCGCGGGCATCCATCTGCTCTGTCTGGCCGAGGCTCCGGCCGCCTCCCCGGTCTCCCCGGTCGCCGCGACGTACGAGAGCGCGTGCGCGGCCTCGCTGGCCTTCCGCGAGTGCGGGGCGGTCGCCCTGCTGAGCGGCGACGTGGCGACGGCGCTGCGGCTGCTGCGCACGGCGGGAGGCCGGGCCGCGGGCCACGGGACCATCGGCGTGGTGGACGCCGTCTCCGTCGCCTGGGCGGAGCGTTTCGGGCGGGCGGTCGCCCCGCTGCGCACGGACGCCCCCGCCGCGACGCACGGGCGGACGGCCGCGACGGCGCTGCCCCGGTCAGCCCGGCTGCTCGACGAGCTCGGCCTCGCCCGGGCCACGCCGGCCTCGCTGATGGCCCGCTGGGCCGCCGCCGGGGGCGGGACGGCCGTCCTGGGCGCCGGTCCGCGCGGGCCGGTGTCGGTCGACCTGACCGAGGAAGGCCCCCACCTGCTGATCGAGGGGCCCGCGGGCAGCGGGCGCACGGAACTGCTGCGCTCGATCGCCGCCTCCCTGGCGGCCGGCGGCCGCCCCGACCGGCTGGGCCTGCTCCTGGTCGACGGCGCGGGCGGTGAGCGCGGCGAGGGCCTGGCCGCGTGTACGGAGCTGCCGCACGTCACCGAGCACCTCGTCGCCTCCGACCCGGTGCGGATGCGCGCGTTCGCGCAGGCGCTGGGCGCGGAGCTGAAGCGCCGCGCGGAGATCCTGGGCGACGGGCACTTCGCCGACGGCCGGGCGGCGGGCCGCCTGATCGGCCAGCGCCCGCCGAGCGCGGCGGAAACCGTGCCCCCGGGCGCCCGGACGACCGCCCGCGTCCCCGACGCCCGCTCGGCCCCCGCCGACACCCCCCTCACCGACCGCCCGAGCGGCCGAACCCTCCGCACGGGCGAGGGCACGGTCGGCGACCGCCCCGGCACCCGCGACCCGAGGGCGGGCGCGGACGACCTGACGTACCGCCCGAGCGCCCGGACGCCGCGCACCGGCGACGGCGACCTCACCGACCGCCCGAGCAGCCGCACGGCGCGCACGGGCGCCGACGACCTCCAAGGCCACGCGAGCGGCCGGACCGTACGTACCGGCGCGGAGGACCTGACGTACCGCCCGAGCGCCCGGACGCCGCGCACCGGCGACGGCGACCTCACCGACCGCCCGAGCAGCCGCACGGCGCGCACGGGCGCCGACGACCTCCAGGGCCACGCGAGCGGCCGGACGTCACGCACCGGCGCGGAGGACCTGACGAGCCGTCCGAGCGGCCGCACGGCGCGCACGGGCGCCGACGACCTCACGTACCGCCCCAGCGCCCGGACGCCGCGCACCGGCGACGGCGACCTCACCGACCGCCCGAGCAGCCGCACCCCACGCACGGGCGCCGACGACCTCCAAGGCCACGCGAGCGGCCGGACCGTACGTATCGGCGATGGCCCCGGTGCCGAGGATCTCGGGGATCGCCCGTCCGGGCGGGTGCCGCGTCCCGGTGGGGAGGTGGACCCGTACGCCGGCGCGACGCTGCGCATGCGGGCCGAGGCCGTGGGGGGCGGGGACGACGAGGCCGCCGCCCTGCCCCGGCTCGTGGTGCTGGTCGACGACTACGACGCGCTCGTGGCGCCCGCGCTCGGATCCCCCGGGCGGCCGGCCGCCGGGTCCGTCGTACGGGCCCTCGAAGCCGTCGCGCGGGTCGGTGAGCGGCTCGGGGTGCACCTGGTCGCGACCTCGGCGCGCCCGGACCGTACGGCGGACACGGAGCTGGCCCATGGCGCCCGCCTCCGGGTCGTGCTCGACGCGCCCCCCGTCGCGGCCGGTCCCGACGAGCCCGCGCCGGGCCGGGGACGGCTCGGGCACCCGGACGGCCGGGTGACCCCGTTCCAGGCCGGCCGGGTCACCGGCCGCATCCCGCGCACGGCGACGCTGCGGCCGACCGTCGTCCCGCTGGAGTGGGAGCGGATGGGCGACCCGCCCACCCGCAGACCCGTCCGCGAGCTGGGCAACGGCCCGACCGACCTCGCACTCCTCGCGTCCGCGCTCGACCGTGCGGCCCGCTCCGTCGACGCGACGCCGGTCCCCCCGCTCACGCCCGCGACGCACGCCTGACAGGACGTCACGAGCCCATCACGATCCCCCGTTCGCCGCGGAAGGCGGTATTGCGGCGCCCCATCACCCGGCGTAGACCTGTCGACACTGGCACGAGCACGGGACGCGCACGCGCACAGGAGAGACGGGGCAGTAATGCGTACAACTCTTCGTACACGCAGGGCCGCAGCGGCGATCGCCGCCCTCACCGCACTCACCCTCGCCGGCTGCGGCGGGGAGAACTCCAAGGACCCGGACCCCGGGCCGGGCGGCACCGGCAAGGAGAAGAAGTCGGTCTCCTTACCCTCCCTCAAGGGCGAGAAGATCGAGGTCGCCGCCGTCTGGACCGGCCCGGAGCAGGAGAACTTCACCAAGGTCCTGAAGGAGTTCGAGAAGCGCACCGGCGCCACCGTCACCTTCGTGCCCGCCCAGGACCCGATCGTGAACTTCCTCGGCACGAAGATCGCCGGCGGCTCCCCGCCCGACGTGGCGATGCTCCCCCAGGTCGGCGCGATCCAGCAGGCCGCCGCCCAGAAGTGGCTCAAGCCGATCGGCCCCGAGGCCGAGGCCGAGCTGCTCAAGAACTACTCCCCGGGCTGGCGGAACCTCGGCGCCGTCGACGGCACGCAGTACGGCGTGTACTTCAAGGCCGCCAACAAGTCCCTGATCTGGTACAACAACGCCGCCTTCGAAAACGCGGGCGCCTCCGAGCCCAAGACCTGGAAGGACTTCCTCGCCACCGCCGAGACCCTCTCGGCCTCCGGCGTCACCCCGGTCTCCGTCGGCGGCGCCGACGGCTGGACCCTGACCGACTGGTTCGAGAACATCTACCTCTCCCAGGCGGGCCCGGCGAAGTACGACCAGCTCGCCAAGCACGAGATCAAGTGGACGGACGCCTCCGTCACCCAGGCGCTCACCACTCTCGCCGAGCTGTTCGGCAAGCCGGATCTGATCGCGGGCGGCGCGGACGGCGCGCTGCAGACGGAGTTCCCCGTCTCGGTCACCCAGACCTTCACCGGCGGCGACCAGCCCAAGGGCGCGATGGTCTTCGAAGGCGACTTCGCCGCCGTCAACATCGCGCAGACCAGCGCCAAGATCGGTACGGACGCGAAGGTGTTCCCCTTCCCGTCCGTCGGCGCGGCGTCCCCGGTCGTCACCGGCGGCGACGCGGCGGTGGCCCTGAAGGACACCAAGGGCGCCCGGGCGCTGCTGACCTTCCTCGCCTCGCCGGACGCCGCCGCCGTCTGGGCGGGCGCCGGCGGCTTTCTCTCCCCCAACAAGAACCTGAACCTGACCGCGTACCCGAACGACGTCCAGCGCGAGATCGCCCAGGCCCTGATCGAGGCCGGGGACGACTTCCGCTTCGACATGTCGGACCAGATGCCGCAGTCCTTCGGCGGAACGCCCGGCAAGGGCGAATGGAAGGCGCTCCAGGACTTCCTGAAGAACCCGCGGGACATCGCCGGGACCCAGGCGCGGCTGGAGGCCGACGCGGCCAAGGCCTACAAGAGCTGACGCCGTGGCCTCCCGGCACAGTGTCACCGGCACGCGCAGGGCGGTGGCGGCGGGGTTCCTGCTCCCCGCTCTGCTGCTGCTCGGCGCGCTCGTCGTCTACCCCATCGGGTACTCCGTCCAGCGCTCCTTCTTCGACAAGTCCGGGGACTCCTTCGCGGGCCTGGACAACTACATCGAGCTCTTCACCGACGACACCATCCTCACCGCCGTCAAGAACAACGCGATCTGGGCGGTCCTCGCCCCGACCGTCGCCACCGCCCTCGGCCTGATCTTCGCGGTGCTGACCGAACGGGTGCGCTGGGGCACGGCGTTCAAGCTGATCGTCTTCATGCCCATGGCCATCTCGATGCTGGCCGCCGGGATCATCTTCCGGCTCGTGTACGAGCAGGATCCGGACCGGGGCGTCGCCAACGCCGTCTGGGTCGGCGTCCACGACACGTTCGCCGAGTCGTCCGTCTTCCCACGGGCGCGCCCGCTTCCGGTCCACCCCCTGGAGGCGGCGGGCGGTGGTGCGTACGTCACCAAGAGCCCGGTCCGTACGGGAGAGACGGCGCGGCTTCCGCTGATCGGCGTCGCTCCGGCGCAGATGCCGAAGGACGCCCGCCCGGCGCACGAACCGCCGCTCCAGGAAGGCCGGATCACCGGCGTCGCCTGGCTCGACTTCACCAAGGGCGGCGGCGGGAAGGCGAACGCGGTCGACCCGAAGGAGCTGGGTCTCAAGGGGCTGCGCGTCGAGGCGGTGAAGGACGGGACGGTGGTCGCGTCCACAACGGTGGCGGCCGACGGCTCGTTCGTTCTCCCGGCCGCCGAGGCCGACGGGGCCCTGCTGCGGCTGCCCGCGAGCAACTTCCGCGAGCAGTACAACGGCGTGGAATGGCTGGGCCCTTCGCTCGTCACGCCCGCGGTCATCGGGAGTTACGTGTGGATGTGGGCCGGGTTCGCGATGGTCCTGATCGCGGCAGGTCTCGCGAGCGTGCCCCGTGAACTGCTGGAGGCCGCCCGCGTCGACGGGGCGAACGAGTGGCAGGTCTTCCGCCGGATCACGGTCCCGCTCCTCGCGCCGGTCCTCGCCGTCGTCCTGGTCACCCTCGTGATCAACGTGCTGAAGGTCTTCGACCTCGTCTTCATCATCGCGCCGGGGTCGGCCCAGGACGACGCGAACGTCCTCGCCCTGCAGCTGTACCGCTCGTCGTTCGGTACGGACGCAGATCTCGGGGTCGGCTCCGCCATCGCCGTCGTGCTGCTCCTGCTCGTGCTGCCGGTGATGGTCTTCAACATCCGCCGGATGCGAAGGGAGGCCCGGCGATGACGGCATCGAACGCTTCGAATGCTCCGAGCGCCCCGAACGCTTCGAACGGATCGAACGCTTCGAACGGATCGAGCGGAGGCGGCCTGGGCTCTCGGCTGGCCGCCCGCGCCGCGGGCGGCGCCGCGCGGGTCTTCCTCGTCCTCGTCGGCCTGTTCTGGCTGATGCCGACGGTCGGTCTGCTGCTCTCCTCGCTGCGCGGCCCGGCCGACATCAGCGAGAGCGGCTGGTGGCAGGTCTTCACCTCCCCCGCCCAGCTGACCACCGAGAACTACTCCGCGATCCTCTCCAACGAGACGATCACCGGTTCGCTCGTCTCCACCGTCCTGATCACCGTCCCGGCCACGGTCCTGGTCGTCGTCATCGGCTCGCTCGCCGGGTACGCCTTCGCGTGGCTGGACTTCCCCGGCCGCGACTGGTGGTTCCTGCTGGTCGTCGGTCTCCTGGTGGTCCCGGTGCAGGTCGCGCTCGTGCCCGTCTCGAAGCTCTTCGGCACGGTCGGCATCTTCGAGACGACGCTCGGGGTCGTGCTCTTCCACACCGCCTTCGGGCTGCCCTTCGCGATCTTCCTGCTGCGGAACTTCTTCGCGGAGATTCCGCGCGAACTGCTGGAGGCGGCGCGGCTGGACGGGGCGGGCGAGATCCGGCTCTTCACCCGGGTCGTGATGCCGCTGGGCGGGCCGGCGATCGCCTCGCTCGGCATCTTCCAGTTCCTGTGGGTCTGGAACGACATGCTGGTCGCACTGATCTTCGCGGACTCCGAGTCCCCTCCGATCACGGTGGCGCTGCAGCAGCAGGTCCGGCAGTTCGGGAACAACATCGACGTGCTCGCGCCGGGTGCGTTCGTGTCGATGGTGATTCCGCTGGCGGTCTTCTTCGCCTTCCAGCGGCAGTTCGTCTCGGGGGTGATGGCGGGCGCGGTGAAGTAGCCCCGCCGGACGGCGTTACGGGTACGGCGGTACGGGTACGGGGCGGCGTACCCGTACCCGTACCCGTACCCGTACCCGCACCCGCACCCGCACCCGCACCCGCACCCGCACCCGCACGCGTACTCGTGCTCGCGTCTACGCCGTGAGCGCCGCGACCGCCGAGCGCGCGAGGTCGTCCAGGTACCCCTTCGGCAGCTCCCCGCGCACCACCACCAGCCGCCAGTAGAGCGGCCCCACGACCAGGTCGAGGGCGCGGGCCGGGTCCGCGCCCTCGGGCAGTTCGCCGCGGTCCACGGCCTCGCGCACGACCTGGGCGACCACGCCCTGCTGGCCGTCGAGCAGGGCCGCCCTGATCGCCTCGGCGATCTCGGGCTGCCGGGCGGCCTCCACCAGCAGGTCCGGGATGACCTGCGAGGCCACGGGGTGGCGCAGGGCGTGCGAGGCGACCTCGAGGAGCGCGCGCACGTCCCCGTACAGCGAGCCGGTCGACGGCGCCGGCAGTCCCTGCGTGGCGAAGGCGCCGACGAGGTCGAGGACGAGCGAGAGCTTGGACTTCCAGCGGCGGTAGACGGCGGTCTTGCCGACGCCCGCGCGGCGCGCGATGCCCTCGATGGACATGCGGGCGAACCCGACGGCGGCCAGCTCCTCGAAGACGGCGGCGCGAATGGCCTCGGTCACGTCCTCCCGGAGCACGGCGGCTCCCGCGGGGGCGCGGCGGGGGGACCCGGGGGGTGTCGTCATGACCGGGATCCTAGCCAACCGCGCGCCGGCGACGTCACGACGATACGGTTGCGTTGCGACGCACGCTCGCCCTACTCTCCCCGTAGCGACGATACGGACCCGTTCCATCGTCAGCGATGCCCTGCACCCTCGCCGAAAGCGACCTCGTGACCACCGAGACGCTCACGAAACCCGACTCCGGGCCCCAAGAGGACCTGCGCGCGCTCGCCCTGCGCCACGGCCTCTCCGTCAGCGGCGCGCGCCCCAGCCTCCCGGCCTACGTCGGACAGCTCTGGTCGCGCCGTGGCTTCATCGCCGCGTTCGCGACCGCCCGGCTCACCGCCCAGTACAGCCACGCGAAGCTCGGCCAGGTCTGGCAGGTGATGACCCCGCTCCTCAACGCGGCGGTCTACTACCTGATCTTCGGCGTCCTGATGAACGTCCAGCAGGACATCCCGGACTACGTGCCGTTCCTGATCACCGGCATCTTCGTCTGGACCTTCACCTCGCAGTCGATCATGACCGGCACGCGCGCGATCAGCGGGAACCTCGGCCTCGTCCGCGCCCTGCACTTCCCCCGCGCGAGCCTTCCCCTCGCCCTCGCGCTGCAACAGCTCCAGCAGCTCGCCCTCTCGCTCTGCGCGCTGGTGGCGATCCTGTTCTGCTTCGGCGAGTTCCCCCGCTGGAGCTGGCTCCTCGCCGCCCCCGCTCTGCTCCTCCAGGCGCTGTTCAACGCCGGGGTCGCGCTCGTCATGGCTCGGCTCGCCGCCCGTACGCCGGACATCGCGCAGCTCATGCCGTTCCTGCTGCGCACCTGGATGTACGTCTCCGGCGCCATGTGGTCGATCCAGCACCTGGCGCGGAGCGGCCGGCTCCCGGACACGGTGATCACCCTTCTCCAGGGCAATCCGGCGGCCGTCTACATCGACCTGATGCGCTTCGCGCTCATCGAGAGCTACACCGCCGAGCTGCTGCCGCCGCACGTCTGGGCGCTCGCCGCCGGCTGGGCGCTGGTGGCCTTCGTGGGCGGATTCATCTACTTCTGGAAGGCAGAGGAGACCTACG
Source organism: Streptomyces vilmorinianum (assembly GCF_005517195.1). Lineage (NCBI taxonomy): Bacteria > Bacillati > Actinomycetota > Actinomycetes > Kitasatosporales > Streptomycetaceae > Streptomyces > Streptomyces vilmorinianum. The sequence continues at coordinate 1,041,593 of NZ_CP040244.1, read as the reverse complement.
GCCGTGGCTGAGCAGACCCCCACCGTCGTCGCCGACGGCGTCCACATCACGTACACCGTCAACGGCCCCCGCACCGGCAAGGGGAGCGCCACCGCCGCGCTCAGCCGGATCTTCTCCCGGCGCGCCACCACCCCCGGCGCCCGCAAGGTCCACGCGGTCAAGGGCGTCAGCTTCGCCGCGTACCGAGGTGAGGCGATTGGCCTGATCGGTTCGAACGGATCAGGGAAATCCACCCTCCTGAAGGCGGTGGCCGGTCTGCTGCCCGTCAACGAGGGCAGGATCTACACTCGCGGCCAGCCCTCCCTCCTCGGGGTGAACGCGGCCCTGATGAACGATCTGACCGGCGAGCGCAACGTGATCCTGGGCGGGCTCGCGATGGGTATGACCCGCGCGGAGGTCGACGCCCGCTACGACGACATCGTGGACTTCTCCGGGATCAACGAGAAGGGCGACTTCATCTCGCTGCCCATGCGGACCTACTCCTCCGGCATGGGCGCCAGGCTGCGCTTCTCCATCGCCGCGGCGAAGAGCCATGACGTGCTGCTGATCGACGAGGCGCTCTCCACGGGCGACGCGAGGTTCCGCCGCCGCAGCCAGGAACGCATCGACGAGCTGCGGGCCGAGGCGGGCACCGTCTTCCTCGTCTCCCACTCCAACTCGACCATCACCGAGACCTGCGACCGGGCCCTGTGGCTGGAGGCGGGCACCCTGCGGATGGACGGACCGGCGAAGGAGGTGGTGGCGGCGTACGAGGCGTTCACCAAGAAGGGCTGACAAAGCGCTCATAACCACCCAAACCGCAATAGAGTGCGGTTTCGATGACGACGCATCGCAACCGCACCCCGCCGCCCCAGCCCGAACCCGAACCCGACCGTGAACCCGACCGTGAACCCGACGGTGAACGCGGCCCCGAACCGGGACCCGAACCGGGACCCGAGCCGGGACCGCCCTGCGCTCCCGCGCCCACCCGCCTCACCGGCTCCCCCTTCGAGTCGGACACGTTCACCTCGGCCACGTTCGTCTGGGTCGGCCGCGGCCCCGCCCTCGCCCTCGCCGTCGTCTGGGCCGTCACCCGGGCCGGCATGCTCCTGCTCCTCCTGCGCGACAGCCTGGGCGTGGGCGGCGTGGGACGTGAGGTGTACGTCCTCTACCAGTTCTGGTACCGGCAGTTCGCCCACGGCACCTTCCCCGTGAACGACGTCACCTGGCAGTACCCGCCCGGCGCCGGACTGGTCATCATGTCCCCCGGCGTGCTGCCCTGGCTCACCTACTTCCAGGCCTTCGTCGCCCTCACCCTCCTCGCCGACGCCGCCGTCACCCTCGCGCTCGCCCGCGCCGACAGTGACCGCGTCACGCACGGCGCCTGGGTATGGGTCTGCGGACTCCCGCTGCTCCTGCACATCCCCCTCGCCCGGTACGACGTCCAGGTCACCGCCCTCGCCGTGCTCGCCCTGCTCGCTCTGACGACCCGCTCGGCCGCCGGGCACCGTCTCGGCGGGGTGCTCGCCGGGCTCGGCGCGCTGGTGAAGGTGTGGCCGGTGCTCACCCTGATCGGCACCCCCCGGGGCCGTACCACCCGCGATGCCTGGATCTCCGCCGCCGCCACCGCCGCGGCCCTCCTCGCCACGCTCGCGCTCTGCTTCTCGCACTCGCTCGGCTTCCTGCGCCAGCAGGGCGGCCGCGGCGTCCAGATCGAGTCGCTGGGCGGCACCGCGCTGGCGCTGGCCAGGGCGACGGGCAGCTGGCCGGGCAGGGTCCAGTACCGCTACGGCGCCTTCGAGTACGTCGGCCCGTACGTCTCCAGCGTGGGCCGGGTCGCGCTGCTCCTGACAGTCCTCGCCTTCGTCTGGCTGCTGCTGTGGCGGGTGCGGGCGCGCACCTGGAACGAGGCGACCCCGCTGGACGCCGCCCTCGCCGCCGTACTGCTGTTCACCGTCACCAGCCGGGTGATCAGCCCCCAGTACATGATCTGGCTCCTCGGCCTCGCCGCCGTCTGTCTGACCTCCCGGCGGACCGTGATGCGTCCCGTGGCGCTGCTGCTCCTGCCGACGGCCGGGCTGAGCTCGCTCGCGTACCCGGTCCTCTACGACGAGGTGGTGGCCGGCTCCTGGCCGGGTGTGGCCGTGATGGTGGTCCGCAACGGGCTGCTGCTCGCGGCGGCGCTGCTGGCCGCGCGGCGCCTGTGGACCTCGGCGGTCGCCGTCCCCGCCTGAAACAGAAGACCACGGCGAAGGGGCCCCGCCGGAAGACCGGCGGGGCCCCTTCACACCTCAGTACCGGCTAGCTGTGCGCACGCAGCAGCTGACGCATCGTCCGCATCGCCACCGACAGGTTCGCCAGGTCGAAGGTCTCCGAGCCCTGGATCTCCTCCAGCGTGGTGCGCGCCCGGCCGAGGATCGCCACGTTCTTCTGCTCCCAGGACTTGAACCGCTCCTCCGGCGTCGCGCTCCCGTTGCCCGCCGAGAGCACGTCCGCCGTGAGGGCGGCGTGCGCGGCGAACAGGTCCTCGCGGATGGAGGCGCGGGCCATCGACTGCCACCGGTCGGCGCGCGGCAGCTCGATGATCCGGTCCATGAGCTGGGTGATCCGCAGCCGGTCGGCCAGGTCGTAGTAGACCTCGGCGACCGCCATCGGGGCCTTGGCGGTCCGGTCCGCGATCGCGACGATGTCGAGCGTCGGGAAGGCGGAGGAGAAGCCGGCGACCCGCAGGGCGAGCTCCTCCGGAACGCCCACGCCCGTCAGCTCGTCCAGGATCGACTGGTACCACTCCAGGTCCGCGCCGCGCAGCAGCTGCGGCAGCTCGGCCCAGACCTCCTCCACGCGCTCCCCGAAGAAGTCGATCGTCTCGGCGAGCTGGAGCGGCTGCGGCCGGTTGCCGAGCAGCCAGCGCGTACCGCGCTCGACCAGACGGCGGGAGTGCAGCCGCATCCGGGTCTGGACATCGGCCGGGACCCGGTTGTCGAGCGCCTCGACGGCGTCCCAGACCGCGCCGAGCCGGAAGATGGCGCGGGCGGCGGTCTGCGCGCGGACGATCTCCTCGATCGACGCGCCGGTCTCCTCGCGGAGGCGGTGCAGGAAGGTCGAGCCACCGGTGTTGACGGTGTCGTTGACCAGGATCGTGGTGATGATCTCGCGGCGCAGGGCGTGCGCGTCGATCGCGTCGGGGAACTTCTCGCGCAGCTGCGTCGGGAAGTAGGCGTGCAGCAGCCCGCGCAGGTACGGGTCGTCCGGCAGCTCGGTGCCGATCAGCTCGTCGGCCACCGTGATCTTGGTGTACGCGAGCAGGACGGCGAGCTCCGGCTGGCTCAGGCCCCTGGCGTTGTTGAGCAGCTCGCGGATCTGCCGGTCGTTGGGCAGGAACTCCAGCGAACGGTCCAGGGCACCGTCACGGCCCAGGCGGCGCATGAAGCGCTGGTGGGCGTGGAGCAGGGACGGCGACTGGGCGATGGCATTGGCCAGGGCGGTGTTCTGCGCGTAGTTGTTGCGCAGCACGAGCGCGCCGACCTCGTCCGTCATCTCGGCGAGGATCTTGTTGCGCTGCTTCACGGTCATGTCGCCCTCGGAGACGAGCCCGTTGAGCAGGATCTTGATGTTCACCTCGTGGTCGGAGGTGTCCACGCCGGCGCTGTTGTCGATGGCGTCGGTGTTGACCTTGCCGCCCGCGCCGTCGGGGCCGCCCTTGCGGGCGAACTCGATACGGCCGAGCTGGGTCAGACCCAGGTTGCCGCCCTCGCCGACGACCTTGACCCGCAGGTCCTCGCCGTTGACGCGGATGGAGTCGTTCGCCTTGTCGCCGACGTCCGTGTGCGACTCGGCGGACGACTTGACGTACGTACCGATGCCGCCGTTCCACAGCAGGTCGACCGGCGAGTGGAGGATCGCCTGCATCAGCTCGGCCGGGGTCATCTTGGTGATGCCGGCCTCGATGCCGAGGGCCGCGCGCATCTGCGCGTTGACCGGGATCGACTTGGCGGTACGGGGGTGGATGCCGCCGCCCGCGGAGAGCAGCTCGGTCTTGTAGTCGGCCCAGGAGCTGCGGGGCAGCTCGAAGAGGCGGCGCCGCTCGGCGTACGAGACGGCCGCGTCCGGGGTCGGGTCGATGAAGATGTGGCGGTGGTCGAAGGCCGCGACCAGGCGGATGTGCTCGGAGAGCAGCATGCCGTTGCCGAAGACGTCACCGGACATGTCGCCGACGCCGACGACGGTGAAGTCCTGGGTCTGGGTGTCGTGGCCGAGCTCGCGGAAGTGCCGCTTGACGGACTCCCAGGCGCCGCGGGCGGTGATGCCCATGCCCTTGTGGTCGTAGCCGGCCGAGCCGCCCGAGGCGAAGGCGTCGCCGAGCCAGAAGCCGTAGCTGACGGCGACGTCGTTGGCGATGTCGGAGAAGGTCGCGGTGCCCTTGTCGGCGGCGACGACGAGGTAGGTGTCGTCCTCGTCGTGGCGGACCACGTCGACCGGCGGGACGACCTCGCCCGCGACCAGGTTGTCGGTGATGTCGAGCAGCGCCGAGATGAACGTCTTGTACGAGGCGATGCCCTCGGCCAGCCAGGCGTCGCGGTCCAGGGACGGGTCCGGGAGCTGCTTGGCGACGAAGCCGCCCTTGGCGCCGACGGGCACGATGACGGTGTTCTTCACCATCTGCGCCTTGACCAGGCCGAGGATCTCGGTACGGAAGTCCTCACGGCGGTCGGACCAGCGCAAGCCCCCTCGGGCGACCTTGCCGAAGCGCAGGTGGACGCCCTCGACGCGCGGCGAGTACACCCAGATCTCGTACGCCGGGCGGGGCGCCGGGAGGTCGGGGATGGCCTGCGGGTCGAACTTCATCGACACGTACGGGTGCGGCTGCTCGCCGTCCGTCGTCTGGCCCCTGTTGTCGCTTCCCTCGCTGGCGCTCTGGAAGAAATTCGTCCGCAGCGTCGCCTTGATGACGGTGAGGAAGGAGCGGAGGATCCGGTCCTCGTCCAGGCTCGCGACCTGGTCGAGGGCGCCGTCCAGCTCCTCCAGGAGCCCGTCGATCAGCTCGCTGCCGGCGCGCTGGCGCTCCGGGGACATCCGGGCCTCGAAGAGGGAGACGAGCAGCCGGGTGGTGTGGACGTTGTTACGGAGGGTGTCCTCCATGTAGTCCTGGCTGAACGTCGAACCGGCCTGCCGCAGGTACTTCGCGTAGGCGCGCAGCATCATCGCCTCGCGCCAGTTCAGCCCGGCGCTGAGCACCAGCGAGTTGAAGCCGTCGTTCTCGGCCTCGCCGGTCCAGGTCGCGGCGAAGGCCTCCTGGAACCGCTCACGGGCGTCCTCGGAGAAGGACTGGCCGTTGGCGGTCGGGGAGGGCATCCGCAGACCGAAGTCGTAGACCCACGCGTGCGTGCGGTCGGCGCAGCGCAGCTCGTACGGACGCTCGTCGATGACCTCGACGCCGAGCCGGTTGAGCACCGGCAGCACGGCGGAGAGGGAGATCTGGTCGCCGGACTTGTAGATCTTGAAGCGGCGCTCCCCGGGGCCGGCGCCGACCGGCTCGTACAGCGAGAGCGCGAACTCCTTGCCGCTGCGGCTCAGCTGCTCCAGGTGGACCAGGTCGGCCACGGCGGCGCGCGGCGAGTGGTCGGCCTTGTAGCCCTCGGGGAAGGCGTTGCCGTACTTGCGCAGCAGCTCGGCGGCGCGCTCCTCGCCGGTCTCCGCGTTGAGGGCCTCGGCGAAGCCGTCGGCCCAGGAGCGGGCGGCCTCGACGAGCCGGGCCTCGATGCGCTCCTTGTCGGCGTCGGTGAGGTGGGTCAGCTCGGTGCCGGGCGCGACGCGCACGACGAAGTGCAGCCGGGTGAGCACCGACTCGGTGCTCATGAGCGTGAAGTCGACACTGGTGCCGCCGAGCTCCTCCTTGAGGATGTCGGTCAGGCGCTCGCGGACGGTGGTGTTGAAGCGGTCGCGCGGCAGGTAGACCAGGGCCGAGTAGAAGCGGCCGTACTCCTCCTGGCGCAGGTAGAGCCGCAGCCGGCGGCGTTCCTGCAGGTACAGGACGCTGGTGACGATCTCGCGCAGCTCGTCGGGCGGGGTCTGGAAGAGCTCGTCGCGCGGGTACGTCTCCAGGATCTGGAGCAGGTCGCGGCCGTCGTGGCTGTTGGGCGAGAAGCCGGCGCCGTCCAGGACCTCCTGGACCTTGCGGCTGACGACCGGCACGCGGCGGACGGACTCGGTGTACGCGGCGGAGGAGAACAGGCCCAGGAAGCGGCGCTCCCCGATGACGTTGCCCTCGGCGTCGAACTTCTTCACGCCCACGTAGTCGAGGTACGAGGGGCGGTGCACGGTGGCGCGGCTGTTGGCCTTGGTGAGGACCAGCAGCTTGTGCTCGCGCGCCTTGGCGCGGGCGTCGGCGGGCAGCCGGCTGAAGGACGGCGAGACGGGGTGGGCGTGGTGGTCGTCCGCGCCGCTGTGCTGCGGGTCGGAGCGCAGGATGCCGAGGCCGGTGCCGGGGACGGCGGCCAGCGCGTCTCCGTTGACCAGCTCGTACTCGCGGTAGCCGAGGAAGGTGAAGTGGTCGGCGGAGAGCCAGCGCAGCAGCTCCCGGGCCTCCTCGACCTCGGTGGGACGCAGATCGTCGGCGGTGGGCTCGTCGGGCAGGTTCTCGGCGATGCGCAGCGCGGCGTCGCGCATCTTCTCCCAGTCCTCGACGGTCTCGCGGACGTCGGACAGCACGCGCAGCAGGTCGGTGGTGATCTGCTTCAGGTCGGCGCGGTCGGTCTCGCGGTCGATCTCGACGTGGATCCAGGACTCGGTGAGCACGTCGTGGGGCAGCTCGCCCCTGAGCTCGGTGGTCAGGACCTCGATGAGCTTGCCGGTCAGGTCGCGGCGGACGAGGACCTGCGGGTGGATCACGACGTGGATGCCGCGGCCCTGGCGGGAGAGCTCGTTGGTGACCGAGTCGACGAGGAACGGCATGTCGTCGGTGACGACCTCGACGACGGAGTGGCTGCAGGTCCAGCCGTTCTCCTCGACCGTCGGGGTGTGGACGCGGACGTTCGCGGTGCCCTGGGGGCGGTTCTCCGCGAGCCGGTAGTGCGAGAGAGCGGCGCCGAAGACGTCCACCGGGTCACGGTCGGCGATGTCCTCGGGGGCGGTGTGCAGGTAGTAGCGCTGGAGGTAGTCGATCAGGGTGTCCCTGTCCGGGCGCTCCCCGTTCTCGGGCCCCGTCGGAAGTTGCCCCCCGACCGGACCGGTCTCAGCTACCCGGGCGGCCCGTGCGAGCAGCTCGGCCTTGGCTTCGTCCAGCTTGGTCTGCATGTCCTCTGGCTCCTGTCGCGCGCCGTTGCGTGACGTCGGTGGAAGAAAGGACACAACGCCACGACGCGGTACTACCGGTCGGAGTCGACGTTATGCCGCGATGAGAGATGTCCGAGCCGTTATCGGCCATTTCTGGCGTCGCGCTCGTGACGGGAGAGTCGGCGAACGCCCTGTCGGCCCGGCCGCTGTCGCGGACCGAGCGGAGGCCGGGGGCTTCGCTGCCCCCACGGCGTATCGCGCTGATCACGGGAAAAGCCTATCGCTCTCCACCCCCGGGCCGTCATGGTCCGTATGTGTACAAAAGAGGGGGTGGAAGTTTGACGTTATGGACAGCGACACATGTCCTCTTGGCAAAGCAGCCCGCGGCGGGCAGCGTGGTGGGTACACCACTGGGATCCGGGAGTCGCCATGGCGAAGATCTTGATCGTGACAGGGGATGCGGCGGAATCGCTGGAGGTCATGTACCCCTACCAGCGGCTTCTCGAGGAGGGGTACGAGGTCCACATCGCGGCGCCGGCGCGCAAACAGCTGCGGTTCGTGGTGCACGACTTCGAGCCGGGCTACGACACGTACACCGAGAAGCCGGGGTACACCTGGCCCGCCGACCTGGCGTTCTCGGAGGTGGATCCGGGCGACTACGTGGCGGTGGTGATCCCGGGCGGCCGGGCGCCGGAGTACCTCCGCAACGACCCGGAGCTCCGCAAGATCCTCAAGTCGTTCTTCGACGCGGACAAGCCGGTGGCCCAGATCTGCCACGGCCCGCTCCTGACGGCGGCGATCGGCGGCCTGGAGGGCCGCAGGGTCACGGCGTACCCGGCCCTGGAACTGGACATGCAGGCGGCGGGCGCGAGCTTCCAGGACACCGCAGCGGTCGTCGACGGCCTCCTGGTCTCCTCCCGCGCCTGGCCGGACCACCCGACCTGGATGCGCGAATTCCTGAAGCTCCTCCGCGCGAAGGCCTGACGGGGCCCCGGGGCGACCACCAACGGCGCCGCGCCCCCACCGCGGGCCGGCAGCCGCCGACGGCGCTGCGGGCCCACGGGGAGGCCTGCAGACACATCTGAGCCGCACGGGCGTGCGGGTGGGAACCCCAGCCCGGCCGACGGCCAGGCGCACCCCCACGGCTTGCAGCCGCCGTCCGAGCCGTCGCCGGAGAGCGCCTCTCCCTGCCCACCGCCCCGCGGCCGCCGACGGCGCTGCGCTCCCACAGGGAGGCCCGCAGACAACATCTGAGCCGCACGGGCGTGCGGGTGGGAACCCCAGCCCGGCCGAAGGCCGGGCGCACCCCCCACCGGCCCGCACCCGAACGCGCCCGGCACCGCCCGGCACCGCCCCCTACCCCAGCTCCTCCGCCACCGCGACCGCCTCCGCGAGCGAGTCCACGACCGGCACCCCCGCCGCCTCCAGCGACGCCCGGCTGTGCGACCCCCCGGTGTACAGCACCGCCCGCGCCCCCACGTGCGCCGCCGCCCGCGCGTCGTCCGCCGCGTCACCGATCACGACCACCCGGTCGACCTGGACCGTCTGAACCGCCGCCAGCGCCTCCAGGTGCCGGACCATGTGCGCCGACTTCCCCTCCGTCGAGGACCCGACCCGCCCGTCCACCCGCACGAACCGCTCCTCGATCCCGTGCCGCCGCACCAGCGGTATCAGATCCGCGTGCGGCGCCAGCGAGAGCAGCGACTGCGTGAGCCCGGACTCCTGCCGCGCCGCCAGCAGCTCCGCCGCCCCGGCCGTCAGCCCGCAGTCCTCGGCCCGCTGCCAGTAGTGCCGGTGGAAGATCCCGTCCATGAGCGACCACTCGGCCTCGGTGGGCAGCCGCCCCATCAGCCGCTCGTAGAACTTCGGCACCGGCACCGTGTACAGCTCCCGGTAGCGCGCGAGCGTGATCGGCTCGAGCCCCAGCTCGGCGAAGGCCGCGTTCGTCGCCCCGATGACCGCTTCGATGTCATCGAGGAGCGTGCCGTTCCAGTCCCAGACCAGGTGCTTCCCGCGCCGACGGCGCTTCCCGTGCTGCCCGTGCTTCCCGTGCTTCCCCATGCGAAGACGGTACCGGCACCCGCTGACAGGACGGGGTCAGGCCAGCAGCCCCGGGATCTCCTGCACCCCGAACCACAGCAGCTCGTGGTCCTCCGCCCCGTCCACCGTGAACTGCGCGTCGTCGTCGCCCAGGTCCGCCGCCCCCAGCGCGTCCGCCGCCGCCGAGACGTCCGCCTCGGCGTCGTCCGCGTCGGCGTGCACGGCAGCGGCCTTGGCCAGCGGTACGGCTCCGGCGATCCGGACCTCCCCCACCGAGCCGGCGTCCAGGCCCCGGTCGGGGTCGACGATCGCTTCCTTGTCCGGTACGTCGACGGCGACGACGATCCGGCGCCGCGCGGCCGAGGGGTCCCCGGCGAGCAGGCGCAGGGAGGCGGACGCGGCCCGGCTGAGCGCCGCGTACTCGAGCTCCTCGATGTCGTCGGAGACGTACCACTCGCGCAGGGCGGGGGTGACGGCGTACGCGGTCAGCGGGCCGGGGCCGATCTCGCCCGTCTTGTGCGCCTGTGCGAGACCGGGGAGGGTCAGGGGGACGTACACGCGCATGGCTGGCCGCTTTCGTAGTCGGAAACGCCCTCAGGATACGTGCGGGAGTCCCCCTTCGGGGTCCTCGGGCCGCGCTCTCTCCGGTCCACCTGACGCATCCCCGCGCCCCGCGCCGACAGACCCGGAAGACCGGCCCCTCACTCTGATAGGTGAACCTTCCGGACGGCCGCCCGGGCCCTGACGGCTTCTTGCGGGAGCGCCGAGCACGCCCGTACAAGATCCCCAACAGAAGTTACCGCTCGGTAGACCACCGGGCGCAAGGGAACGGGGACCCCCATGAACACCACCGCCACGACGAACCGCACCCCGGGCGCCACGCCCACACCCACGCCCACCCCCACGCCCACCCCCACATCCGCCCCCGCGCCCACGGCCGCCACCCGCCCCCGCACCCCCCGCCCCCGTTCCGCGCCTCGCGGCCCGGCCGGCACCGGCCCCCGCGGCTCCGCGGGCGCCCGCCCCGGCACCGCGTCACGCGTCCGTACGGCGCCGCAGGTGCTCCCCACGCACGCGCACTTCGCCGAGCGCCTCCTGCTCGTCCTGAGCGGCCGGCGCCCCGTTCACTGGATGCTGGGCCAGACCGTGGGCGAGGCGTACGAGCAGCTGGTCCAGCTCGCCCCCGTGACCCCCTTCGGGGGTCACGGCACCCGCCCCGTCCTCCGCAGCTGCCGCGTCCAGTCCGGCCCGGGTGCCATGGAGGCGTTCGCCAGCATCGCCACCGGCCAGGGCGTACGCGCCATGGCCTTCCGGCTCGAGCTCGGCGCCGACCGCCGCTGGCGCTGCGCCGCCGTCGAGCTGGACGGCCTCCACGCGCGCGTGCCCGCGCAGAAAGCCCGCGCATGACGAAGGGGCCGGCCACCCCGACAGGTGTCCGACCCCTCCAGCCCCTCAGCGGGGGTTACTTCTTGCGGCGACGCCCGCCGGTGCTCTTCTGCGCCTTGCGGCGCTCCGCGCGCGTCATGCCGTCACCACCGGCGGAGGCGTCCTCACTGACGAAGTCGCCCTCGACGATGCTGCCCTCGCCGTCCACCTTCGGCGCGGTGAAGTGCAGCCGGTCCGGCCGCTGCGGGGCGTCGAGCCCCTTGGCGCGGATCTCCGGACGCCCGGCGCCCGCCGGGACGGCGCCCTTGTCCAGCGAGGTCTTCTCGGCCGCCTGCACCGGGACCTCCTCGACCTGCTGCTCGACCTGGACCTCCAGGTTGAACAGGTAGCCGACGGACTCCTCCTTGATGCCCTCCATCATCGCGGTGAACATGTCGAAGCCCTCGCGCTGGTACTCGACCAGCGGGTCCTTCTGGGCCATCGCGCGCAGGCCGATGCCCTCCTGGAGGTAGTCCATCTCGTAGAGGTGCTCGCGCCACTTGCGGTCGAGCACGGAGAGGACCACGCGGCGCTCCAGCTCACGCATGATCTCCGAGCCGAGCGACTTCTCACGGGCGTCGTACTGCTCGTGGATGTCGTCCTTGACGGACTCGGCGATGAACTCGGCGGTGATACCCGCACGGTCGCCGGCCGCCTCCTCCAGCTCCTCCACGGTGACCTTCACCGGGTAGAGCTGCTTGAACGCGGTCCAGAGCCGGTCGAGGTCCCACTCCTCCGCGAAGCCCTCGGCGGTCTCCTGGCGGATGTAGTCGTCGATCGTGTCGTCCATGAAGTGCTGGATCTGCTCGTGCAGGTCCTCGCCCTCCAGGACACGGCGGCGCTCGCCGTAGATGACCTCACGCTGCCGGTTGAGGACCTCGTCGTACTTCAGGACGTTCTTACGCGTCTCGAAGTTCTGGGTCTCGACCTGGGACTGGGCGGAGGCGATGGCCCGCGTGACCATCTTGTTCTCGATCGGCACATCGTCCGGCACGTTGGCCATGGCCATGACGCGCTCGACCATCTGGGCCTTGAACAGGCGCATCAGGTCGTCGCCGAGGGAGAGGTAGAAGCGGGACTCGCCCGGGTCGCCCTGACGGCCGGAACGGCCGCGCAGCTGGTTGTCGATCCGGCGCGACTCGTGGCGCTCGGTGCCGAGGACGTACAGACCGCCGAGCTCCTTGACCTCCTCGAACTCCGCCTTCACGGCCTTCTCGGCACGCTCCAGGGCGGCGGGGAGGGCCGCGGCCCACTCCTCGACGTGCTCGACCGGGTCCAGGCCCGCCTGGCGCAGCTCCGCCTCGGCCAGGTCGTCCGGGTTGCCGCCGAGCTTGATGTCGGTGCCTCGGCCGGCCATGTTCGTGGCGACGGTGACGGCGCCCTTGCGGCCGGCCTGGGCGACGATCGTCGCCTCACGGTCGTGCTGCTTGGCGTTGAGCACCTCGTGCTGGATGCCGCGCTTGGAGAGCTGCTGGGAGAGGTACTCGGACTTCTCGACCGACGTCGTACCGACGAGGATCGGCTGGCCCTTCTCGTGCTTCTCCGCGATGTCGTCGACGACGGCGGCGAACTTGGCGACCTCGGTCCGGTAGATCAGGTCCGACTGGTCCTTACGGACCATGGGCTTGTTCGTCGGGATCGGGACGACGCCGAGCTTGTAGATCTGGTGGAACTCGGCGGCCTCGGTCATGGCCGTACCGGTCATGCCGGAGAGCTTGTCGTAGAGGCGGAAGAAGTTCTGCAGGGTGATCGTGGCGAGGGTCTGGTTCTCGTCCTTGATGTCCACCCCTTCCTTCGCCTCGATCGCCTGGTGCATGCCCTCGTTGTAGCGGCGGCCCGCGAGGATACGGCCGGTGTGCTCGTCGACGATCATGACTTCGCCGTCGATGACGACGTAGTCCTTGTCCTTCTTGAACAGTTCCTTGGCCTTGATGGCGTTGTTCAGGTACCCGACGAGCGGGGTGTTCACCGACTCGTAGAGGTTGTCGATGCCCAGCCAGTCCTCGACCTTGGCGACGCCGGACTCGTGGATGCCGACGGTGCGCTTCTTCTCGTCGACCTCGTAGTCGCCGGTCTCCTCGATGCCCTTGAGGGTGTTTCCGGCCTCACCCTTGGTGAGGCGGGTGACCAGCTTGGCGAAGTCGCCGTACCACTTGGTGGCCTGGTCGGCCGGGCCGGAGATGATCAGCGGCGTACGGGCCTCGTCGACCAGGATGGAGTCGACCTCGTCGACACAGGCGAAGTTGTGGCCGCGCTGGACGAGCTCGTCCTTGGACCACGCCATGTTGTCGCGCAGGTAGTCGAAGCCGAACTCGTTGTTCGTGCCGTACGTGATGTCGCAGGCGTACTGCTCGCGGCGCTGGGCCGGCGTCATGTTGGCGAGGATGCAGCCGACGGTCAGGCCCAGGAACTTGTGGACGCGGCCCATCATCTCGGAGTCGCGCTCGGCCAGGTAGTCGTTCACCGTGATCAGGTGGACGCCCTTGCCGGACAGCGCGTTCAGGTACGCCGGGAGCGTGCCGACGAGGGTCTTGCCCTCACCGGTCTTCATCTCGGCGACGTAGCCGAGGTGCAGGGCGGCGCCGCCCATCAGCTGGACGTCGTAGTGACGCTGGCCGAGGACGCGCTTGGCGGCCTCGCGGACGGTCGCGAAAGCCTCGGGGAGCAGGTCGTCGAGGCTCTCACCGTCGGCGTACCGCTGCTTGTACTCCTCCGTGAGCCCCCGCAACTCGGCGTCGGAGAGGTTGACGAAATCCTCTTCGATGGAGTTGACCTGGTCCGCGATGCGGTGCAGTTTGCGCAGGATCTTGCCTTCGCCTGCACGCATGAGCTTGTTGAAGACGGACACTGAGGCTGGTCTCCTTGCCGGTCGGGCCTGCACTGGGTCTTGTCATGACTCGGGCGCGGGCACGGCAGGTGGTCCCCACCGCAACGGCCATCGTAAGCGAGACCGCCGCCGCGCCGGGAGGCCCGAAGGGCCGGAGCGTCACCGCTGCCCGGAATGAGAACGCTCGAGACGCGCCGAAGGTGCCGCCAGGCCCGAAAAGTGTTCGCATCCCTTCGGCGTTCTCACCAGAATTCCGTCATGGAGCCGACGACACTGAGCACGGAACGCCTGACCCTGGCCACGTTCACCCCCGGGGACGCCGACGAGGTCCACGCGATCTGCCAGGACCCCGAGATCCAGCGCTGGACGGCGGTCCCCTCGCCCTACGGGCCACAGGACGCCGCGTTCTTCCTGAACCGGGTCGTTCCGGACGGCTGGCGCGACGACACGGAGTACAGCTTCGCCGTACGGCTCCGGGAGGGCGGCCCGATCCTCGCCGCGGTGGCGCTCCACCACCCGCGCTCGGGCGCGTGGGAGATCGGCTTCTGGACGGCCAAGGAGCACCGAGGCCGCGGCTACATGACCGAGGCCGCCCTCGCCCTGGCCCGCTGGGCCTTCACGGAGATCGGCTGTACCCGCCTGGAGTGGCGCGCCGAGGTGGGCAACGAGGGCTCGCGCGCCGTCGCGCAGAAGGCCGGTTTCACGATGGAGGGCGTGCTGCGGGCCGGGCTGCCCAACAACGGCACCCTGCGGGACACCTGGGTCGCCTCGCTGCTCCCCTCCGACCTCGGCCTGCCGAGTCCGCTGCCGTATCTCCCGTCCCCGGAGCTGATCCGGACTGATGTGGACTGATGTGGACTGATCCCGGACCGGCTGTCAGTGGCGGCCTCTAGGGTACGGATCATGACGACTGTGCCGCCGCCCGCCACCGAACTGTCCGCGGACGAAGCCCGCCGGATCGCCCTGCGCGCCCAGGGGTTCCTGGGCGCGCCCGACCGCCGCGCGGGGGTGCGGGGCGTGCTGCGCCACCTCGGTCAGGTGCAGCTCGACACGATCTCCGTCCTGGCCCGCTCGCACGAGCTGATCCCGTACGCCCGCCTGGGCGCGGTGGGCCGTACGGCGGTCGAGGAGGCGTACTGGACCGAGGGCCACGCCTTCGAGTACTGGTCGCACGCGGCCTGCATCCTGCCCGTGGAGGAGTGGCCGCTCTTCGCCTTCCGGCGCCGCGCCTACCGCGGCCGCCCGCACTGGTACCACGACCTGCCGGACGGCGCGTACGACGCGGTGATCAAGCAGCTGCTGACCGAGGGGCCTCAGACGGCGACCGAGCTCGGCGGCGCGAAGAACAAGGGCGAGTGGTGGGACTGGTCCGAGTCGAAGATCGCCGTGGAGCGGGCGCTGATGTACGGCGAGGTGGTGTGCACCGAGCGCCGCGGCTGGAAGCGGGTCTACGACCTGGCCGAGCGGGCGATCCCGGACGCCGTGCTCCATGACGATCTGGACGACACCGAGTGCCTGCGGCGGCTGGTGCGGCAGGCGGGCGAGGCGCTGGGCGTGGGCACGCGCGCGGACATCGCCGACTACCACCGGATCAAGGGCGAGCACTTCGACGCCGTGGTCGAGTCCTCCGGGCTCGTGCCGGTCACCGTGGCGGGCTGGTCCAAGCCGGCCTGGGCCGACCCGGCGGCGCTGGCAACCGAGCCGCGCGGCCGGCACCGTACGACGCTGCTCTCGCCGTTCGACTCGCTGATCTGGGAGCGGGCGCGCACGGAGCGGATCTTCGGCTTCACGCACCGCCTGGAGGCGTACGTGCCGAAGCAGAAGCGCGTGCACGGCTACTTCGCGATGCCGCTGCTCGCGGGCGGGAAGCTGGTGGGCCGGGTCGACCCGGCGCGCGAGGGCAGGACGCTGGTGGCACGGCAGGTGTCGCTGGACTCCCCGAAGTCGGCCCCGGCGATGGCGCGCGCGCTGCGCGAGGCGGCCGAGTGGGTGGGCTGCGACACGGTACGCATCGAACGGGCGGACCGCCCGGAGACGGCGACGGCGCTGACGGCGGAGCTGGCCGCGGAGGGCACCTGATCTCGAGGATCTTCTCCCGCATCGCGCTGCATCTCCCGGGGCGTAGGACCCCCAGCAGGGGGCGCTCCAGCGCTGGTCCCTCACCTGATCTCGAGGATCTTCTCCCGCATCGCGTAGACGACCGCTTCCATCCTGGAGTGCAGCTGGAGCTTCTCCAGGATGTTGCGGACGTGGTTCTTCACCGTGTTCTCGGAGATGAACAGTTCCTTGGCGATGTCCCGGTTGTTCATCCCGGTCGCGACGAGCTTGAGGACTTCCAGCTCGCGGTCGGTCAGCCGGGGCGCGGGGACGAGCCGGCGCTCGTCCGTCCGCTGGATCATCGACTTGAACTCGGTGAGGAGTTTGGACGCCATCGACGGGCTGATCTGCGACTGGCCGTCGGCCACCGCGCGAATCGCGGTGGCGACCTCGTCGGTGGAGATCTCCTTCAGGAGATAGCCGGTCGCGCCCGCCTTGATCGCGTCGTAGAGATCGGCCTCCTCGTCGCTGATCGTCAGCATGATGATCTTCGCGCTGGGGGCCACCTCCTTGATGGAGGTGCAGGCCTCGATGCCGCCGCGTTTGGGCATCCGGACATCCATCAGCACGATGTCGGGCAGCAGGTCGGCCGCCTTGTCGACCGCCTCGGCCCCGTCACCGGCCTCGCCGACGACCTGAATGTCCTCCTCCTGGGCAAGGACGATCTCCAGACCGCGACGGAAAAGGGCGTGGTCGTCCACCACGAGAACCCGGATCGGCTCCTTGCGGGACTCCCCGCTGTCCGAATCCGATCCCTCCGCGGTGGCCGCGCCATCGGGCTCTCGCCCGCTGTGCACCGGCCCGAAGCTGTCCGCCATCGTTCCTCCCCCTGAAGGCCGTGGCCTGAATTCGTGTTCGGTCCTCCAACCCGTGCTCTCGGAGCACCGGTTGGCGTGCACGCCATGATTTCATGCCCGGGCCTCGGCGCGGTGATCCCGTGGTCGCACGGGGGTGCCCCTGGGGGGCGCAAGGGGCGCTCCAGGGGCACCGTGACGGACAAGTTGAGTGTGGTGCTGCGGCTGCGGGTCAGCCGCCGAGGGCACCACCGGCGCCGCCGCCTTCGGCGAGCGGGTCGCTCTCCAGGTGGATGACGCCGTAGTCGTATGCGTGCCGCCGGTAGACGACACTCGGCTGCTTCGTGTCGGAGTCGACGAACAGATAGAAGTCGTGACCGACGAGCTCCATCTCGTAGAGCGCCTGGTCGAGGGTCATCGGAGCGGCCTTGTGGGTCTTCTCGCGGACGACCAGCGGGCCTTCGCCCTGTACTTCGATCGAGCCCATCATCGTGGTGGGCACCCCGCCGGTCTCCGCGCCCACCAGCTCGCCGCTTCCGTTGAGCTGTGCGACGCCCGGCACCACATCGGCGACCTCGGCCGCCGAGAGCCTGCCGTTGCCACGGCGGGTGTACCGCTTGTCGTGCTGCTTGCGCAGTCGCGCCTCGAGCTTGCCGTGGGCGAGGTCGAGCGCTGCGTACGGGTCGCCTGCTGCCGCTTCTGCCCGGATCACCGGGCCTCGGGAATGGACGGTGATCTCCACACGGTCGGACCGGTCGGCCTGCCGCGGGTTGTGCTCCTTGGACACCTCGACGTCGAGGCTGATCACCTTGCCGTCGAGCTTCTGGATCTTCTCCAGCTTCAGCTTCTCGGCCACGTGCTTGCGGAACCGCTCGGGCACCTCGGTCTTGCGGCCCTTGACGACGATGTCCACGCAGAACTCCGTTCCCGGATCGCTCAGTACGGCTCCTCGGCCGCTGAGCATCTCCCTTTGCACCAGACTCCGGTGAATGCCGGAGCCTCGGACTTGGCGACTTTCACCTCCTCCTCCCCAGTCGGCAAGATCCCCACCCCACCAACCCGAGGTTAATTCGCCCTGAACTCCTGTCCTGACGGCGCACCCGTGCATTCGGTGAGGCGTAGCCTTCGCCATTCCTCACAACCGAACATAGCTCTTTCGGACGGGTGTCGGCACCCGCTGCAGCCACATACCTCCGTTCGGGTGTTTTCACCTCTCACCACCTGCAACGATGCAAGTTCTCCGCCAGTTCCGGTTTATCTCGAACGACGCCGGAGAACATGCGACTACCGCCGCTGCGGGCTGTACGAATCCGCTTTCCGGCGTGCCGCCGGCGGCGCCGTCGGCCGTGCCTTCCGCCGCCCCGGGAATGAACGGCCGGTGTACGGCACGCAGTGCCCTCGCCGCCTCCACCAACGAGGCACCCGTGGTCATCAGATCGTCCACAAGGACCACCTGCCCGCGCTCCATGAGCCGCGCGCCGCCCGCGAGCACCTCCAGCGCCCCGGCCAGGTTGGCGAACCGCCCGCGGGCGCCGAGCCCCGACTGGTCCGCCACGGCGCGCCGCTGGCGCAGCACCGGAATCACCCGAGCGGCCCGCCCCTGACGGCGTAGCCGCCCCGCGGCGGCCAGTGCGATCCGCCGGGTGGGATCGTGGCCACGCGCCCGCACCGAGCGTCGTGACGAGGGGACCGGTACAAGAAGAAGGGGAACGGCCCCCGAGGCGCCAGAGCGCTCGGCAGCAGCCTCCACGGCGCCCGCGAGCGCGGAGCCCAGGGGCCCGGCGAGGGACAGCGCGCCGCGCTCCTTGTGGGCGAGGAGCACCGACCGTACGGCACCGGCGTACGGCGCCGAGGCATGGACGACCGGCAGTCCGGCCGGCTCGGGCAGGGGCCTCACCCGGCGCGGTCCCGGGCCCGCCAGGTCCGCCCGGCAGGCCGGGCACAACTCCGTACGGGGCCTGCCGCAGCCTCCACAGGCGACCGGCAGCACCAGTCCGGCGATCTCGCGCCACCACCCCCGCATGGCTCCACTGTCCTCCTGCCGGATCGGTCCGGCCAGCCCTGTGGACAACGGGAGCAGAAAGCTATCCCGGGTAGACCGGAGCGGAGCCCTCGACCTTGACCAGGCGCTGCCAGTTCGCGCCCGGCACCAGCCGCACGATGCCGTCGTTGCCCGAGTCGGCGACCACCGGCGACCTGTCGTCGTTCGGCGCCGCGACCGCCGTCACCCCGTTGAGGCCCGGCAGCACCGAGGTCGCCGACGTCGCGCCGTCCGTCTGGACGTACCGGACCTGCTGGACGCCGCCGGCCTCCTTGCCGACGACGACGAGCCGGCTCGGACCCGCCCAGGACACGGCGGTGACCGTCTCCATCCCCGGCACCACGGGCTGCAGGTCCACGACCGACACGGTCTGCTGCGTCCCGCGGTCATCCCGCTCCACGCGCCCGATCTTGAGCGTCGTGCGGCCGTCCTGGTCCTTGAGCAGCAGAGCGATGCGCACCCCGTCCGCGGAGACCCGCAGCGACTCGACCCGAGCGCCGTCCGACAGCCAGGGCGCCCGGACCTCCAGGGGCTCCCCCTCGCCGTCCGGAATCACCCACAGGCGCGGCTTCGCGGGGTTGCGGTCGGCCACCCACAGGTCGCCGCGGCCGTCCCAGCTGGGCGCGGACAGCCGGTCCTCGGGCCGGGCCGCGGTGCTCGTGAGCAGCGCGGGTTTCAGCTCGTGGTCGGAGAGGATCGACGCCACGCGCAGCTCTCTGCCGTCCTTGCCGACCCCGGCCGCGCGGCTCTCGGCGCGGTCGATCGCGACGGACCGCAGCTCCGTGGCGCCCTTGCCGAACGGCCCGGGCGTCACCTGCGCCTCCGTGTCCTCCGTGCCGCCGACCGGCAGCGTCTTCAGCGTGCCGTGCTCGTCGACGAAAAACGGGTTCTCCCCCCGGCCCCCGTCATGCACCGGCGCGAACTCCTCCGCCTGCGCCTTGGCCACCGCGCACAGCGACGTGCCGTCGGCCCGCTGCAGCTCCACCTTCTCCACCCGTACGGACGTCAGATCGCCGAGCGTGAACAACAACTGAGCCGCCATCCGCCGGCACACCTCCCCTCCCACACGGTCGGCCTTGGCGTTGAGCGGCACCTTCAGCGTGGACTGATCGTCCGTCGCGAGCGTGGTGACGCCCTCCTTCAGCTCCGTTCCGGAGGGGAAGCGCGAATCGACCGCCGGCTTGAGCCAGTTCGTCGGCCCTTCAAGAAGCGCCTTGACGGTCTGGGTCACCGGATCCATCCGGGTCACCGGGTCCTGCCGCTGCCGGATGTAGACCGGGTCGGCGACGACCCAGTCCTCTCCGGACGCGAAGTAGTACTTGTTGACGGAGCGGTAGTTGCGCTGGAAGTCGGCCTGACTGAGCACCAGACCCGGCGGCAGGTGGTCGATGCGCCACTCCATGCCCTTGCCGTCCGCGGAGGGCTGCTGCACCACATGGATGAAGTCCCGGTACTCGGCCGGGCTCATCGGCTGGTAGGCGTGCCGGGCGTCCACGGTCGCGATCTGCCGGCCGCGGATCGGGTAGGACCGCCCCTGGCTCTCCGGGTCGGCGAGACGGTCGGCCTGCTCGCGGTCCGGCGCGGTGGTGAGCACGGTGATGCTCTGCTCCGGCTTCCACGCGCGCGCGGCCTGCTTCGTCAGATACTTCCGGGCCGTGGCGAAGCCCGGGTCGTCGCTGGTCATGGCCTCGAGGAAGCCGTCGACGATCTCGTCCGGCTCCGCGTTCTCCCGCGGCTGCACGGCGTACACCCGGACCTGCGAGTCGCCCGGGTTGGACGCCTTCACGTTCCGTACGTCCCCGCTGTCGGGCATCGTCGCGCACCCGGCCACCAGCAGCCCGCCGCACGCGAGCAGCACGCTCGTCCGCGCGGTACGCGTACGGGAGCGCCCCCCGGCCGCTTCACGGCGCCCCGGGGCCGCCCCCTGGCCCTCACGCTCGCCGCCGACCCGCTTCCGCTGCTCTCGGGAGTCAGCGCCCACGTGTTCCGTCCTCCCCCTCGGCGTTCGACGACGCCATCGCTTCACCGATGTCGGCCTCGGCCGTCGTCCGCGCGACCACCCGGGCACCGCTGCCCGGCAGGGCCGTCGGGTCCGCCGTGGCCCGCGGCACCGTCGGCAGCCGCGGTGGTACGGGCAGGGTGGGACGGTCTCCGGCGGGCTGCACCGGCAGCGACACCTGCCGCGCCCCGTTCTCCCGCGCCTGCCCCGCCGCCGCCTGCTCGCGATTGCGCCGCGAGTCCTCCGGCTCCAGGGGGATCGGGGAACCGCGCAGCGGCTCGTCCGCGGTGCGCGGCAGGGTGAGCCGGAACTGCGAGCCGCCTCCGGGCTCGCCCCAGGCCTGCAGCCAGCCGCCGTGCAGCCGCGCGTCCTCCACCGCGATCGACAGGCCCAGGCCCGTGCCGCCGGTGGTACGCGCGCGTGCCGGGTCCGCCCGCCAGAACCGGTTGAAGACCCGGGTCGCCTCGCCGGGCTTGAGCCCGACCCCGTAGTCCCGTACGGCCACGGCGACGGCCCCGCCGGCGGCGGCCAGCTTGACGACCACGTCCTTGCCCTCGCCGTGCTCGACGGCGTTGACGACGAGGTTGCGCAGCACCCGCTCGACCCGGCGGGCGTCCGCCTCGGCCACGACCGGCTGCTCGTCGCCGACGACCACGATCCGGCCGCCCTTGCGCTCGGCGAGCGGCTCGGCCCCGCCGATCACCCGACGTACGACCTGACGCAGATCTATCGGCTCGGCCTCCAGCGCCGCCGCTCCCGCGTCGAAGCGGCTGATCTCCAGGAGATCGGCGAGCAGCGACTCGAAGCGGTCGAGCTGGTCGCCGAGCAGCTCGGCGGAGCGCGCGGTGACCGGGTCGAAGTCGACGCGGGCCTCGTGGATGACGTCGGCCGCCATCCGTACCGTCGTCAGCGGCGTGCGCAGCTCGTGCGACACGTCCGAGACGAACCGCCGCTGCATCCGCGAGAGCTCCTCCAGCTGCTGGATCTTGAGCTGGAGGCTCTGCGCCATCTTGTTGAAGGCCTCACCCAGGCGGGCGATGTCGTCCTCGCCGGTGACCTTCATCCGCTCCTGCAGACGGCCCGCCGACAGCCGCTCGGCGATCCCGGCCGCCATCCGCACGGGGGTGACGACCTGGCGCACCACCAGCCAGGCGATGGCACCGAGCAGGACGACCACGAACAGCCCGGCGGTCGCCAGCGTGCCCTTCACCAGGGTGAGGGAGTCCTCCTCCTGCGTCAGCGGGAAGAGGTAGTAGAGCTCGTACTGGGTGCCCTCGGCGTCGTTGAGCCGCTTGCCGAGCACGAGTCCCGGCTCGGAGTGCTTGCCGTTGGTGTAGTGGATCCGGGCGTACGTCTGGAAGGTGCCCGCGCCCTGGGCCACGGAATGCCGCAGCTCGCCGGGGATGCTCGTGGCCGGGTCGACCTCGCCCGAGGCCCGGGCGCCCCGGCTCGCGGGTCCGTCCGAGTCCTCCAGGGACAGCGCGACCACGTTGAACGCACTCTGGCCACCACTGGCGAGCTGTTCGACCAGCGTGGAGCGCCAGGTCAGCGAGGAACCGGCACGGCCGCCGTCCTGCCCGCCCGGCACGGGCGGCGTGGTCGCCGCCTTGTCCTGGGCGGCCGAGAAGCCGCCGGCGGCCTGGCTCTGGGCGGCCTTCTCCTTGGCGTCGAGCAGCCCGTTGCGGACCTGGCCGATGACGACGAGGCCGAGCAGCAGCACCACGCCGAGCGACATCAGCAGGGTGCCCGCGACCACCCGCAGCTGGATGTTCCGCCGCCACAGCCGTACGGCGGGCAGCAGCGGACGGCGCACCCAGCGCGCGAGGAGCCGGAGCACCGGTCCACCCGGCGCCCCGTCCTGGAGCAGCCGTCCACCGTGGAGCAGACGGCCGAATCGCGAGCCCCCCCGCCCCGGTCCGGCAGTCCGCCCCGACCGGACTCCCGGGTCCCCGGGCTTCGGAGCAGTACTGCCTGCGCTCATGTCAGCTCGGTCCCGCCTTGTACCCGACGCCACGGACGGTCACCACGATCTCCGGGCGCTCCGGGTCCTTCTCGACCTTCGAGCGCAGCCGCTGGACGTGCACGTTCACCAGCCGGGTGTCGGCCGCGTGCCGGTAGCCCCAGACCTGCTCGAGCAGGACCTCACGGGTGAACACCTGCCACGGCTTGCGGGCCAGCGCGACGAGCAGGTCGAACTCGAGCGGCGTCAGGGCGATGGACTGCCCGTCCCGCTTCACCGAGTGACCGGCCACGTCGATGACCAGATCACCGATGGTGAGCTGCTCCGGCGCGGGCTCCTCCGACCTCCGCAGCCGCGCCCGGATACGGGCGACGAGCTCCTTCGGCTTGAACGGCTTGACGATGTAGTCGTCGGCCCCGGACTCCAGCCCCACGACCACGTCGACGGTGTCGCTCTTGGCCGTCAGCATGACGATGGGCACACCGGACTCGGCCCTGATGAGCCGGCACACCTCGATGCCGTCCCTTCCGGGCAGCATGAGGTCCAGCAGCACCAGGTCCGGCTTGGCCTCACGGAATGCGGCGAGTGCCTTGTCACCGTCCGCTACGAACGACGGCTCGAACCCTTCACCCCGCAGCACGATCCCGAGCATCTCGGCCAGTGCGGTGTCGTCATCGACGACAAGAACGCGTCCCTTCATATCGACATCATCCCATTTCCGTATCAGTCTCAAGGCGGCTGGTGAGATAGCTCACTGACCAGTGTCGACGTCCGTGATCGTCCACCGATGGTTGCCCCCGTCCGTGGGTCGTGATGTCAGACATGGATGTCACCCCCCGTGGCCGCCCTGAACCGTACCCCGATCAGCCTCGCCTGGCCCATGGAGCGGCCGGGCGTCCTTCCCGGCCTCGGACCCGCCGGCTCGCTCGGCCTTCTCCCGGTGTGCGGCAGCGCGTGGTATCGCCGTCTCGTACGGCGCCGCAGCTGCGGTTTGTGCGTACTGATCAGGCATCGGCCCAGTCTGCCCCCTTGAGCTCGCACAATGAAGGTGAGAAGGACCTACCGGCCCCGCCCACCGGCGGGCCCCTCGTGGCACGATGGCTCCGGCCCGCCGCTCCGACAGGCGGTCGGCCCCCTGTGACCGTGCCGGCTCGCCGAACCGGCCCCGCGACCATTCCTCGAGGTGGACGACCGTGAACGACACTCCGGGCTGGACTTCGCCCGGGTCTGCTCCCTCCGACGGCCAGGACGGCTCCGGGGTTCCCCGGCCCGCGACGCCCGGTGACGCGAACGGCTCCGCCCCTCAGTGGTCCAAGGACCAGCCGCCCGCCGGGCAGTGGTCCCCGCCGACCGCATCGGTACCCGGCCAGGCCCCCGCGCCTCGGCCCGCGCCCGGCTGGGGCGGCCCGGGCCCCGGCGGCTGGGGCAAGCCGCCGGCCGCCAAGCCCGGCGTGATCCCGCTGCGCCCCCTGGGCATGGGCGAGATCCTCGACGGAGCCGTGTCGACCCTCCGTACCTACTGGCGCACGGTCCTGACCATCTCGGTCACGGTCGCGGTGATCTCCCAGGTCGCCGACATCCTCGCCCAGCGCTACCTCGTCCCGGCCCCGCCCGAGCTCAACCCGGACGCGACCCCCGAGGAGGCCTTGGCGCAGTTCGGCGACTCCATGCAGGCAGCCCTGGTCGGCTCGATCCCGGCGATCCTCATCGTGCTCATGGCCAGCCTGGTCAGTGCCGCTCTGCTCACCGTCGTCATCAGCCGTGCGGTCCTGGGCCGCCCGGTCTCGGTCGGAGCGGCCTGGCAGGAGGCTCGCCCGCGCCTGCTCCAGCTGCTCGGGCTGACCCTGGTGCTGCCGCTGATGGCCGCGGCCATCATGTTCGTCGGCCTGCTGCCCGGTCTGCTGATCGGCGGAGACGGTGGCGCCGGCCTCGCGGCCCTCGGCGGCCTGGGCGCCTTCGTCGTCATCATCTGGCTGATGGTCCGCTTCAGCCTGGCGTCTCCCGCCCTGATGCTGGAGCGGCAGGGCGTCATCCCCTCCATGAAGCGCTCGGCCAAGCTGGTCCAGGGCTCCTGGTGGCGTATCTTCGGCATCACGCTGCTGACGCAGCTGCTGCTCTTCCTCGTCGCGATGATCATCGTGGTGCCGTTCGCCTTCCTCGCGATCGCCGTCGACGGCGACGGATTCAGCGGCCTCCTCTCCGGCTCCACCCCCGAGTTCGGCTGGTCGTTCCTGATCATCAACGGCATCGGCGGAGTGATCGTCAGCGCGATCACCTACCCGATCGCCGCCGGTGTGACCGTCCTGCTCTACGTGGACCAGCGCATCCGCCGTGAGGCTCTGGACCTCGAACTCGCCCGTGCCGCGGGCATCCCCGGCTACGGCCCCGCACCGGGCGACCACACCGGGAGCTGACGGGGTGACGTTCACGGGGGGCACGATCACCACACCGACGGCGTTCCAGCGCGCCGACGACATACCACTGGACATCCCCCGCGTCCCCGCCCGTGAGGCGGCGGAGCGGGAACTGTCCAAGCCGATGTACCACGAGAACGACCCCAGCCTGCTCGAACGCGGCCTCGACCGCTTCTGGGAGTGGGTCGGCGACCTCTTCGACGCGGCCTCCGGGGCGACGCCCGGCGGCCTGCTCGGCCTTCTCGTGATCATCCTGGTCGTGCTCGCCCTGGTGGGTGGGCTGTGGTGGCGCCTCGGCACACCGCAGCGCACCCCCACCACGGCGGACTCCCTCTTCGACGACGGCCCCCGCACGGCCGACGAACACCGGGCGACGGCCGCCCGGCACGCCTCGGCCGGCCGCTGGAACCAGGCCGTCCAGGAACGGATGCGGGCCATCGTCCGCTCCCTGGAGGAGCGCACCCTCCTCGACCCGCGCCCGGGCCGTACGGCCGACGAGGCCGCCGCAGAGGCGGGCCGCACCCTGCCCTCCCACGCGGACGAACTCCGCGCCGCCGCCCGCTCCTTCGACGACGTCACATACGGCGGCCGCACCGCCGACGAGTCCGCGTACCGCCGCATCGAGGAGCTGGACGTGTCCCTGGAGCGGACCAGGCCCACGCTCGACACCACGTCCGCCGGGACGCCCACATGAGCCGCCCGCGCACCAGCGCCACTTCGGCCTCTCTGACGCCCCGCCAGCTCTGGACCCGGGCCCGCGGCGTGCTCCTCGTCCTCGCGCTGGTCCTGATCGGCGGAATCGTCCTGGCGACCATGCGCTCCGCCGACCACCACGGCCATCTCGACCCCCGCTCCGCCGACCCCAACGGCAGCCGCGCCGTCGCCGAACTCCTCAAGGCCCAGGGCATCACCGTCCAGGTGGCCACCACCCTCGCCGACGTCACCGCCGCGGCCGGAGCCGACAGCACCCTGCTGGTCACCACGCCGGACCTGCTGACGGTCCATCAGCAGGCCACGCTGCACAGGGCCATGACCACCTCCGGCGGCCGCACCGTCCTCGTCGGCGCCGGCCACGCCTCGGTCGCCACCCTGGCGCCCGGCGTCACCGCCGCCACCAGCACGTCGGTGACGGCCCGTGAGCCCAGCTGCTCCCTGCCCGCCGCCGTCCGCGCCGGAAGCGTCGACATCGGTGGCGAGCGCTACACGACCGCCAACGACGGTGCCCACAGCTGCTACCTCGGCGACGGACTGCCGACCCTGCTCACGGTCCCGGCCTCCGCCGGCGGCGACACCGTCCTCCTCGGCTCCCCCGACGTCCTCTACAACGAACGTCTCGACAAGCAGGGCAACGCCTCGCTCGCCCTGCAACTCCTCGGCTCCCGCCCTCATCTCGTCTGGTACCTCCCCTCCCTCTCCGATGCTTCCGTCACCGAGGGCGACCCCGAGGGAGAGTCCCCCGACAGCACCGCCGACGGCTTCCTCTCACTCGTGCCCTCGGGCTGGCTGTGGGGCACGCTCCAACTCGCCGTCGCCGCCGTCCTCGCCGCGATCTGGCGAGGCCGTCGCCTCGGCCCGCTGGTGACCGAACGACTTCCGGTCGCCATCCGCGCCTCCGAGGCCACCGAAGGCCGTGCCCGCCTGTACCGCAAGGCCAACGCCCGCGACCGCGCGGCCGCCGTCCTGCGCACCGCGACCCGCACCCGGATCGCGCCCCTCCTCGGCGTCGCCACCCAGGACGCCCACTCCCCCGAGACCCTGCTCCCCGCGCTCTCCGCCCGTCTCCCCGAGACCACCGCAGACCCCAGGGACCTCCTCTTCGGCCCGGCACCCGCCGACGACGCCACTCTCATCCGCCTGGCAGACCAACTCGACGCCCTCGAAAGAGAGGTACGCACCTCATGAGTGCCCCGACCCCCGAGACCCCTACGAGCTCGGACAGCGCCCGCGCCTCCTTGGAGGCCCTGCGCACCGAGATCGCAAAGGCCGTGGTCGGCCAGGACCCCGCCGTCACCGGACTCGTCGTCGCCCTCCTCTGCCGGGGCCATGTCCTCCTCGAAGGAGTCCCCGGCGTCGCCAAGACGCTGCTCGTCCGTGCGCTCGCGGCCACGCTCGAACTCGACACCAAGCGCGTCCAGTTCACCCCCGACCTGATGCCGAGCGACGTCACCGGCTCACTGGTCTACGACGCCCGTACCGCGGAGTTCTCCTTCCAGCCCGGCCCGGTCTTCACCAATCTGCTGCTCGCGGACGAGATCAACCGCACCCCTCCCAAGACGCAGTCCTCTCTCCTCGAAGCGATGGAGGAGCGCCAGGTCACTGTCGACGGCACTCCCCGCCCGCTGCCCGACCCGTTCCTGGTCGCCGCGACCCAGAACCCCGTCGAGTACGAGGGCACGTACCCCCTCCCCGAGGCCCAGCTCGACCGCTTCCTTCTCAAGCTGACGGTCCCGCTGCCCTCCCGCGAGGACGAGATCAACGTCCTGACCCGGCACGCGAACGGCTTCAACCCCCGCGACCTCCAGGCCGCCGGTGTCCGTCCGGTCGCCGGCCCCGCCGAACTCGAGGCCGCTCGCGCCGCCGTCGCCAAGACCTCGGTCTCCCCCGAGATCGCCGGCTATGTCGTCGATATCTGCCGTGCCACGCGTGAATCCCCCTCGCTCACCCTCGGTGTCTCCCCCCGAGGTGCCACCGCCCTGCTCTCCACCGCCCGCGCCTGGGCCTGGCTCACCGGCCGGGACTATGTCACCCCGGACGATGTGAAGGCCCTGGCACTGCCCACTCTGCGCCACCGCATCCAGCTGCGGCCCGAGGCCGAGATGGAAGGAGTCACCGCCGACTCCGTCATCAACTCGATCCTCGCCCACGTCCCCGTACCCCGCTGAGAACGGCGCCCCATGGCCCTCACCGGACGAACCGCACTGCTCGCCGCCCTCGGATCGCTTCCCGTGGGCATCCTCGCCCCCAGTTGGACGGGGATGCTCGCGGTGAACGCGCCCCTCTCACTCGCAATTCTGTGCGACTACGCGATGGCCGCGCCAGTGCGAACGCTGCAGTTCACCCGAAGCGGTGACACAACAGTTCGACTGGGTGACGGAGCGGAGGTCCAGCTCACCGTCACCAACACGTCCCGCCGCCGCCTCCGCGCCCAGCTCCGCGACGCCTGGCCGCCCAGCAGCTGGGTCCCGGGCACCGAACAGGCCGCCTCACGCCAGAAGCTCACCGTGCCCGCAGGCGAGCGTCGCCGGATCACCACAGCACTGCGCCCGACCCGCCGCGGCGACCGCCACGCGGAACGCGTCACGGTCCGCTCCTACGGTCCCCTCGGCCTGGCCGCCCGGCAGGGCAGTCACACGGTGCCGTGGACGGTCCGCGTCCTGCCCCCGTTCACGAGCCGCAAGCACCTGCCGTCCCGGCTGGCACGCCTCCGCGAGCTCGACGGCCGCACCAGCGTCCTCACCCGCGGCGAGGGCACCGAGTTCGACAGCCTCCGCGAGTACGTCCCCGGCGACGACACCCGTTCCATCGACTGGCGGGCCACCGCACGGCAGACGACTGTCGCCGTCCGCACCTGGCGCCCGGAGCGCGACCGTCACATCCTGATCGTCCTCGACACCGGCCGCACATCGGCCGGCCGGGTCGGCGACGTCCCGCGTCTCGACGCCTCGATGGACGCCGCCCTGCTCCTCACCGCCCTCGCCTCCCGCGCCGGCGACCGCGTCGACCTCCTGGCCTACGACCGCCGGCTCCGCGCCCAGGTGCAGGGCCGTTCAGCCGGCGACGTCCTGCCCGCGGTGGTCAACGCCCTGGCCCCGCTCGAGCCCGAGCTCGTGGAGACGGACGCCCGCGCCCTCGCCGCCACCGCACTGGCCCGAGCCCCGCGCCGTTCTCTCATCGTCCTGCTGACGAGCCTCGACGCGGCTCCGATCGAGGAGGGCCTCCTCCCGGTCCTCCCACAGCTCACCCAGCGCCACACCGTCCTGGTGGCCTCGGTCGCCGACCCGCACACGGCCCGCATGGCAACCGGCCGCGGCACGATCGACGGTGTCTACGAGGCCGCTGCCGCCACCCAGGCCCAGGCCCAGCGCCGCCGTACGGCGGATCAGCTCCACCGGCACGGCGTAACCGTCGTCGACGCCACCCCCGAGAACCTCGCGCCCGCACTGGCGGACGCCTACCTGGCTCTCAAGGCCGCCGGCCGCCTCTGACGGAAACGGCTACGGGCTCCCGAAAGGGAGCCCCAAACGCAGAAAAGCCCCGCACCAGAAGGTGCGGGGCTTTCCCACAATGATTGTTCGGCGGCGTCCTACTCTCCCACAGGGTCCCCCCTGCAGTACCATCGGCGCTGAAAGGCTTAGCTTCCGGGTTCGGAATGTAACCGGGCGTTTCCCTAACGCTATGACCACCGAAACTCTATGAAGTTGAACCGCCGCACCCCGCAGGGGGCGTGTTCGTTACTTCAGAACTAACACAGTGGACGCGAGCAACTGAGGACAAGCCCTCGGCCTATTAGTACCGGTCAGCTCCACCCATTACTGGGCTTCCACATCCGGCCTATCAACCCAGTCGTCTACTGGGAGCCTTACCCTCTCAAGGAGGTGGGAATACTCATCTCGAAGCAGGCTTCCCGCTTAGATGCTTTCAGCGGTTATCCCTCCCGAACGTAGCCAACCAGCCATGCCCTTGGCAGGACAACTGGCACACCAGAGGTTCGTCCGTCCCGGTCCTCTCGTACTAGGGACAGCCCTTCTCAATATTCCTACGCGCACAGCGGATAGGGACCGAACTGTCTCACGACGTTCTAAACCCAGCTCGCGTACCGCTTTAATGGGCGAACAGCCCAACCCTTGGGACCGACTCCAGCCCCAGGATGCGACGAGCCGACATCGAGGTGCCAAACCATCCCGTCGATATGGACTCTTGGGGAAGATCAGCCTGTTATCCCCGGGGTACCTTTTATCCGTTGAGCGACGGCGCTTCCACAAGCCACCGCCGGATCACTAGTCCCGACTTTCGTCCCTGCTCGACCCGTCGGTCTCACAGTCAAGCTCCCTTGTGCACTTACACTCAACACCTGATTGCCAACCAGGCTGAGGGAACCTTTGGGCGCCTCCGTTACCCTTTGGGAGGCAACCGCCCCAGTTAAACTACCCATCAGACACTGTCCCTGATCCGGATCACGGACCGAGGTTAGACATCCAGCACGACCAGAGTGGTATTTCAACGGCGACTCCACCATGACTGGCGTCACGGCTTCAAAGTCTCCCACCTATCCTACACAAGCCGAACCGAACACCAATATCAAACTGTAGTAAAGGTCCCGGGGTCTTTCCGTCCTGCTGCGCGAAACGAGCATCTTTACTCGTAGTGCAATTTCACCGGGCCTATGGTTGAGACAGTCGAGAAGTCGTTACGCCATTCGTGCAGGTCGGAACTTACCCGACAAGGAATTTCGCTACCTTAGGATGGTTATAGTTACCACCGCCGTTTACTGGCGCTTAAGTTCTCAGCTTCGCCCTGTCGAAACAGAGCTAACCGGTCCCCTTAACGTTCCAGCACCGGGCAGGCGTCAGTCCGTATACATCGCCTTACGGCTTCGCACGGACCTGTGTTTTTAGTAAACAGTCGCTTCTCGCTGGTCTCTGCGGCCACCCCCAGCTCACGGAGTAAATCCGATCACCAGTGATGGCCCCCCTTCTCCCGAAGTTACGGGGGCATTTTGCCGAGTTCCTTAACCATAGTTCACCCGAACGCCTCGGTATTCTCTACCTGACCACCTGAGTCGGTTTAGGGTACGGGCCGCCATGAAACTCGCTAGAGGCTTTTCTCGACAGCATAGGATCATCCACTTCACCACAATCGGCTCGGCATCAGGTCTCAGCCTTAACGTGTGACGGATTTGCCTATCACACGGCCTACACCCTTACCCCGGGACAACCACCGCCCGGGCTGGACTACCTTCCTGCGTCACCCCATCGCTTACCTACTACCACCTTGGGTCAGCGGCTCCACCACTCCCCTTTGCCCGAAGGCTCCGGGGCGGCTTCACGGCCTTAGCATTAATGGGCTCGATATTGGGCGTTTCAAAGCGGGTACCGGAATATCAACCGGTTGTCCATCGACTACGCCTGTCGGCCTCGCCTTAGGTCCCGACTTACCCTGGGCAGATCAGCTTGACCCAGGAACCCTTAGTCAATCGGCGCACACGTTTCTCACGTGTGTATCGCTACTCATGCCTGCATTCTCACTCGTGAACCGTCCACAACTCGCTTCCGCGGCTGCTTCACCCGGCACACGACGCTCCCCTACCCATCACAGCGGGCGTTGGCCCTATTGCTGCAATGACACGACTTCGGCGGTACGCTTGAGCCCCGCTACATTGTCGGCGCGGAATCACTTGACCAGTGAGCTATTACGCACTCTTTCAAGGGTGGCTGCTTCTAAGCCAACCTCCTGGTTGTCTCTGCGACTCCACATCCTTTCCCACTTAGCGTACGCTTAGGGGCCTTAGTCGATGCTCTGGGCTGTTTCCCTCTCGACCATGGAGCTTATCCCCCACAGTCTCACTGCCGCGCTCTCACTTACCGGCATTCGGAGTTTGGCTAAGGTCAGTAACCCGGTAGGGCCCATCGCCTATCCAGTGCTCTACCTCCGGCAAGAAACACACGACGCTGCACCTAAATGCATTTCGGGGAGAACCAGCTATCACGGAGTTTGATTGGCCTTTCACCCCTAACCACAGGTCATC